>NZ_CP087588.1:2016666-2370833 GCF_020985305.1 Croceicoccus sp. Ery15
CGGACTTCATCCGCCGAAATCTTCACCGGCGGTGCGCCTTTGCCCATCAAAAGCGGCATCATGCGCGCATTATCGAGCGCGATGCGGCGGCGTTCCGGCGCCATATTGGCGATAAAGCCCCGTTTGCCGACCTGATCGAACAGCGCATGGGCCGCGGCTTCCTCCCCGCCTTGCGCCAATGCCTCGCCCACCGGGCCGAAGCATGCTGCGGCGTCGGCGCCAAATTCGGCACGGAGTCCCTCATCCTCGATAAAGCTGGCGAATGCGGGTTCGTACAGCACCAGCGCTGCCACCAGATCGGGGCGGCGTTTGGCCAGCAGCAGCGCGGGATGGCAACTGTATGACCATGCGACCACCACCACGGGGGCGTCCATGGTGGCGTCGATGAATTGCTCCAGATCCTGTGTGTGCCGCTCGGTGCCGAAATCGCTGCCATCGCCCGACCATTTTGCCGTTCCGAAAAAAGACAGCGTGATCGCCCGCGCATCCACGTTCCACGGCAATGCGTCGAGCACCGGCCCCCATGTGCGCGCATCGCCCAGCGCGCCATGGACGAACAGGATCGGCGGTCCCTGCATCAACTCCGCTCCGATCAGAAGGGCAGCGGCCCGTCCAGCTCCTCGACCGTCCACGGCAGGCCGTGTTCATTCAGCATGTCCATAAAGGGATCGGGATCGAACTGTTCCATGTTGAACACGCCATCTCCCTTCCATTTGCCGGTCAGGATCATGGCGGCACCGATCATCGCCGGAACGCCGGTGGTATAGGACACGGCCTGGTTACCGGTTTCGGCATAGGCATCCTCGTGATCGCAGATGTTCCTGATATAGAACGTCTTCTCGCCGCTACCGTCCAGCGCCTCGCCCGTGGCGATATCGCCGATATTGGTCTTGCCCTTGGTCGTCTCGCCCAGGCTGGACGGTTCGGGCAGCACGGCTTTCAGGAATTGCAGCGGGATAATTTCCTGCCCGTTGTACATCACCGGATCGATGCGCGTCATGCCCACGTTCTGCAGCACGGTCAGGTGCTTGATATACTCGTCGCCGAACGTCATCCAGAACCGCGCGCGCTCCATCTCGGGCACGAAGCGGGCGAGGCTTTCCAGCTCCTCGTGGTACATCATATACATGTTCTTGGGGCCGACTTCTTCAAAGTCGAACTGCTGCTTCACGCCCATCGCTGGGGTTTCGACGAACTCGCCGTTCTCCCCCGGCCGCTTCTCCCAATGCCGGGCGGGCGCGGTCACTTCGCGGATATTGATTTCGGGATTGAAATTGGTGGCAAAGGCCTGCCCGTGATCGCCGCCATTGCAGTCGAGGATGTCGAGCAGGCGGATGGTCTTCAGCTTGTGTTTCTTGAGCCACATGGCGAACACGCTGGTCACGCCCGGATCGAAACCGCTGCCCAGCAGCGCCATCAGCCCCGCGTCCTTGAACCTGTCCTGATAGGCCCACTGCCAGTGATATTCGAACTTCGCGACGTCCTTGGGTTCGTAATTTGCGGTGTCCATGTAATGCACGCCCGCGTTCAGACAGGCATCCATGATCGACAGATCCTGATAGGGCAGCGCGAGATTCACGACCAGATCGGGCTTCACCTGTTCGATCAGCGCGGTGGTGGCCGCCACATCGTCCGCGTCGATCGCGTGGGTGGGGACGATCACGCCGGTCCGTTCCTTGACGCTGGCGGCGATGGCATCGCATTTGGAAACGGTGCGGCTGGCCAGCACGATCTCGCTGAAAATATCCGCGTTCATGGCCATCTTGTGTACCGCGACCGAACCGACACCGCCCGCGCCGATCACCAGAACCTTGCCCACAACGCATCTCCTTGACTTCGCGGCCCGCGCCGCGGCGGACCAGTACCAGTTGAGTGCGCCGATATAGACCCGCAACGGTGACACGCAAGCGACAGCAGCGCCCCCGCGAAGCCGAATGCAAAGCTTTTGACACCGCGATCAGCGGGCGGCAGTCTCTGGCGCGGCGCGATATTGGGGGAAACCATGGCCGATACAGCAATTCTGGTTCCGGCAGCCGTGCTGCTGGTGTGGACCATGGTGATGTTCGTCTGGATGCTGGTGCATCGAAGCATGCTGTTCCGCCAGCATGGCATCAGGCTGGACAAGATGCCCCCCGGCGCGATCGGGCGCGATATCCCGCGCACCGCGCCCGATGCCAAGGACTGGGTGGCGCAGAATTACAACCATCTGATGGAACAGCCGACGGCGTTCTATGCTGCCTGCGTGATCCTGTCGCTGGGCGGCGCGACGGCATATGATGCGGGGCTGGCGTGGTTCTATGTCGTGATCCGCATCGCCCATTCGATCTGGCAGGCGCGGGTCAATGTCATCACCATCCGTGCGGCGCTGTTCGTGGTGTCCAGCCTTGCGCTGGCGCTATTGTCGGTCCGCGCATTGCTGTCGGTGCTGGGTTAATCCCTGACAAACAGGCTGGCCAACTCCACGTGCGTCGACCAGCGGAACTGTCCCACGGGGCGCAGTTTCGCCAGCCGGTAGCCGCCCGCGACCAGCGCCGCGGCATCCTTGGCCCAGCTCGACGGGTTGCAACTGATATAGCAGATGCGCCCCACCGCGCTTTCGGCCAGCCGCCCAACCTGTTCCTTTGCCCCCGCACGCGGCGGATCGAGCAGTACCGCATCGAACCGCGCCAGCTCGTCCGCCTGAAGCGGATTGCGGAACAGGTCGCGGTGCATGGCAAAGACCTGCCGCTGCGAAATGCCTGCCGCCGCCTTGCACGACAGATGCGCGTCGCGCGCAGCCTCTGCCGCCAGCACTTTCGCTCCGCCTGCCGACAGCGCAAAGGCAAAGGTGCCCAGCCCCGCGAACAGATCGGCAGCGTTTTTCGCCCCCGCCAGCCATTCGCTGGCGGCAGCGACCAGCGCGGCCTCTCCCTCTCTTGTCGGTTGCAGGAAGCTGCCGGGCGGAAGGCCCACGGGCACGCCCGACAGGGTCACGGTGACGGGTTCCGGCTCCCAATGGGTTTCGGGGCCATACCCATCGTTCAGCGTCAGGCGCGCAAGGCCGTTCCCTTGCGCGAAACCGATCATGGCCTCCGTCTCGGCCAGACCTTCGGGCGTATAGCCGCCGATATTGCAGTCGACCCCCTGATCGCACAAGGTCATCTGGATATCGATGGCAAGCCGCTTGCGCCCGAAACCCGCAATCAGCCGGCGCAGCGGCGCGACCATCGCGAAAAGTTCGGGACCCATCACCGCGCATTCGGCCATATCGACGATATTGTGCGAGCGCGCTTCGCGGAAACCGATGCGGACGGACCGACCGCGTGCCTCGGCATGCAGGGTCACGCGGCGACGGCTGGCGGGCGGGGACAGCTCGGCAGGCTCAAGCACATCCGGCGTCAGCCCCTGACCCTCGGCGGCATTGGCGACACGCGCCGTCACGAAATCGCGCCAGCTTTCCTCATCCAGCTGCTGCAACTGGCAGCCGCCGCATTGGGGGAAATGGCGGCAGGCGGGGGCGGCGTGATGCGGGCCGGGGATGATCTTGCCATCGGGTGTGACATCGTCGCCCGGCGCGGTCAGCGCGATAAAGCGCCCGTCTTCGGTCTGGCCATCGCCCTTTGCGGCAATGCGCAGAACCTTGCTGGTTGAATGTGCGGTCATAGGGCCGCGCCCATAGCATCGCGCACCGATTCCGCCAGCATCGCCGCAGTAAAACCGGCACCGGCCTGCCGCGCAGCCTCTTTATGCAGCCAGACTGCCTGTTGCGCGGCGCGGAATGCATCGCCCGTCACCGCCAGCCGCGCCGCGACCAACCCTGCCAGCACATCGCCCGTGCCCGCCACCGACAGCCAGCTCGACGCGCGCGGCGCATAGGCCAGCGCGCCATCGGGCGAAGCGACCAGCGTGTCCGGCCCCTTGGCGATCACCACGGCATTCGCCGCCTTTGCCAGCGCAAGGGCGCGGGCCTGCTTGCCCCCCTCTTCCGGCAATCCGAATGCCTGTTCCAGCCGCGCTAGCTCCCCCTCATGCGGGGTCAGTACCAGCGGGGCCGTGCGGCCCGCGACATTCGCCAGCCGCAACAGCACCAGCGCATCCGCATCCATCACGGCGGGGTGGCCCGATTCCAGCGCGGCCTCCATCCGTTCGCGCGCCTGATGGTCGCGGCCAAGCCCGGGGCCGCACAGCACGGCGGCGATCCGGTCGTCCGACAGGGCCTGCGGCAGGGTCATCATGCCGGGGGACCGCATGACCACCAGATCGGCGGACGCGCTGAACACGCTGTCCTGCGCCAGCATCTTGACATAGCCCGCGCCGCCCAATGCCGCAGAGCGGGAGGCCAGCATCGCCGCCCCCTCCATCGCGCCGCCGACCACGGCGATAAGGCCGCGCGTATATTTATGCGCGTCCGCAGCGGGGGCATGGATCGTGGGCCTGCCGATCAGATGCGCCGCCCCGGGCTCTTGCCCGCATCCGATATCGACCAGCCGCGCCGCGCGCCAATGCTGCATCGCGGGCATCAGGAAATGGGCAGGCTTCCACGCGCCCAGCGCGATGCACAGATCGTAGTGCGGCAAGGCGTCGATCAGCAGCGCCCCGCTGTCGGTCGCAACGCCGCTGGGCAGGTCGATGGCGATACGCTTGCCATGGCGCGCGGCCAGATCGTGCAGCATGTCGCGCAGCATGCCGGTGACTTCGCGGTTCAGGCCGCTACCGAACAGGCAATCGACCAGAACCGCACCCCTCGCTTCCGCCGCATCCACAATGGCACCGCGATAGAGCGCTGCCGCACGCCGCGTCGCATAGGTGGCGGGCGGCAGCGCGGCGACGATCTGCACGGGAAAACCGCGATCGTGCAAAGCCTGCGCGATCACATAGCCGTCGCCGCCATTATTGCCGGGTCCGCACAGCACCGTCACCGGCGCGCCGCTTGCGACACGCCAGACCCATTCCGCCGCTCCGCGCCCCGCCCTTTGCATCAGCGCGTGGACATCGGTGCCCGCATCCATCAGCCTGTGTTCCCCATGCAGCATTTGCGCAGCGGTCAGCACCTGATCGGGTGCGATCGGGTGCGGCTGATGGTGCATGGCGGCCGGCCGGTTAACGGCGGTAAAGCTGGTCGACGTCACGCACCGCGCCGCGCGACGCGCTGGTCGTCATCGCGGCATAGGCGCGCAGGGCTTCGGACACCTTGCGCGGGCGCGGGTGAGCCGGCTTCCACGCCGCATCGCCCTTCGCCTCCATTGCGGTGCGGCGTTTGGCCAGATCGGCATCGCTGATCATCAGATCGATGCTGCGTCCCGGAATGTCGATGGCGATGGTATCGCCCGTTTCGACCAGCCCGATCGCGCCGCCTTCGGCTGCTTCGGGCGACGCATGGCCAATCGATAGCCCGCTGGTGCCGCCCGAAAAACGCCCGTCGGTGATCAGCGCGCAGGCCGCGCCCAGACCCTTCGATTTCAGATAGCTGGTGGGATAGAGCATTTCCTGCATCCCCGGCCCGCCGCGTGGCCCTTCATAGCGGATCACCACGACTTCGCCTGCCTTCACCTCATCGGCCAGAATGCCGACGACGGCGGCTTCCTGGCTTTCGTAAACACGCGCGGGGCCGGTGAATTTCAGAATGCTTTCATCCACGCCCGCCGTTTTCACGATGCAGCCGTCCAGCGCGATATTGCCCGACAGCACCGCCAGCCCGCCATCTTTGGAAAAGGCGTTCTCGGCATTGCGGATCACGCCCGATGTGCGGTTGGTATCCAGCGATTCCCAACGGCGGTTCTGGCTGAAGGCGGTCTGGGTCGGCACGCCGCCCGGCGCCGCGGCATAGAAATTGCGCACGCTGTCCGAATTGGTCTGCGTAATGTCCCAGCGCGCGATCGCCTCGCTCATGCTGCGGCTGTGCACCGTGGGGCATTCGCCATTGATCAGCCCTGCGCGGTCCATCTCGCCAAGGATCGCCATAATGCCGCCCGCGCGGTGGACATCCTCCATGTGCACGTCGGACTTGGCAGGCGCGACTTTCGACAGGCACGGCACCCCGCGCGACAGGCGATCGATATCGGCCATGGTGAAATCGACCTTCGCCTCATGCGCGGCGGCCAGCAGGTGCAGCACCGTATTGGTCGACCCGCCCATCGCGATATCAAGGCTCATCGCGTTTTCGAATGCGGCAAAGCTGGCGATATTGCGCGGCAGGGCGCTTTCGTCGTCCTGCTCGTAATAGCGTTTGCACAGATCGACCACCAGACGGCCGGCTTCGCGGAACAGCGCCTCGCGGTCGGCGTGGGTGGCCAGCATCGACCCGTTGCCGGGCAGCGACAGGCCCAGAGCCTCGGTCAGGCAGTTCATCGAATTGGCGGTGAACATGCCGCTGCACGAACCGCAGGTCGGGCAGGCCGAACGCTCGATCGCGGTCACTTCCTCGTCGGTATAGCTCTCGTCCGCGGCGGCGACCATGGCGTCCACCAGATCGAGCGCATGTTCCTTGCCCTTCAGCACGACCTTGCCGGCCTCCATCGGGCCGCCCGACACGAACACCACCGGCACATTGATCCGCAGCGCCGCCATCAGCATGCCGGGCGTGATCTTGTCGCAATTGGAAATGCACACGATGGCATCGGCGCAATGGGCATTGACCATATATTCGACGCTGTCGGCAATGATGTCGCGGCTGGGCAGCGAATAGAGCATGCCGTCATGCCCCATGGCGATCCCGTCATCGACCGCGATGGTGTTGAATTCCTTGGCCACGCCGCCCGCCGCCTCGATCTCGCGCGCGACAAGCTGGCCCAGATCCTTCAGGTGAACGTGGCCCGGTACGAACTGGGTGAAGCTGTTGGCGATGGCGATGATCGGCTTGCCGAAATCATCGTCCTTCATCCCCGTGGCGCGCCACAGCCCGCGCGCACCCGCCATATTGCGGCCATGGGTAGATGTGCGGGAACGATAGGCAGGCATTGTCAGGGACTCCGGTTCACATAAATTGCGCGAAAATACGCTTTGGCGCGCCCTTAGCGCAGCGGGCACCATAACCGAAGCAAGAATTGCTGTCCCGCATCCCCGTCACAGCTTGTCCGCTGTCGGAAAGGACGGTCAGCCGATCAGTTCCGCCGTGCGTCTGGCCACATCGGCGATCATATCGGCCCAGCGTGCCTGTCCGCGTTCGTTGCGGATCAGATCGTTGCGCACCTCTATCGCCAGATAGGGGCGGTCATATGCTTCTGCATGACGGTTCATCGTCGCATTCAGCAGGCGGCCCGAATAGGGTTCGTTATCGCCCACCGTCAGCCCGTATTCCGCGAAAAGCCGCATCGCATGGCGCGCTGCCGTGCCCTGTTGGTTATACAGCAGGCCGACGTGCCACGGGCGCATGCTGTCGGGGTCGGTCGCCATCGCGGGGGTAAAGCTGTGAAGCGAGACGATCAGCCGCGGCGCCGCGCGGCCAAGCCAGTCCTCCATCGCATCGTGATAGGGGCGGTAAAACCGGTTCAGCCGCCCTTCGCGGTCCGCACCGATATTGCCGGGCACCAGCACGCCGTCGCTTTCCGTGGGGATCAGCCTGTCGTGGTCTTCTTCGCGGTGGAGGTCGACGACAAGGCGGCTGACATTGCCGAGATGGGCGGCAATCCCGTGGCGGCGGGCCATGCGGTCGGCAACGCCCGCGACGCCGATGTCCCAGCCGATGTGATCGTCGAGCTGCGCCTGCGTAATGCCCAGTTCCATATCGTCGGGCACGCGGTTCGATGCGTGGTCGGATACCAGCACGATGCCGCCATGGACGGGCGTGCCGATGCGCCGCCAGCTTTCGGTTTCCTCGATCACCTGAGGGTGCCCTTCATCCGCCACCAGTCCGGATAGCGCATCGCGATTTCGGCATCGGCGGCATCGCGGGCCTCTGCGCTTTCGTACAGGGCAAAACAGCTTGCGCCCGAACCCGACATGCGCGCCAGCCACGGATGGGTGGCTTTCAGCGCGCCGATAATCTGCCCGATGGCGGGGACGAGGGCACGCGCCCCATCCTCAAGATCGTTGCGCGCCTTGGGCACGATATCGCGCAATGTCCCTTCGGCCAATGGCCCCTGATCGATGCCGTTCCACGCCTTGAACACCGGACCCGTCGCCAGCGGTTTGCGCGGATTGACCAGCAGCACGGCCATGCCGGTCAGCTCGCTGTCGATCACGGTAAGTTCGGTGCCGGTGCCGGTGCCACGCGCGGTCTGGCTGATGACGCAGGCGGGCACATCCGCGCCCAGTTTCGCCGCGCGCTCCTGCCAGTCGTCGGGCCAGCCGTGACTGTCGCAGATCAGCCGGATCAGCGCGCCCGCATCGGCACTGCCCCCGCCCAGCCCCGCCGCGACGGGCAGGTTCTTTTCCAGCGTGACATGCCAACCGTCGTGCCCGTTCCCGACCGGGCGGGGGAACGCGCCAAGAACCTGCATCAGGATGTTGTCGCCCACCGGCGAACC
This sequence comes from Croceicoccus sp. Ery15, assembly GCF_020985305.1. Taxonomy (NCBI): domain Bacteria; kingdom Pseudomonadati; phylum Pseudomonadota; class Alphaproteobacteria; order Sphingomonadales; family Erythrobacteraceae; genus Croceicoccus; species Croceicoccus sp. Ery15. The sequence goes on from NZ_CP087588.1 coordinate 2,025,111, forward strand.
GCCCAGCGCATCGGCAAATTCGCCCACCACGGCCAGCCGGTCATCTGCCTGACCGGTGCGTACCGAAAGCACATCGCCCGCGTCGACAAAGGCGAAAATCGTCTCGATATCGTGATAGCCATCGGCCCGCCTGCCCCGCAAATGCAGGGCAAGGTTGATCTTGGCGTAACCGGTGGCCTTCACGTCGCCGCATGCTCCCATGACGGAGTTTTACATATTGGGATAGTTCGGCCCGCCGCCACCTTCGGGCGTTACCCAGTTGATGTTCTGCGTCGGGTCCTTGATGTCGCAGGTCTTGCAGTGGACGCAGTTCTGGGCGTTGATCACGAATTTGGGATCACCCTCTTCCACGCCGACATATTCATAGACGCCCGCGGGGCAGTATCGCGCGGCAGGACCGGCAAAGACCGGCAGGTTGATCTTCAGCGGAACATCGGGGTCCTTCAGCTGAAGATGGCAGGGCTGGTCTTCCTCGTGATTGGTGTTCGACAGGAACACGCTCGACAAACGGTCGAAGCTGATCACCCCGTCGGGCTTGGGATATTCGATCGGCTTGAACAGATCGGCACGCATCAGCATGTCGCAGTCGCGGTGATGTTTCATCGTGACGGGCAGGCCGATTTTCAGTGTGCGCATCCACATGTCGACACCCGCGACCAAAGTGCCCAGCGCACCGCCGAACTTCGCCAGCGCAGGCTCGGCATTCTTCACCTTCTTCAATTCGTCCGCGATCCAGCTCGACCGCAGGGTGGTTTCGTAATCCAGCACCTCGTCGCCCGAACGGTCGGCGGCGATGGCGGCGGCCACGCTTTCGGCGGCCAGCATGCCCGATTTCATCGCGGTATGGCTGCCCTTGATGCGGGGCACGTTGACGAAACCCGCCGAACAGCCGATCAGCGCGCCGCCGGGGAAGGTCAGCTTGGGCACCGACTGCCAGCCGCCTTCGTTGATGGCCCGCGCGCCATAGGATACGCGCTTGCCCCCTTCCAGAATGCTGCGGATTTCGGGGTGCTGTTTCCAGCGCTGGAATTCCTCGAACGGGAACAGGTACGGGTTCGCATAATCCAGCGTGACGACGAAACCCAAAGCGACCTGTCCGTTCGCCTGATGATAGAGGAAACCGCCGCCCGACGCGTCATTTTCGGAAAGCGGCCAGCCCTGCGTATGCAGCACGCGGCCCGGCACATGCTTCTTGGGATCGATGTCCCACAATTCCTTCATGCCAAGGCCGTAGGTCTGCGGCTCGCAATCCGCTTCCAGGTCGAACCGCGATTTCAGCTGCTTTGTCAGATGGCCGCGCGCACCCTCGGCAAACAGCGTGTATTTGCCGTGCAGTTCCATGCCGGGCTGATAATCGGGTTTGTGGCTGCCGTCGGCGGCAACGCCCATGTCGCCGGTCGCCACGCCCTTGACCGAACCGTCCTCGTTCCACAGGATTTCGGATGCGGGAAAGCCGGGGAAAATCTCGATACCCAGTCCCTCGGCCTTTTCGGCCATCCAGCGGGTCAGGCTGCCCAGCGATCCGGTATAATTCCCCTCGTTCGACATAAAGGGCGGCATCATCAGATGCGGCATGGCGAACTTTCCCTTGGCGGTCAGTGCCCAGTGCCAGTTATCGGTCACCGGCGTTTCGGCCATCGGGCAATCGTCGTCGCGCCAGTCGGGCAGCAGTTCGTCCAGCGCCTTGGGGTCCATCACCGCGCCCGACAGGATATGGGCACCGATCTCCGACCCTTTTTCAAGGATGCAGACTTCCAGATCGGCATTGACCTGCTTTAACCGGATGGCGGCGGCCAATCCCGCCACGCCGCCACCGACGATGACGACATCATAAGGCATGGATTCGCGTTCGGACATCAAAGGCTCCCTCAAAATTTCATCCAATAAGGCACTGGCGCAATTAGTGCCTGCTTTTCGCGTCAGGGCTTGATTGCAGAACGCCGCGTGGTCAAGGGTGACAATGAAATATCGGCATTCTGACCGGACAACGACTTGACCCCTTATTCCGATCCTGCGGCCCCGAACGGAGAAGCCATGGCCGACGCCGACGGGCGGGCGCTGGTGGAAAGCTGGGCCGCGTTCTGGGCCGATGCGGGCGTCGATCTGGCATTCGACGACGATCCGCATGACTGGATGGCCGAAGGTGCGCCGCCCGCCGATGCCAAGGACAAGACGGACCGCGATGCGCCGCGCCCCAAGCCGGTGCAACGACCGGCCCCGCCCGCGCCGAAAATCGGCGGACCTGCGCAGTGCTGGCCCGGCAGCCTGCCCGCGTTCCGCGACTGGTGGCTGGCCGAACCGCTGGTCGACCGCGGGCCGCTGGCGGGCCGCGTCGCGCCTGTCGGCGACAAGGGGGCAAGGCTGATGGTGCTGGTCGCCGATCCTGCGCAGGACGATGGCGATGCCTTGCTGTCGGGGCAGGACGGACAGCTTCTGGATGCGATGCTGGCGGCGATGGGGCTGACGCGCGCCGATTGCTATCTTGCCTCTGCCTTGCCGCGCCATACGCCCGCCGCCGACTGGCGCGGCCTCTATGCAGAGGGGCTCGGCCCGTTAATGCGGCATCATATCGCATTGGCCGCGCCGCAAATGCTGGCCGTTTTCGGTGAAGACGTGCTGAAAATGCTGTCCCCCGAACGATTCGACAAGGCATCGGCGCAAGGCGCGATCGCGATGAAAAACGGCGGAATCGACGGGGCCGGGACATATGAGATCCCCTTGCTGGCAAGTTATCCACTGGCGGTCATGCGCAGCAGGCCGCAGGCAAAGGCGGTTTGGTGGCAACGGTGGCTATCGCTCTCGCGCCCGTCTTGACGAAAACCGGCTGCCGATTCACTTTTCCTTGAGTTTCGCCTCTTTACCCTTGCGCCACGGGGATCGCACCCGCTTCGCGCTGGCAGGAACAGGCAAGAAGGAACCGCTGATCCATGACTGTCAAAGTCACCCGCATTGTGTCGGGCACGCTGATTTCATTGCTGGCGATGACCGGCACGCTTGCCGGCGCGCCCGGCGCATGGGCGAATACCGCCAATACAATCGCCGCCGTCGAACAATCGGCCCAGATCCCCGCGCAATTGAGCGACGAGGACCGTGCCTTTTATGCCGAGGTGTTCCGCCAGATCGACGCGGAAAACTGGGCGCAGGTCGATTTCATGCTGGCGCAAAAGCCCGATGGCTTGCTGACGCAGCTGGCGCTGGCCGAATATTACCTTGCCCCCACCTCGCCAAAGATAGAACTGCCCGCGCTGAACGCATGGCTGGCGCGCGGCACCGAATTGCCGCAATCGGGCCAGATCGGGCGGCTGGCGCTGAAACGCGGGCTTGAAACCGCGCCCAGCCTGCCCAGCACGCAGCGGCTTGTATCCATCCGCGCACCGGAAAAACGCACCCGCCCGCGTTCGGTGGGTGACGGTTCGATGCCCGATTCCATCGCCAATGCCATTCTGGAACGGATCACCAATGACGATCCCAATGGCGCGCGCCTGCTGCTCGACGGGGTGGATGCGGGCCTGTCGTCGGGCGCGCGCGCGGAATGGCGCCAGCGCGTGGCGTGGAGCTATTATATCGAGAATGACGACGCCAACGCCCTGACGCTGGCGCGCAATGTGGCCAATGGCGGCTCCGGCCCGTGGGTGGGCGAGGGCTGGTGGGTCGCGGGGCTGGCGGCATGGCGGCTGAACAATTGCGAACTGGCCGCCGACGGCTTTACCCGCGCGGCGCAGACCGCCGATAATCAGGAATTGCGCGCCGCTGCCCATTACTGGGCCTCGCGCAGCTTTACCCGCTGCCGCCAGCCCGAAGAGGCCGCGCCCGCGCTGCGCCGCGCGGCGGGCTATTCCGAAACGCTGTATGGCATGCTGGCCGCCGAACAACTGGGCATGCGCCTGCCGCCGATCCATTCGCAGAACGGCTTTGACCGCGGCGACTGGAACGCGTTGTCGGGCAACAGCAATATCCGCACTGCCATCGCGCTGGTCGAAATCGGGCGCGAGGGGCTGGCCGACGAAGTGCTGCGCCATCAGGCGCAGATCGGCAGCCCGCAGCAATATCAGCCGCTGGCCCGGCTTGCGCGCACATTGGGCCTGCCCGGAACGCAGCTGGCCATGGCCTATAACGCGCCGCCGGGGACGAAGCCCGATTCCGCCACACGCTATCCGCTGACCCGCTGGCAACCGGTCGACGGCTGGCGGGTCGATCCCGCGCTGGCCTTTGCCCACACGCTTCAGGAATCGCGGTTCCAGCCCGAGGCGGTCAGCCCCGCGGGCGCGGTCGGGCTGATGCAGATCATGCCGATCACCGCGCGCCAGCACGCGGGTCTGGGCCTTGGCCAAAGCACGTCGGCGCTGAAAGATCCGGCGACCAATATGAGCTATGGGCAGAAAAACCTTGAAATGCTGCGCGATGCCAGCGGCACGCAGGGCCTGCTGCCCAAGATCATGGCGGCCTATAACGCGGGGCTGTCGCCCGTGCAGCGCTGGAACAGCGAAGTGAACGCACAGGGCGATCCGCTGCTGTGGATGGAGTCGATCCCCTATTGGGAAACGCGCGCCTATGTCGCGATCGTGACGACCAATTACTGGATGTACCAGCGCCAGATGGGCCGCGATTCCGACGCGCGGGAGGCCTATGCCCAGAACCTGTGGCCCCGCTTTCCGGGCGTTACGGGAACGGGCGCGGTGGCGATGCACGGGAAAGAGGTGACGTCCTCTACCGTCGGCAACGGGGGCTGAAGCGATGGCGATTGACGAGACGCGGGCGTTCAAACCCGTCAATATCGCGCTGCTGACCGTGTCGGACACGCGCACCAGGGCCGACGATACCAGCGGCGATATTCTGGCCGACCGAATCACACTGGCAGGGCACAATCTGGCCGACCGCGCGATCATCCGCGACGATGTGGAGCTGATCACGGCCGAACTCCACCGCTGGATCGAGGATGAGGCGATCGATGCCGTCGTCACCACCGGCGGCACCGGCCTGACCGGCCGCGACGTCACGCCAGAGGCGCTGATGCGCGTCAAAACGCGCGAGATCCCCGGCTTTGGCGAATTGTTCCGCTATCTCAGCCTGAAGACCATCGGCACCAGCACGATCCAGTCGCGCGCCTGCGCCGTGGTGGCGCGCGGCACCTATATTTTCGCGCTGCCGGGATCGAACGGCGCGGTGAAGGACGGGTGGGACGGCATATTGGCCGAACAGCTCGACAGCCGGAACCGCCCCTGCAATTTCGTGGAACTGATGCCCCGTTTGCGGGAGCGTTAGGGACGCCTCTGGCGGAGAACCGACATGGCCGCCGGAACGACCAGCAACCGGCATATGCGCAAGGCGATCCGCGACATCGTCGAACCGGCATTGCGCGACATGGGTTTCGACGGCGACTATCCCGTCTTTCACCGGCTGACCGGCACCGAATGGCACGGGCTTGCCATTCGCACCGATAAATATGGCGGCGGCTTTTCGATCGATATGGCGCGCGGGCCGTTCAGCCGGGCGCGCTATCTCCGGCTGCGAAAAACCGATCCGGCGCAGGCCCGCTTGCCCGATATCGCGGACTATGACCGTCGGCAGCGCGCGTCATTGTGGCATGAGGATGCATCGGGCCGGTGGAGCGGCGATTTCCGCTATGACACGATCCGCGACGACCCCGATGCCTGTCGCGCCCTTGCATCCGAACTGGCTGCGCTGTTGCCCGAAGCAGGGCTCTGGCTGGGCGAAGGCCGGGTCGGGCCGCATGTCAGCGCGAATTTCGCCGATCCCCCCGGCCGCCCCGACAACCAGCGCAGCCGCAACGCTGCGCGCACGGTGCGTCGCCTGCTGACCGGATGGCCCCGCCGCGACAAGGACGGGGTTTACCGGCCCTAGTTCCTTTTGACCCCCATCGCGTCAATCCGTGCGATCAGATCGTCCGCGGCCCCGTTCAGCGCGGCCTTGGGAACGATGTTGAAGAACATCTCGGTCTGATAGAGCAGCACGATATTCTCTGTCTCGTCCCAGCGATACAGCTCGGCCATCGGGATTTTCGCATCGCCCCTCTCGCTGGTGAAATGGATCGCGCCGCCGTCCCACGCGATGCCGGATGGCGCGCGCAGCGCCGCGCTCTGGCGGAACTGGCGGCGGCCCATTTGCGGCACCAGCCACAGGTTGATAATCGCCAAAGCCACCGGCACCGCAATCACGAAGGCCAGTGAAACAGGCGAAAGCCGCCCGTAAAACAGCAGATCGAGCGCGACGAGCACCGCCAGCAGCACCAGCACGGCGATGAACAGCTTGCCCACCAGCCCGTGTGTCATGCGGCGGATCATGTGCCGGCGCATGGCCTCTACGACCAAATCCTCTGTCACTTCGAATTGGTGGGGTCCGTGCATCATTCAGGCTGGATAGGCGGGCGCGGTGAACAAATCCATAAGTTCTTGTTTTGTTCTTAATGCGTGGGTAAATTGCGACCATGCCGACTCGCCCTCACCCCGATCCCGCGCTCCATCGCGCGCAAAAGGGTCGCGGCGCGCCCAGCAATGCGGTGCCGCAGCGTTTCGGGCTGGCCGAACGGCTGGATGACGGCGACTGGCTGGACGCGGCGCAGGACATCGACGGCGCCGCCCCGCGCCCGCGCACCACGGTGACGGAGGAGCATCCCCGCTCCATCCTGACGTTCAACACATCGCCCGACATCGGATTCGACCGTTCGATCAATGCCTATCGCGGGTGCGAGCATGGCTGCATCTATTGCTTCGCGCGGCCCAGTCATGCCTATCACGACCTTTCGCCCGGTCTGGATTTCGAAACGAAGCTGTTTGCAAAGCCGAATGCCGCCGATCTGCTGCGCAAGACGCTGGCCAAGCCCGGCTATACGGTCAGGCCCATTGCCATGGGCACCAATACCGACCCCTATCAGCCGATCGAGGGCCGCTATCGCATCACGCGCCGTATATTGGAGCTGTGTCTGGAAGTCGGCCACCCCGTCACCATCACCACCAAGTCCGACCGCGTGCTGCAGGATCTGGACCTGCTGGCCGAACTGGCACGGCGCAATCTGGCGGCAGTGGCTGTTTCGGTCACCAGCCTTGACCCGCGGTTGTCGCAATCGCTGGAGCCGCGTGCGCCTTCGCCCGCAAAACGGCTGGCGGCACTGGCGCAGCTGGCAAAAGCGGGGGTGACTACGCATGGCATGATCGCGCCGGTCGTGCCCGCGATCACCGACGAATTCATCGAACGCACCGTCGCCCATCTGGCAGAGGCGGGCGTGTCCAGCGCGAACTGGATCATGATGCGCCTGCCGCACGAGGTCGCGCCGCTTTTCCGCGAATGGCTGGATGTGCATTACCCCGATCGCGCGGGCAAGGTGATGGCGCTGGTGCAGCATATGCGCGGCGGACGCGATAACGAACACCGCTTCCACGAACGCTTTCGGCCCAAAGGGGCATGGGCGCAAATGCTGCGCGCGCGTTTCGATCTGGCCGTCAGGCGCAGCGCCATTCCGCAGCGGCGGCTGGCGCTCGATTGTCATGCGTTCCGCCCGCCTTCGCTCGACGGGCAGCTGGCCTTGTTCTGATCGCAAATGCCAGACCCGACCGGCATAAAGCGTACGAAAAAGGATTAGGCTGCCCTGCAGCTGCCGATTCCGTTTTGCGTCACCGCGAATCGGGAATAAATCCCGCGCGGGGGCATCTTCCCCCGGGGACCATTAAAACATATGAAATTGAGGATGCTGGCGCTGCTTGCATGCAGCGCATCGCTCTCCGCCTGTGGTGGCGGGGATGGCGGCCAGTCGGGCTCGCCGGTCGTAACCCCTTCGCCGACGCCCACTCCCGGTCCGTCACCGACGCCCTCGCCCAGCTATCCCGCCTATGACGAGCTGACCGGCGACCAGAGCTTTCAGGCGGCATGCCAGACGACCGGACAGGGTAGCGGGGCGTTCATCCTGCTGAACCCCACCCCGTTCTATGCCGATCCGGGCGTCACGCTGGACTACGACGCTTCGGAAAGCACCTATCGCCTGACGGCCTATGGCATCGACGAAAGCTTTGGCCCGGCCGATGTGGACGACACCATCGCCAATGCCGAAGAGGCATATCGCCGCACGGGAACCGACGGTTTCACCACGCGCATGATCCTGTTCGCCCCGCAACCGGGCGGCAGCACGGCCGATTATACGCGCGTCCTCTATGCGTTCGCGCGCAATACGATGACCGGCTATGTCGAAACCTATAATTGCATCTTCGGCGTTCCGACGTTGCTGACCGACCAGCCGTCGCAGACGCAGGTGTCGTTCGCCGATTTCAGCACGGGCGGCAATGCCTATCGCCTGTTCCCCGACAATACGGTCGCGCTTTACCGGCTGACCGGCAGCGCGGAATCGCTGAGCGTCAATCTGACGACGGGTGCGGTCAATCTGTCGGTACGCGTGACGGGCCAGTTGCAGAGCGTTTTCGGAACGGGCACCGCCGTACCGTCGACCTATGACTTTGGCACCTTCACGGGCGAAACCTCGCTGGATGACGAGACGCGCGGCTTTGGCGGCATTCTGAACTACCAGAACCCGACCCTGTTCGCCCCATACGAAGGCTGGTTCTTCGGTCCGCAGGGGGCAGAAGCCGGACTGACGGTCGGGCTGTCCGATCAGGATCAGGACGGGGTTCGCACCATCGGCCAGTTCACCATCGTGGGCGCGCGCTAGGCGAGAAAAGGGGCAGGCGGTCCGGTACGCTTTCGGACCGCCCGCACCCTATTCGCATCACAGGCTGACGCGAAGGCTCAGCTTGAAATTGCGGCCTGCCATGGGCACGAAATCCTTTGTCGCGCTGGCATGGCGGCGGCCTTCGACGTCGAAGATATTGTCCGCCTGCGCGATCACGGTCAGATTGCGGTTTCCGCGCCACGGCTTCCACGCCAGCGAGGCATCGACCATGGTGAAACCGTCGGTCTTGGCCTCGTAATCGGCCACGCGGTCCTGATCGTCGTAAAGACCCAGTTCGACGCGCCCTTCCAGCTGCCGGGTCTGCGCGGTCAGCGCATAGCGCGCCGACAGAGGCGGGATCAGCGGCACGGACGATCCGTCGTCCAGTTCGGCCCGGACATAGCTGGCCGACATTTCGCTGCCGATCGTCACATCGCCCAGCGTCACCAGCGGGAAGCTCGTCTCCGCCTCGAAACCGATGTAGTCGGCATCGTCCTGCATCTGCTGATAGACGGGCAGATCGTCAGCTTCCTCGCCCGTGGCGGCGAGATAGATGTAATCGTCGAATTTCGTCGCAAAGCCGGTCAGCGAGAATGTGGCCGGACCGAAACTGCCGCGCAGATACGCCTCGACCCCCAGTGCCTTTTCGGTGTCGAGAAACGGGTCGCCCACTTCATACTGCTGGGTCGCGATATGCGGCCCGTCGGCGAACAGTTCCTCGCCCGCAGGCGCGCGTTCGACGCGGCTGGCGTTCAGGCCAAAGCGCAAGCCGCCCGATGTTTCGTGCCATACGCCGACTGCGCCTGAGAAACTGTCGAAATTGCGCGATGCAAACCCGTCCGCCGACAGATCGGCATGCTCATAGCGCCCCGCCAGTTCAAGCGTGACGGCATCGAGATCGACTTCCTGCAGCGTAAACAGCGCATATTGGCTGGTTGTGCTGGGCGGCACAAAGGCTTCCTCGCCCGTGGCGTCCAGCTTGCGGCGGTAATATTGTCCGCCGACCGATCCGCCACCCTGCGCGCCCAGCAAGCCGCCGCGCTGGACCAGTTCGACACGGCCTTCCACGCCGGTCACGTCGAACACGGTTCCAGTCTCGCCATTCTCCAACTCGGTATGGGTATAGTTGTTGACGCCCCAGCGGGTCTTTATTTCAGAGAACGGGCCATCGTCGAACGACAGCGAACCGCGCAGATCGCCGCGCCATTGGCGCATGTCGATATCGACGGTTTCGTGTTCGTGACCTTCCTCGTCGTGATCGTGATCGTGGTCCTCGTGATCCTCGCCCTCTTCCTCGTGGTGATGGCCTGCGCCCGGGCGAAGCGGCACGCCATAGAACGTGTCGTACAGCCCGACCGAAACGCCCAGCATGGCGCGATCACCGATCCACGACAGGCCCGCGCCTGCCGACCATGTTTCGGTGCCCGAATTCTCGACGATACCGCGCACATTCGCAGCCTCGACCAGTTCCTCGGCCTCTTCCGGTTCGTCGCCATGCTCTTCTGCTTCGTGCAGCAATTCGGCGCGCAAGGACTTGCTTGCGGCATAGCCGGGAATTTCCAGATCGTCGGTCTTGCGCCATGAACCGTCGACATGGACCACGAATTGCTGGCCCAGCGGCGCATCGATCGATCCGCCCATCTCGCGCAGATCGGTGGCGGTATCGGCAGCCATCGTGCCATCGAAATGGATCGGCTCGTCAGGGATGCGCAGCGGGATGCGGCGGTCGATCACATTGACCGCACCGCCAATGGCCGAGCTGCCATACAGCAGGCTGGCAGGGCCGCGCAGCACCTCGATCCGGTCGGCGGTAAGCGGGTCGATGGTGACGGCATGGTCGGCAGAGGTATTTGATGCGTCGATCGCGCCGATCCCGTCGGTCAGCACGCGCACGCGCTCTCCCTGAAAGCCGCGAAGCACGGGGCGCGAGGCACCGGGCGCAAAGCCGGTGGCCGAAACGCCGGGCAAATCCTCAAGCACTTCGCCAATCTGGCCGGCCATCTTGCGCTGCAATTCGACGCCGGTGACGACCGAAGTCCCCGCCAGAATGTCGAGCTGCCCCACCCCGCCGGCGGTCACGACGATATCGGGACCGTGAAAATCGTCGTCGTCATCATGGGTAGCGGTCGTGGGCGCAGGCGTTTCGGCCTGCTGCGCGCGGGCGGCGACCGGAAAGGCAGCGACCGGCAGGGCAAGGGCGGCAACGCCGAGAAGGAGGGGAAGGTGGCGGGCGGTTCGTGCATGATATAACATATCATCGCCGTTAGCGTCAGCAGCGCGGGCGGGCAAGCGGTTTTTGCGCAGTCGCAGCCGAATTTTCCGCACATGCGAGCAGCGGAGAGGTCACGCCGAATTAACCCTAACGATACTTTCCGCCCGTAAGACCGAACCCGTCAATGCCGATGGGGAGGCAAGATGAAAGACCTATTGATCGGAGGCGGCGCATGCGCCGTGGTGGGGCTGGGCGTGTTCTTTTCGCCGCCCTTTACGTTCGGCACGACCGAAGTGATCGACATCAGGAACGGGCCGGTACTGGTCGCGTCAAATGAAGAAATTGCGGGTCATTTGATGGACGCCGCGCTGGTAGACGGCAATCCGCCGTTTTACCGGCACAAGACCACGCGCGAGCGTGTCGGCACCGACGCCGTCGCATTCAAGACCGAAGCGGGCATCGATTGCGTCGCCCGCATTCACCGGCTCGACGATCAGCGCGCACAGGTGGTGCCGCAATGCACAACGCCGGCCGCAGGCAAAAGCGCGCAGGGTGCGGCGGTGCAGGACATCATGACGCTGACCTTCCGCGAATTCGTGTGGGCCCGGCTGGAAAACCGCCCCTATGACGAAAAGAAGGTCCGCACCCAGATGGGCGGCGCCGCGATGAAGCACCTCCCCGCCATGCGGCAGGAAGCGATCGAAGCCAACATCGAAATGCACGAGATGCAGGCCGAAATGGCCGCGGCAAGAGATGCGCGCGAGGCGGAGAAAGGCTGGTAGCGCGGGGCCTTCAGGCCACCAGTTTCATCTGCGCCACGGCGCGCGCCTTTAGCGCGACCGACGATACGCCATCGATCTCGCTGATCCGGTCGGTCAACTCGCCGTCCAGCGCGAAATTGCGGCCCAGCAGCACGCGGGCGTGGCGCCCCTCACCCAGCAAGAGCGTCGCGACCACCTCGCCATTGGCTTTGGGGTCCTCGGCCAGTGCCAGCGCGAGTTCGGGCAGTGCCGCCTCGTTCGATACCGTCAGCGATAGCTCCATCCGCGCGCTACCGGTCACTTCGGACAGGGGCCGCGCACCGCGCACGGTAATGCGCGGCGGTTCGTCGGGATTGGGGCGGTCCAGTTCCACGTTCAGCAAAACGCATTCGCCTGCCGCCGCCCATTTCTGGAACGGTTCGACCAGGGCTTCCTCGAAACAGGATGCCGAAAAATTGCCGGTCTGGTCGGAGAATTCAGCCATCACGAAATCATTGCCGCGCTTGGTCTTGCGCTTGTTCACGCTTTCGACCAGCGCGGCCATGACGGCGGCGGAACGGCTGCCGCCGCGCTGCCCCTTATGCGGCTGTTCGACGGGCGTTTCGGCCACGCCCCCTTCGATCAGGCTGGCATGGCTGCGCGCACCATTGGCGCTGGCCACCGCGCGCCATTGCGACACGGGATGCGCGGCAAAGTAAAAGCCGAAATTCTCGCGCTCCTTCTCCATCTGCTCCTTGCGCGGCCAGGGCGGGCAATCGGCCAGCCGCAGATCGGCCTCGGCATGGTCCTCTCCGCCGAACAGCCCCGCCTGCCCGCTCGCCTTTTCGCGCACGGCGGCATCGGTCACGGCCAGCAGCAGTTCGGCATTAGCCGTCACTTTGGCGCGGTTGGGCTCCAGCGCGTCGAGCGCGCCCGCCGCAGCCAAAGCCTCCAGCTGGCGGCGGTTCATCGAACCGGCGGGCAGGCGTTCGAACAGATCCTTCAGGCTCTCGAACCGGCCCCTTGCCTCGCGCTCTGCCACGATGGCGTCCATCGCCTTTTCGCCCACATTGCGCAGCCCTGCCAGCGCATAGCGGACCTGATGCCCTTCCTGTGTCGGTTCGACCGTATATTCGGCTTCGGAATGGTTGATGCAGGGGCCTGCCAGCGCGATGCCTGCCCGCCGCATGTCGTCGACGAAAATCGACAGCTTTTCCGACTGGTGCATGTCGAAACACATGGCGGCGGCATAGAATTCATGCGGGTAATGCGCCTTCAGCCACGCGGTCTGATAGGCAAGCAAGGCATAGGCGGCAGCGTGCGACTTGTTGAAGCCATAGCCAGCAAACTTGTCGATCAAGTCGAACAGCTCGTTCGCCTTCTTCGGCTCGATATCGCTGACGGTCTTGCAACCTTCGACAAATCGCGAACGCTGCTTGTCCATCTCGGCCTGCACCTTCTTGCCCATCGCGCGGCGCAAGAGATCCGCGTCACCCAGCGAATATCCGGCAAGGATCTGCGCGGCCTGCATCACCTGTTCCTGATAGACGAATATGCCGTAGGTCTCGGCCAGAATCCCTTCCAGCTTGGGGTGCGGATATTCGATCTCGGCCAGCCCGTTCTTGCGCTGGCCGAACAGCGGGATATTATCCATCGGGCCGGGGCGATAAAGCGAGACGAGGGCGATGATATCCTCGAACTTGGTCGGCTTTACGGCTGACAGCGTGCGCCGCATGCCTTCCGATTCCAGCTGGAACACGCCGACCGTATCGCCGCGCTTCAAAAGCTCGAACACGCCGGCATCGTCCCATGCCAGCCCGTCCAGATCGACCGCGATGCCGCGCCGCGCCAGCAGATCGACTGCCTTGCGCAACACCGACAGGGTTTTGAGGCCGAGGAAGTCGAACTTTACAAGGCCCGAGCTTTCGACATGTTTCATGTCGAACTGCGTCACCGGCATGTCCGAACGCGGATCGCGATAGAGCGGGACAAGCTGCGACAAGGGCCGGTCCCCGATCACCACGCCCGCCGCGTGGGTCGAACTGTTACGCGGCAGCCCTTCCAGCTGCATGGCCAGATCGACCAGACGCTTTACATCGCCGTCGCGCTTATATTCGCCGTGGAAATCCGCCGCCCCGTCCAATGTGCGCTTCAGCGTCCATGGATCGGTGGGATGGTTTGGCACCATCTTGGTCAGCCGGTCCACCTGCCCGTAAGGCATTTGCAGAATGCGTCCGCAATCGCGCAGCACGGCGCGGGCTTTCAGCTTACCGAAGGTGATGATCTGCGCGACGTGATCGTGGCCGTATTTGGCCTGCACGTAACGGATCACCTCGCCCCGCCGCGTTTCGCAGAAGTCGATGTCAAAGTCGGGCATCGACACGCGTTCGGGATTGAGGAAACGTTCGAACAGCAGGCCGAGGCGCAGCGGATCGAGGTCGGTGATCGTCAGCGCCCATGCCACCGCGCTGCCCGCACCCGAACCACGGCCCGGCCCCACCGGAATGCCATTGTCCTTGGCCCATTTGATAAAATCGGCAACGATCAGGAAATAGCCGGGAAAGCCCATCTGCACGATGATGTCGATCTCGAACTCAAGCCGCTTTTCATATTCGGCGCGGGCCTCGTCGGTCAGGTCGTCATAGAGTTCCAGCCGCTTTGCCAGACCAGCGCGCGCCGTTTCGGCCAGTGCCTTGGCCTCACCCTCGAAATCGCCGGCAAGGCTGGGCAGGATCGGCTTGCGATAGGGCGGCGCGACCGCGCAGCGCTGCGCGACGACCAGCGTATTCACCAGCCCCTCGGGCAGGTCGGCGAAAAGCTCCGCCATCTGGTCCGACGGCTTGACCCACGCGTCGCGCGGGGCGCGGGGCCGGTCCTCTGTATCGATATGGGTGCTGTTGGCGATGCACAGCATGGCATCGTGCGCGGCATGGAATCCCGCCTCGTCGAACAGTGCCGGATTGGTGGCGACCAACGGCAAGTCGCGCGCATAGGCCAGATCGATCAGCGCCTCTTCGCTCGCCCGCTCGTGCTCTGCGCCGCTGCGGGCAATCTCTATATAAAGCCGCCCCCTGAAATACGGGATCAGCGCATCGGCATAGCGGTTCGCCGCAGCCGCCTGTCCATGCGCGAACAGGCGGGCCAGCGCGCCATCGCCCGCGCCGGTCAGGCAGATCAGCCCGTCGCTATGGCCGTCAAGATCGGCCAGCGTGACATGCGGATCGAGATGGAGCGGGCGGTCCAGATGCGCCTTGGACACAAGGTGGCACAGATTGTCATAGCCACGCTCGTCCTGCGCATAGAGCGCCAACCAGTCTACCGCCGGATCGCCATTCGTATTCTCACTATCGGGCCGCGCCACGCCCAGCAGCGTGCCGATGATCGGCTGCACGCCCACATCCTTGCACGCGCCCGCGAACGCGATGGAGCCATACAGCCCGTTACGGTCGCAGATCGCGATTGCCGGAAAGCCGCGATCCTTAGCAAGCTTCGCCAGCTTTTTCGGATCGATCGCCCCTTCCAGCATGGAGTAGCTGGAGAAGACGCGCAGCGGAATATATCTTGCCAGAGTCGGACGTGAGGATGCCATCGCCCGAATATGGCAATGCCATCCGCGACGGCCAAGGCACGCGGCGCGCTATGTGTGGATAGGGTCGGGGAAATCAGCCCTAAGCGGGCAGATCGGGACGTGCCGGCAGATCGGGACGGCGGGCCAGGGTCATGATCTCACCCAGTTCGAACAGGCGGTCGCCTGCTTTCTGGATCACCAGCCCCTGCCGGTCCGCTTCGGGAAGCGAGGCGACGAAGCGGATCATTTCGGCAAAGGTCCCATCGCGTATGATCGCGAAACCGCGCAGCATGTCGCTCTTGTCGCCGTCGGCGCGGCGGTGAAGCGTAGCGCGGTCCTGCCAGTCGATGCCGTTGGGCACGTCAGATTCGCCGTGAAAAGTGGTGGGGCGGGTCATAGTCATGGTCTTTCTCACTCGGTCTTGCCGAATCAACGCAAGACCGTGCCGCAAGGTTCCGCCCCATGGACCGGCCCTAGCCCTGTGCCAGCACCCCTTCGTGCAGGCGCACCACACGGTCCATCCTGGCCGCAAGCCGTTCGTTGTGAGTCGCGACCAGCGCCGCGCTGCCCTGCCCGCGCACCAGCCGCAGGAATTCCTCGAGCACGCGGTCGCTCGTCGCCTCGTCCAGATTGCCGGTGGGTTCGTCCGCCAGCACCAGTTGCGGCTTGTTCGCCAGCGCGCGGGCCACGGCCACGCGCTGTTGCTCGCCGCCCGAAAGCTGGCTGGGGCGATGATCCATGCGCGCGCCAAGGCCCAGTGCGGTCAGCAGCTCTTCGGCCCGCGCATTGGCATCGGCGCGCGGCGTGCCCGCGACCAGCTGGGGCAACACCACGTTTTCGCGCGCGTCGAAATCGGGCAGCAGATGATGGAACTGATAGACAAATCCCAGATGCTCGCGCCGCAGCGCCGTGCGCGCATCGCCGTTCGATTTCTCGGCCGATTTGCCGCAGATCGAAATCTCGCCACCGAACCCGCCTTCCAGCAGGCCCACGGCTTGCAACATGGTCGATTTGCCCGACCCCGACGGGCCCAGCAGGGCCACGATCTCGCCCGGCATGATCGACAGGTTCACGCCGCGCAGCACATCGATGGTGACCCCGCCCTGCGTAAAGCTGCGAGTCAGGTTCGACAGGACGACAACCGGATTATTCATAACGAAGCACCTGCACCGGATCGGTGCTCGCCGCCTTGAAAGCGGGATAAAGCGTGGCAAGGAAGGACAGCACCAGCGCCATGATGACGATGGTCGTCACCTCGGCCGGATCGGTCCGCGCGGGCAGCGTGGTCAGAAAGCGGATCGACGGGTCCCACAATTCCTGTCCCGTAATCGCCTCTACCCCCCGCACGGCCGACTGGCGGAATGCCAGGGCCAGAAAGCCCAGCCCCAGCCCCGCCAATGTGCCCAGCGCGCCGATCAGGAAACCGGCGGTGACAAAGATTTTCATGATCGACCGCCGCGTTGCGCCCATGGTGCGCATGATCGCAATGTCGCGGGTCTTGGCGCGCACCAGCATGATCAGGCTGGACAGAATGTTGAACACCGCGACCAGCACGATGATCGACAGCACGACGAACATGGCGACACGCTCTACCGCCAGCGCCTCGAACAGCGAGGAATTGATCGTCTTCCAGTCGGACACCACGGCCTGCCCCTGCAGTC
Source organism: Croceicoccus sp. Ery15 (assembly GCF_020985305.1). Lineage (NCBI taxonomy): Bacteria > Pseudomonadati > Pseudomonadota > Alphaproteobacteria > Sphingomonadales > Erythrobacteraceae > Croceicoccus > Croceicoccus sp. Ery15. The sequence goes on from NZ_CP087588.1 coordinate 2,041,966, forward strand.
TGCCGCGAATGGGGGCAAGCGTCTCGCCTACCGTGTCGGGATCCTCGGTCGTAATCTCGATCATGCCGATCTGGTCGCCCGTCAGCAGCAGGGTCTGCGCATCCTGCATCGGCATGACGACGAAGGCCTGATCGTAATCATAGATGCCGATTTCGAATATGGCGGAAATCTCGTATCCGATCTCGCGCGGGACGGTGCCGAACGGGGTGGAGCGGCCCTGCGGATTGATGATGGTGATGACATCGCCGATCCGCGCGCCCAGATTCTGCGCCAGCCGCGACCCCACCGCCACGCGCTGCGCACCGGGTTGCAAGGCATCCAGATTGCCCAGCACCTTCTTGTCGCCCAGCCGCGCAATATCCTCGGGCAGATTGCCGCGCACCAGCACCGCTTCTACCCGCCCGTTAAAGGTGGCGAGCAGCGGCTGTTCGATCAGCGGCGAGGCGCGTGTGACGCCCGGCGTCTCGCGCACCTCTTTCAGCACGTCCTGCCATTGCGGCAGCCGCCCGCCATAGCCCTGCACGATGGCATGGCCGTTCAGGCCGACGATCTTGTCCATCAGCTCGGCGCGGAAACCGTTCATCACGCTCATCACAATGACCAGCGCGGCAACGCCCAGCATCACCGCCGCAAGGCTGATGCCCGCCACCATGGCAATAAACGCCTCGCCCTTGCCCGGCAGCATATAGCGTTTGGCGATGGTCCATTCGAAGGGTGAGAGAATCAAGAAGACAGCTCCGGATGGAGTAAGACGGACAGGTCCGACAGCGCCCATGAAGGGGCCTGGATGAGAGGGAGATGAACTAGGGGGCGCGACGGCAGGTGGCAATAGGTGGGTTTGTGTTGCAACACCCGAACTCGGTGCCGGGCGCAGCGACTGCAGGGGGCGATCCGACGCCATAAATCTACAACCGGCCCAACCTCTAACGAAGCGCAAACTTCCAAATACGCAAAACCTCACCTTCCAAGCCCAACACCAAGACTCAGGTTGTAATCATAACGAAACATCGGCAAAGGCCGCGCATGACGTTGGCGCCCACATCTGTTAGGGCGGAACGATGCAGGCCCCAGGCTATACAGCGGAACATTGAAGGCATGATGTCCACGGACTTCGTCCACCATCCCTTTCACGACGAGGATGGAGATTCCCTGCGCGAGGAATGCGGCGTTTTCGGCGTCGTCGGCGCGCGCGACGCGGCGGCGGTCACGGCGCTGGGGCTGCATGCCCTGCAGCACCGCGGACAGGAAGCGGCGGGGATCGTTTCCTATGACGGTCAGGAATTCCACGTCCGGCGCGGCAATGGCCACGTGGCCGAAAATTTCTCGACCGGCGAGGCGATGGCCGAATTGCCCGGCACCATGGCATGCGGGCATGTCCGCTATTCCACCACGGGCGGATCGGGCCTGCGCAATGTGCAGCCGCTTTATGCCGAACTGGCGACCGGCGGTTTCGCCATCGCGCATAACGGCAATATTTCCAACGCGATGCACCTGCGCGGCGATCTGGTGCGGCGCGGCGCGATCTTTCAGGGAACGGCCGATACCGAGGTGATTATCCACCTCGTCGCGACCAGCCGCTATCCCACGCTGCTCGATAAATTCGTCGATGCGCTGCGGATGCTGGAAGGGGCCTATTCGCTGGTCTGCACCACGCCGCAGGGCATGATCGCCTGCCGCGATCCGCTGGGCATCCGCCCTCTGGTCATGGGCCATATCCCCGAGAAGAAGGGGAAAGGCGCGGTCGTCTTCGCATCCGAAACCGTCGCGCTAGACATCGTGGGCGCCATTTTCGACCGCGAAGTCGAACCGGGCGAGCTGATCGAGGTCGACCTCGACGGCAAAACGACCAGCCACCGGCCTTTCACCAAGACCGCCTCGCGCCCCTGCATTTTCGAGCATGTCTATTTCTCGCGCCCCGATTCGATTTCGGCGGGGCAGTCGGTCTATTCGGTGCGCAAGGCAATCGGCCAGCAGCTCGCCATCGAATCGCCGGCAGAGGTGGATCTGGTAATCCCCGTGCCCGATTCGGGGGTGCCCGCCGCCATCGGCTATGCGCAGGAATCGGGCGTGCCGTTCGAACTGGGCATCATCCGGTCGCATTACGTCGGCCGCACCTTTATCCAGCCGTCGGACGGCGCGCGGTCCAGCAGCGTCAGCCGCAAGCATAATGCCAATCGCGCGCTGGTCGCGGGCAAGCGCATCGTGCTGATCGACGATTCGATCGTGCGCGGCACCACCAGCCTGAAAATCGTGCAGATGATGCGCGACGCGGGCGCGACCGAAGTGCACATGCGCATCGCCAGCCCGCCCACCATGCACAGCTGCTTCTATGGCGTCGACACGCCCGAAAGGAACAAGCTGCTCGCCGCGCGGATGGACATGGATGCCATGCGCGAATTCATTCAGGCCGACAGCCTTGCCTTTGTCTCGATCGACGGCCTGTATCGCGCCGTGGGCGAGGAGCAGCGCCAGCCCGCCAGGCCCGCCTATTGCGATGCCTGCTTCACCGGCGATTATCCGACGCGGCTGACCGATCTGGCCGACCGGACCAAGGCGGGACAGCTCGACCTTGTCCCCGGCAAGGCGGAAAAGGTCGCCTGATCCGATGAGCGAACAGACCGACAATCGCCCGCTGGCGGGCAGGCTGGCCCTTGTCACCGGCGCATCGCGCGGCATTGGCGAGGCGACGGCACTGGCGCTGGCATCGGCGGGCATGCATGTGGTGATCACCGCCCGCGACGACCGCGCGCTGGAAGCGGTGGAGGAAAAGATCCACGCCGCCGGCGGCAGCGCGACCATCGCGCCGCTCGACCTGGCCGAACCCGATGCGGTGGCACGGCTGGCAGCGGCGATTTCGGGCCGCTGGGACCGGCTGGACGCGCTGGTCATCAATGCGGCGATCCTGCCCGAGCTGACCCCCGTGACCGATATCAGCGCCAAGCAATTCTCTCAGGCGATGACCGTGAACGTGCTGGCGACGCAGACGTTGCTGTCGGCATTCCACCCGATGCTGAAAGCGGCAGAAGCGGGCAAGGTCATCGGCATCACCAGCTCTGTCGGATCGTCTCCGCGCGCGTTCTGGGGTGCCTATGGCGCGTCCAAGGCAGCGTTCGATGTGCTGCTGTCCTGCTATGCGCAGGAGAACGAGAAGATTTCGCGGATCACCACGGCCATCGTCGATCCCGGCGCGACCCGCACCGCCATGCGCGCCCGCGCATTCCCCGGTGAGGATCCGAATACGGTAAAGACCCCCGATGTCGTGGCGCAGGAAATCCTAGGACTTGTCCGCGACTCGTTCGTAAACGGAGAGAAATTTCGCGTTAAGCAGCCGTCTTAACCGAAAAATAACCTCGAATCTTCTACCCTGTCCCAATCAGGAACGAATCCGTCCGCCTTCGGGCACGACAGTCCGGTTCCTTGTGCAAGAAGGACAGCGGCCATGACCGACTATAGATTGAGGGATCGCTATAACACGACCGACCGCTATTACGCGGCCGCGCAAGAGGATCGCTCCTCGCCGCGCCTTCGTGTCGCCATTCCGGCCAATCTGCGCCCCACGGGCGGGCACGGTTTTACGACCGTCGTGAACGATCTGTCGCTGGGCGGTTTTTCGGCCGAATGCGTCAACCGGCTGGCGATCGGATCGCTGTGCTGGCTGAAACTGCCGGGTCTGGAAGCGCTGCAATGCGAAGTGATCTGGTGGCAAAGCAATCTGGTCGGCTGCGCGTTCCAGAACCTGCTCAGCCCCGTGATCTATGACGATATCGTCTCGCGCTATCGCGAAGGTGCGGTGCGCCGCAGCACGCTCTGAATTCCGACTTCGCTCCGCCGGGTTCACTCCCTCTCCCGGCGGGGCGGACGACCTGTTTCGGGCCCGCGCGTCAGGCGGGCTTTACCAGCGTCACCTGATGCACGTCGATCCCGCCGCCGCGGAACCCGCCCTCGCAATACATCAGGTAAAATCGCCATAGCCGCGTGAATGTGTCGTCAAAGCCCGCGGGCAGGCGCCCCTGTTCCACCGCGCGGTCGAAACGCAGCCGCCAATCGGCCAATGTGCGCGCATAATCCTGCCCGAAACGCGCCTCGTCGCGCCATTCCAGTCCGCGCACTTCGGCCAGACGGCGGAATTCGCTGGTCCGGATCAGCATGCCGCCGGGGAAGATATAGGTCTGGATGAAATCGGCGCTGCGGGCATAATGGTCGAACAATTCGTCGCGGATCGAAATAAACTGGATCGCCGCGCGCCCGCCCGCTTTCAGATTATGCGCGATGCAATCCATAAAGGCGGGCCAGTATTCGCGGCCCAGCGCTTCCACCATTTCGACGCTGACGATGGCGTCGTAACGCCCGTCGACATCGCGGTAATCCTGCTTGCGGAACGCGACATCGGGGGCGGCTTCGCGGGCGAAGGCCAGTTGCTCGTCCGACAGGCTGATCGCCTCTACCTCGTGCCCGCGCGCGGCCAGCAATGCCGATAACGCACCCCAGCCGCAGCCGATTTCCAGCACGCCCGGCCCCGGCGCGCCCGCGATCCGGTTGGCCATGGCGTTCATCTTGGCCTGCTGCGCGGCATCCAGCGTCAGCGCATCGCTCCAGATCGCGCTGGAATAGGCCATCGTCCGCCCCAGCCAGGGCGTATAGAAATCATTGCCCAGATCGTAATGCGCCGCGATATTCTGGCGCGAACCCGCCTTGGTATTGCGCCGCATGCGGTGATAGGCCTGCGACACCATGCGCCACGGCCCCTTGGCCCGCGCGGCATTGCCCAAAGTGTCGGCATTGGCCATGAACAGGGCGAATATCTTCACCGGATCGCTGCTCGACCATTCGCCCTTTTCCCATGCGCGATACCAGCCGACCGATCCGCCCGTCGCCAGCCGCAATATGCAGCGCCAGTCGTGCACGGCGATATCGGCATCGAACCCGCTGCGCTTTCCGCCCAGCGTGATGACATCGCCGTTCGGCAGCCGCGCCGTGATCGATCCGGTGGCCAGACCATGGTCGATGCGGCGCAATATCCTGGCCTGACCGCCCGAAATCAGCCGCGCCAATATGCCGGTCGAATCGCGGCCTTCCCCCGCCGCGCGTGTCAGATGTACGCCCCGCCTCTCCATAAGGATAAGAGATATGCAAGCGCGGCGCAGCGGGCAAGCGAGTGCGGGTTTTATTCCCCCTTGGCCTGCCGGTACGCGGCCAGCGCCCGTTCGCGCGCCTCGCGGTGGCCGATGATCTTCGCGGGGTAATCGGCCGGGCGGTGGCTGTCGTCGGGATCGTGGATCTGCGCATCGGACAGACCCGCCAGTTCGGGGACGAATTCCCGAATATAATCCCCTGCATCGAATTTTTCGGATTGCGACAGCGGGGCCATGATGCGCGGGAACATATTGCTGTCCACCCCCGTGCCCGCCACCCATTGCCAGTTCACGCCATTATTCGCGTAATCGGCATCGACCAGCGTGTCCCAGAACCATTGCTCGCCATGGCGCCAGTCGATCAGCAGGTGCTTGATCAGGAAACTGGCCGCGATCATCCGCACGCGATTGTGCATCCAGCCGGTCTGCCACAATTGCCGCATGCCCGCATCGACGATGGGATATCCGGTGCGCCCCTGCTGCCATGCTTGCAATTCTTCGGCGATCACGTGGCCGCGATTGGGATTGCGCCACAATGCCTCTCCGCCCAGATCGCGATAGGATTCAGAGGGATAGGCAGGAAACTGGCAGATCACGTTTTGCGCATAATCGCGCCACAGCAATTCGCCGCGATAGGTTTCCGCCCCCTCGCCCGTGTGGCGCGAGAGCCGGTCCCAGACCTGCGCGGGCGAAATCTCTCCGAAATGGAGGTGCGGCGACAGGCGGGAGGATCCGTCGATCGAGGGCATGTTGCGATCGTCGTCATAGGCAGCGACGCGGTCGGTGAAGTCGTCCAGCTGCCCGTGCGCCGCAGCCTCACCCACTTGCCATGCCTCACGAAAGCCCCCTGCCCAATCGGGCCTGGTCGGCAACAGGCCCCAATCGTCCGGATCGTCGGAGGCGGGCCATGTATCGGGATTCGTCAGCGCGGGCGCCTCCAGCACCTCGCGCTGCGGCAGGCACTGCCGCGCCGATTTCGCGAAGGGGGTATAGATCTTGTACGGATCGCCCGATCCCGTCGTCACCGTGCCGGGCGGCAGCAGATAATTGCCGTCGTACAAATGCAGGTCGATGCGCTTGGCCAGTTCGCCCTGCGCTTTCCTCCACCACGGTTCGTAATGGCGGATCGCATGGACGGCGGCCGCGCCCGTTTCATTGGCAAGCTTGCAAATCTGGTCCACCGCATCGCCGCGCCGCAGGATCAGCTTTGCCCGGTGCTTGCCCAGTTCGCGGGCCATCGCCGTCAGCGAATGATGCAGCCACCAGCGCGACGCCCCGCCCATGGCACGACTTCCCGCGCGTTCGTCATCCAGCACATAGACGCAGATCACCGGCCCCTGCCGGGCAGCGGAATATAGGGCGGGCTGATCGGCAAGGCGCAGGTCGCGGCGCAGCCATACGATATGCGGGGCGGTCATGCGGGGTGAACGGGCCGGACGGGACGGGGTTCCTTAACGCAGCGGTATGCAGGGCGTATCGGGCAGGTAAACGGAAAATTGCCCTCGGGTGCGTTCGTCGAAAAAGCGGGCATCGTGGATCGTCACCCCGCCATCGGGATTGCGCAAGGCGAAAGGTGCCTGACTCCAAAACAGGAACGCGGCGACGTCGGGGCGGTTCGCGCTGCCTATTCGGGGATCAGGGAACTTGCAAATATGATCGGAGATCGGAGCCAGTAGCGCATCGTCCGGCCCAATGGCCTCCTTCTTGAACCATGCACCATTCCCCCCAACGACTAAATCGCGCCGCCAAAACTCTATCGGCAGCGGGAGGGCGATCACCTCGGATTTCGTCATTTCACGCATTTGCGCATAGAGAGCGCCATCAGCCTCGTTCTTGGCAGTAATCCCCGCATTCACCCCGATATAGGCCAACGCCCCCGCAATCGCCGCCCGAGCCGGAGTTCGCCAGTTGCCACGCCGCTTTTCCCGCAGCAGCGACAGGATCAGCCCCAGCCCCATCATCGCCCACAACCAGACATCGATGATGAACAATATGTCGCCATGGAACCAGCGATGCGAAAACGGCTCCAGCAGGCGGATGCCATAGACGTTCATCCAGTCGAGCGCCGGATGAGTCAGGCACGCCAGAAAGGCCAGAGCGAACAGCCAGCCGAAATGTACCGGCAGGCGCGTATCGGGCCGCGTGCCCCTTCGTGCCTGCCAGCGGTCGAACCACCACAGGAACCCCGCCAGCGCCAGCGGCAATAGCACCAGCGCGATCGGTCCGTGAGTCAGCCCGCGCCGCATCGCAAGGCTTTCGGTGCCCCAGACGACGCAGCCCGCGTCGATATCGGGCAGGTTCGCGCCGAAAATCAGCGCAGGCATGGCAAGGCCGGTCCTGCGCTTCAGTCCGGCCTGCCCGATCAGCGCGCCGACAAGCCCGTGGGTCAGATTATCCATTGTCGCGCAGGTGACAGATCAAATCGGGTCCTGTGCTGTGCCTGAAACCGTCCATGTCTGGCCCTTCGCCAACAGACCCGCCAGATCGCCTTTGCCTTTCGCGCGGGCGGTCTCCATCTGCTCGGCAATGGCCGCGTCATAGGTAGGGCGCGGATCGTCATATATAACCCCCAGCACCATGGGGAACGGGCCGAATTCCAGCTCGACCAGCATATGGGCAAGGCTGCGGTTGGTCTGATCGTGCACCATCACTCCCGCCGCCTGCCAATCGCCATCGGTGATATCGACCACTTTCAGCGCCATGGTCGCGGGATCGAGAGCGAGCCCCTTTGTCGGCACCTTGTCCTTGCCCGCGCCGAACACCAATGGTTGCCCGTGGATCGCCCAGACCTGTGTTTCGGCGGCGACCTTCTTCTGCGTGAAATCGTCGAACACATCCTTGTTATAGACGATGCAGTTCTGGAAAATTTCGACGAAAGCCGCGCCCCGATGCGCATGGGCGGCCACCAGCACATCACCCAGATCCTTGGAAACGTCATAGCCGCGCGCCACGAAACGCGCGCCCGAACCCAGCGCGAATGCGCAGGGGTTGGCGGGCCGGTCGACGCTGCCGCCGGGGCTGGTCGGGCTGGTCGTGCCGCGGCGGCTGGTGGGCGAATATTGCCCTTTGGTCAGGCCATAAATCTCGTTATTGAACAGCAATATCTGGCAATTCAGATTGCGGCGCAGCAAATGCATGGTGTGATTGCCGCCGATCGACATGCCATCGCCGTCGCCCGTCACCATCCAGATATCAAGGTCGGGATTGGCCAGCTTGATACCGGTCACAAAGGCAGGCGCGCGGCCATGGATCGTGTGAAAGCCATAGCTTTCGACGTAATAGGGAAAGCGGCTGGAGCAGCCGATACCGCTGACGAATACGGTGTTCGCCGGGTCCGCACCGATTTGCGGCAGGGTGCGCTGCACCGCCTTCAGGATCGCATAGTCCCCGCAACCGGGACACCAGCGAACTTCCTGATCGGTTTCCCAGTCCTTGAGCGTGGTTTCGATTTTCGTGAATTCGTTCATCGTTCTCGTCCCTTCGCTCTTACTGTTCCACCGATTCCGGCGTCGGAAGCTGGCTGTCGTTCACCGGCACCTCGCCCCCGATGTCGCTGGCACGCGGTTCGCCCAGCGCGTCGCAGATCGCATCCTCGATCTCGGCAATGGCAAAGGGCTGGCCGCTCGTCTTGGTCAACGGCTGGGCATCGACCAGGAACTGGTCGCGCATCACGGTCTTGAACTGGCCGGTGTTCATTTCGGGGACCAGCACCTTGTCGAAACCCTTGAGCAGCGGGCCAAGGTTCTTTGGCAGCGGCCAGACATGGCGGACATGGACATGGCTAACATCCAGCCCGCGTTTTCGCGCACGGCGCACCGCCTGATGGATCGGGCCATAGGTGCTGCCCCAGCCGACCAGCACGAGCTTGCCGCTGTCATTCCCGATGCAAACGTCCTGATCGGGCACCGCGATGCCGTCCACCTTGGCCTTGCGCGCGTCGGTCATCGCCTGATGGTTCGCCGGATCGTAGGAGATATTGCCCGTCTGCGCATCCTTCTCGATCCCGCCTATGCGGTGCATCAGGCCGGGTGTGCCGGGCTTGATCCACGGGCGCTTGCCCGTCTCGTCACGCTTGTAGGGCAGCAGCACCTCGCCATTCTTCTCGGTCAGGAACTGCACCGGAAACGGCTCGAAAGCCGAGGGATCGGGCACTTTCCACGGCTCGGCCGCATTGGCGATATAGCCATCGGTCAGCAACATCACCGGCGTCATATATTGCACCGCGATCCGGCATGCCTCTATCGCGCATTCGAACGCATCGGCGGGGCTGCGCGCGGCGACGACGGGCATGGGCGCATCGCCGTTGCGGCCATAGATCGCCTGATACAGATCCGACTGCTCGGTCTTGGTGGGAAGGCCGGTCGACGGCCCGCCGCGCTGCGAATTGACGATGACCAGCGGTAGTTCGGTCATGATGGCCAGCCCCATCGCCTCGCCCTTGAGGGCGATACCGGGGCCGGACGAGCTGGTCACGCCCAGATGGCCCGCATAGCTCGCGCCGATGGCGGCGCAGATGGCGGCAATCTCGTCCTCTGCCTGAAACGTTGTGACGTCGAATTCGCGAAGTCGTGCCAGATGGTGCAGGATCGCGCTGGCCGGCGTAATCGGATAGCCGCCGAAGAACATCGGCAATTGGGCCAGCTGCGCCCCTGCGACAAGGCCCAGCGACACGCTTTCGGCCCCCGTGATCGTGCGGTACAATCCCGGCTCGCTGGCCACCGGATCGACATGGACCTGTTTGACCGGCCCCGAAATCTCGGCCGTCTCGCCATAGGCGTGCCCCGCGTCCAGAGCGGCGATATTGGCGGCGGCGATATCGGGCGCCTTGGCGAATTTCGCCTTCAGCCAGTCATGGATGGGCCCACGCGGACGGTCGAACATCCACAGCGCCAGACCCAGCGTCCACATGTTCTTGCAGCGCAGCGCTTCCTTGTTGCCAAGGCCGAAGGGCTTCACCGCTTCCAGCGTCTGGGCGCTGATGTCGAAAGCCAGCAGGTCCCATTTGGCAAGGCTGCCATCTTCCAGCGGATTCCCGTCGTATTTCGCCTTTTCCAGATTGCGCTTCGAAAATTCGCCGCTGTCCGCGATGATCAGCCCGCCGGGTTTCAGCGCCGACAGGTTCACCTTCAGCGCGGCGGGGTTCATCGCCACCAGCACGTCGGGCGCGTCTCCCGCGGTTTCGATGGCGGTCGATCCGAAATTGATCTGAAAGGCGGAAACACCGAACAAGGTGCCCTGCGGCGCGCGGATTTCGGCGGGAAAGTCGGGAAAAGTCGCCAGATCGTTGCCCGCCAGTGCCGTGGAAAGGGTGAACTGCCCGCCGGTCAACTGCATCCCGTCGCCGGAATCGCCGGCAAAGCGCACGGTTACGGATTCGGGGACCGGGACGGGATTCGTCGTTTCTGCCATCGCGTTCACTCTTCCATCTGCGGACCGCCTCATTCGGCGGGCGGTCGTCCTGTCGGGGCATTCCTGCCCGCGCAGTCCACGCGGGAGTGCCCTTTTTTATGCACGCTATGCCCCGATCGTGTGGCGATCGAGAAATGTTTTGCGTCCACCGAAGCTGCGCCATATCTGGGCACTTGCGCAAGGGGGCTTGTGCCCTGCACAGGTGTTTTGTGCTTTTGATGCAAGATTACAGCTTTGATGCAAGATTACAGGCGGACTGCACCCATATGACCTCTGCCCCCGAAACCAGCCGTGACCCCGCCCGGTTCCGCCCCTGCGCGGGTTTGATGATCGTGAACGGGCTGGGCCGCGTGTTCGTGGGCAAAAGGATCGACACCAAGGAAGGCGACTGGTGGCAAATGCCGCAAGGCGGGATCGACAAGGGCGAGGATCTGCACGAGGCGGCATTCCGCGAACTGCACGAGGAAACCGGCATCACCCGCGAAAAGGTGGAAATCGTCGCCACCACGCGCGAGGAACTGTTCTATGAACTGCCGTCCCATCTGCACGGCAAATTATGGGGCGGAAAATATATCGGCCAGCGGCAAAGTTGGTTTCTGCTGCGCTTTTCGGGCGAGGATGCGGATATCGACCTTGCCGCGCACGACCCTGCCGAATTTTCGGAATTCCGCTGGATCGAACCCGAGCTGCTGCCCCAACTGATCATCCCGTTCAAACAGCCGGTTTACGAACAGGTGCTGGCGGAATTCCGCGATCTGATCTGAAGGCTGGCGGTCCGCAGGGCTGGCTTACCCGAAGGCCGGGCGCAGGTCAGTTTTTCTCGGCAGGTTTCTTGCCCCCCGGGCCATTCATCGCATCATGCGCACCGGCATCGGCCGATTTCACTTCCGGCAGCGGGCCGCGCGCGATCACGGCGGCGAGTTCCCCCGCCTCTGCGCAATTGCTGCCGCACAGGCTTTGCAGCTTGGCAAGGTTCTGCTCCGCCTTGGCGGTCGCGCCCTTTTCGGCCATGGCCGCCCCTTCACCCGCGATGGCCTGCAGATTGCCGGGGTCGCGGGCCTGCGCCTCGCGGTAATAATGGATTGCCTGCCCCTGCATGCCGCGCGCGCGGGCAGCATCGGCCAGTTCCAGATAGGTCGGCGCAAATCCGGGGTCGAGCACCAGCGCCGCCTCGAACCGGTCGGTCGCGGCATCGGCATCGCCCGATGCAAGGGCAGCGCGGCCCATGGCCAGCAATTCGGTCACGCGCGGATCATCGGTCTGCGGCACTTGCCCGAAACCCGTACTGGCCGTCACCGCAACGGCAAGCGACAAGGCGAGGGCAAGGGGCGAATAACGCATCAAAAGCTCCATCCATGTGGAGCGCCGTTCAACTGGCGCAGTCCCGTAATGGCTGTCCGGAAATTCCGTTCCACCCGCGCCGACCGGCCCGTCAGGACCGAATGTCTGGCCCGAATGGCCGGTGCTTACCGGAACGTCAGCCATAATGTTTAAGGCTATCAGACCTTCGCCGCCCGCGCGAAGAAAAATCCGTCCGTGCCGTCATGATACGGGGTCAGCCGCATGCCTCGCCCCCTTGACCGTCCGGCCGAAAGCGTCAGCGGGGTCGCCGATATTTCCGGATAAGCAGCTGTAAAACGGTCGAAAACCTGTGAACCTTCTTCGTCCAGCAGCGAACAGACGACATAGACCAGCCGACCGCCGGGGCGGAGCAGTCCTGTTGCGATTTCCAGCAGGCGAAATTGCAGGATCGACAGCTTCTCAATCTCTTGCGCGGTGATCCGCCAGCGCGATTCGGGATTGCGCCGCCATGTGCCGGTGCCGCTGCACGGCGCATCGACCAGCACTGCATCGGCTTTGCCGCGCCATTGTTCCAGCGCTTCCATCTCGCGCATCGGGTTCAGCAGCAGTTCCGTGATATTGCCCGCGCCCGCCCGCTCGGCACGGGGGCGCAGCCGGGAAAGGCGCTGGCGATTGGTGTCGCAGGCGATCAGGGTTCCGCTGTTCTGCATGGCTGCGGCCAGTGCCAATGTCTTGCCCCCCGCGCCCGCGCACAGGTCGACGACGGTCTCGCCCGCCTGTGCATCCAGCGCCAGACAGGCAAGCTGGCTGCCGCCGTCCTGCACCTCGATCAGCCCGTCCCGATAGGCCTCCCATTGCTCGACCGGCGTACCGGCAGGCAGACGCAGGCCATTCGGGGCGAGCAGGGCTTCGCCATCGACCGGCAGGGTCAGCCCGTCGCGCGCGGCTTTCAGCGTATTGACCCGAATATCCAGCGGCGCACGGCCCAACAGAGCCTCTGCCTCCTCGCCCGCGATATCCGATGCGGCCAGCCGCCGGGCCAGCCATTCGGGCGCAACGCCGCCCTGCGCCGCAACCTCTTCCGCAACGACCGGCGCGGGACCATAGGGCGCACCGCTGAACAGTCCGGCGATGTCCGGCTGAACCTGAGCCAGCCGCAGCATCGCCGCGCGACCGTTTTCCGGCACTGGCCCGCAGGCGCGGATCGCACCATAGACCAGTTCGCGGATCGCGCGGCGGTCCTTCGATCCGGCGTAGCGGCGGGCGCGTAGCCCGTCGGCCACGATGCGATCGGCAGGGGCGCCGCCTTCGCGCGCGGCAGTGATGATACCATCCAGCAATTCGATGGCGGCCTGAACGCGGGCTGCAGGGGTCATGGCAGTTCTCCCCCTGCAATCTGGCCGCGCCGCCATTCCGGATGCGCCGCCACCGCGCGGCGATACAGCTTTTCGCAGCGGGCGATGAAGCCGATCTTGGCGAAAAAGCTGGCCAATGCGCCAGAGAAACAGGCGATCACGTCGAACATCACGATTCCATAAATGGCCACCACTGCGCCCAGCCCTGCCAGAACGTTCCAGCCATGAAACTTCCAGACGGCGAGGCCTGCGTCGGCCAGCCCTTCACGCCGGATCCACAATCGCTCGCCCCAGACGGCGCGGCTCATCCACGAACGGTCATCCCGCGCGGGCGGAAAGCTGAGCGGGTTGCGCCACAGCCACAAGGCCGCGACCAGCGCCAGCGGCACGGCCCACCAACCGATCCACAGACGGCTCCACCCCACGGCGATGATCACCGGCCATCCGGTGATCATGCGGCTCCACCCGCTCCACGGATTGGCGTGGCGGTCCCAGCCCGCATTGTCCAGCCCGAAAGCCTGCGCAAGGCGGGCCTCCCAGCGCACCGGCGCCTCAACGGCCCTGATAGTTGGGCGCCTCGCGCGTGATGGTCACGTCGTGGACATGGCTTTCCGACAGGCCCGCATTGGTGATGCGGATGAATTCCGCCCGCTGCCGCAGCGAGGGGATATCGGCGCAGCCGGTATAGCCCATCGCCGCCTTGATCCCGCCGACCAGCTGGTGGACGACATCCTTGGCGGGGCCCTTATAGGGGACCTGACCCTCGATGCCTTCGGGAACCAGCTTCATCTGGTCCTTGATGTCCTGCTGGAAATAGCGGTCGGCGCTGCCGCGCGCCATCGCGCCCACGCTGCCCATGCCGCGATAGCTCTTATAGGCGCGGCCCTGATACAGGAATGTCTCGCCCGGCGCTTCCTCGGTTCCGGCCAGCATCGATCCGACCATGATCGTCGACGCGCCCGCCGCAATCGCCTTGGCCGCATCGCCCGACGACCGGATACCGCCATCGGCAACGACCGGTACGTCGTTCTTGATCGCTTCCTCGGCGCTTTCCATTACGGCGGTCAGTTGCGGCACGCCCACGCCCGCGACGATGCGCGTGGTGCAAATCGAACCCGGGCCGATGCCCACCTTGATCCCGTCCGCGCCCGCGCCGACCAGCGCCTTGGTCGCCTCTGCCGTGGCGACATTGCCGGCAATCACCTGCACGCTGTTCGACAGCTTTTTGACGCGCGTTACGGCGGCGGCGACATCCTTGTTATGGCCATGGGCCGTGTCGATCACCACAACGTCCACGCCTGCATCGACCAGCGCCTCGGTCCGCGCAAAGCCCTTGTCGCCCACGGTCGAGGCGGCAGCCACGCGCAACCGGCCCGCGCTATCCTTGGTGGAATCGGGATAGGTCACGGCCTTCTCGATATCCTTGACCGTGATCAGGCCGGTGCAGTGGTAATTATCGTCCACCACCAGCAGTTTTTCGATGCGGCGCTGGTGCAAAAGGCGGCGTGCCTCTTCCTGCCCGATATCGGCGCGCACGGTCGCCAGATTATCCGCCGTCATCAGCTCTTTCACAGGCTGCGCGTCATTGGCGGCAAAGCGGACGTCGCGGTTGGTCAGGATACCGACCAGCCTGCCCGAAGCCTCGACCACCGGAATGCCGGAGATACGGTTCGCCAGCATGATGGCGCGCGCTTCGCCCAAAGTCGCCTCGGGCGCGATGGTGATGGGGTTCACCACCATGCCGCTTTCGAACCGCTTCACCTGACGCACGGCGGCGCATTGTTCCTCTACCGTCAGGTTCCGGTGCAGGACGCCCATGCCGCCCATCTGCGCCATGACGATCGCCATATCGGCCTCTGTCACCGTGTCCATCGCGCTGGACAGGATCGGGATATTCAGCGCGATATCACGCGTGATACGCGTTTTCGTATCGGCCATGCTGGGCACGATATTCGATTCCGCGGGACGCAGAAGAACATCGTCAAAGGTGAGACCCAGCGGGATTTCGGAAGTGATGCGGTTCGCCACGGGACACCTGCCTGCATGATCTGGAAAGGGAGAATCGTGGCGGCCCATGTAACCAGATGACCCCCCTTTCGCTAGAGGGGGACGATGCATTTATTTCACCCCCGTTTGCCTTTCGCCAAACGGGGGTGCGACTGCCAGATAATTACCCGACCGGCGCTTATTGCGCAGTCCATCCGCCATCGACCGAAATATTGGTGCCGGTGATATTGTCCGCCGCCTTGCCGCACAGGAACATGGCGACCGCCGCGATATCCTCTGCGGTCGAGAATTTCTTGGTCGGCTCGCGTTCCAGCAGCACGTCCTTGATCACCTGATCGCGGGTCATGCCCCGCGCCTTCATCGTATCGGGGATCTGGTTTTCGACCAAAGGCGTCCAGACATAGCCCGGGCTGATGCAATTGGCCGTGACGTTCTGTTCGGCCAGTTCCAGCGCAATGGTCTTGGCCAACCCCGCCAGCGCATGTTTCGCCGAGACATAGGCCGATTTGAACGGAGAAGCCGTCAGCGAATGGGCGCTGGCGGTAAAGATGATGCGGCCCCAGCCCTTTTCCTTCATGCCCGGAATGGCAAGGCGCGAACAGTGAAACGCACTCGACAGGTTCAGCGCGATGATCTGGTCCCATTTTTCGACCGGAAATTCGTCGACCGGCGCGACATATTGCATGCCCGCATTGCAGATCAGAATGTCGACCGTGCCGAACGCGTCCAGCGCCGCCTGCATCAGGCTTTCGCATCCTTCGGTTTTCGTCAGGTCGCCGCCCGCGAAGATCGCCTTTGCGCCGCTGGCGGCTTCCAGCGCTGCGCGCTCCTTTTCGATCTCCGCCTCGTCGCCGAAACCGTTGATCACAAGGTTCGCCCCCTCGGCCGCGAGCGCCTTGGCATAGGCGAGCCCGATGCCCGAGGTGGAACCGGTGACGAGCGCAGTCTTGCCGGAAAGGAACATTTCAGTCTCCACTATGGTTGGGAATTCGTTAGGGTTTTGATCGAGCTGGCCGAATCGCGTGCCGCTTTTACGATATTGGCCAATACGGGGGTAACGATGCGGCTGAATGACATTTCCCGCAATATTCGCGTTCGCGACCAGCGCGGATCGGGCGGCGGCGGTGGTTTCGGCGGCGGGGGGGGGCAAGCTGGGCTGCGGCGCGGTGGTGCTGGCGATCGCGGGCTATCTGATCTTCGGCCTCGACCCGATGACGACATTGGGCACGGTCGGATCGATGGAAACGACAACGGCCCCGCAAGCGGGCGGCCAGACGCTGGAACAAAGCTGCTCGGTCAACGAATACAGCCGCGAGACGTGTGCCGCGCTCTCCTCGCTCGACGCCACATGGCAGCCCCTGTTCGCAGAGGCGGGGATCAAATTCACGCAGCCCACGCTCAATTTCTATGACGGGCGCGGTTCGTCGGGCTGCGGCGCGGCGCAAAGCGCGATGGGGCCGTTCTATTGCCCGTCGGATCAAGGCATCTATATCGACACCAGCTTTTACGACCAGCTCGACCGGCAACTGGGCGCGGGCGGCGATTTCGCGCGCGCCTATGTAATGGCGCATGAATACGGCCACCATATCCAGACGCTGACCGGCACATCGACCCAGGTGCGGCAGGCGCAGCAGCAGAATCCCGGCGCGGCCAACCGCATACAGGTGGCGATGGAACTGCAGGCCGATTGCTATGCCGGCGTATGGGCGGCCAAGAACCGGAACCTTATGGAGCCCGGCGACATTGAAGAGGGTATGACAGCGGCAGCATCCATCGGCGACGACCGTTTGACGCAGGGCCGCGTCAGCCCCGACAATTTCACCCACGGCACCAGTGCCCAGCGCATGGAATGGCTGCAAATTGGGCTGCGAACAGGTGACGAGGATCAATGCGATACATTCGGCGCACTTTTCGGCTGATCCATACCGCTATGGCGGGGGCTGCGATGACGCTGTCCCCCGTTGCCCTGGCTCAACAGGCACAGGGCGTACAAGCCGATCCGGCCCGGTCCGACGTCAGCACGCCTGCCGAAAATGGGCCGGTCGTCAGCGATAATGTGAAGATAGAGGATATTCCGCTGCAACCGCTGCGTGACCTCAACCTCGATCAATCCGAAATTCCGCCGCTGCTGGTCGATATCGGCAACCATCCCTACTCCACCGGCGGGCTGACCGATTGCGCCACCATCGGCAAGGCCATTGCGGACATCGACGTGATGCTGGGCGACGATATCGACGTTCCGAAAGAGGAACGATCCGACCTGCAGAAGGGCGCGAACAAAGTGGGCGAAGTGGCGCAGGACATCGTCGGCGGGCTGATCCCGTTTCGCGGCATCGTGCGCGAAATCACGGGGGCCAAGGCGCAGGAACAATATGTCAGCGAACTGGTCGTGGCCGCCACGGTGCGGCGCGCATTCCTGAAAGGCATCGGGCTGGAACGCGGATGCAAGGCACCCGCGCGGCCCGCAGCCGAATAGAAAGGCGCGGGAGAACACTGCCCCCCGCGCCCATCATCGCATTCATTTCTCGGCCATTCAGTATCAGGCCGGTCAGTTTTGAGAGGGCCGCGCTAATCCCGACCAGTCGATATTGCGCGTGGCATACATTACGCCCGCCAGTGCCGCGAACAGCAGCAGCGAACCGATCAGCAGCGACCATGCCTCAAGACTGAGCAGCACGAACAGCAGTGCATACAGCCCTGCCAGCAGCACGCCCATCACCCGCGCCCGCTTCCAGCTTTTCAACACGGAAGCGCTATAGGCCGTGATCAGGCCGACAATGGCGGCGCTGGCCACCAGATAGGCGATGGTAAAGCCCGTCACCTCGGCAAAGGCGAGCAGCAGCACGAAGAACAGCACCAGCCCCGCGCCGGTCAGCAGATATTCTGCCGCCGCCACGGTCACGCCCGCGACCACGTCGAACATCAGAAAGGTCAGAAAGGTAAAGCCGATGATCAGAAAGCCGTATTTCACCGAACGGTCGATCCGGCTGTAGAGATCGACCGGTTCGACCAGCCCGATGGTGGCGACGCGCGCCTGCGATCCACTACGCATGTCGGGGTCCGTGTAAACATTGGTCACGACGGGCGGTTCAAGATCGCTGGTCATGGCCAGCCCCTGCCCCAGCGCCAGATCGGGCACCGCAAATTCGGCCGCGAAGCCCGCATCGGATATTTGCGGATCGCCGGGAAGGAACCCGCCCGAAAAGCTGGGATGCGGCCAGCTGGATGTGACCGACCATTCGGTGTTCCCCCCGCGCGGCACAAGGCTGATCGTTTCGCTGCCGCGCAGGCCATAGGACCATGCGACATTCATCGCCTGACTTTCGTCCCAGTCGGGAAACCCGTGAAAACCCGCCCCGCTGGTCGCCGCCGGACCGCCGCCGGGCCGCGTCGCCAAAGCCTTGCCGTTCACCGTTACCGCGCTCTGGCTTTGCAGGCCGCGCGGATCCGACACACCGAAACGCAATTCGGCGCGTTCGGGCATCAGCGCGTCGGGATCGATCCCCTGTCGCGCCAGATCGGCAGGCAGTTCGAACCGCGCCGTGCCCTCGACCGCGGCATTATACAGCACCGAGGCATAGATCGATTTCTGTTTCAGCTGCGGGTCCAGACCGGTCGCGATCTTCTGCTCGACCGGAGAGAGATACAGCTCGCGCGTTACCCTCGTCAGCTTTGACGTCTGTTTCCCGTCGACCACGCTGTTTTCGGTGACCGTCTCTTCATAGGGGATCACCAGCACCGGCCCTGTCACCAGCTGCGCGCCGCCCCAGCCCTGCGTGATCGTCTGCCGCGCCGTATGCGACTGGTCCTGCCGGTCCCAGACCAGCGCATAGACCATCATCAAAGGCACCGCGAGCGCGCCCGCGACCAGCAGGGTGAAGAGTAGTTTTATGCCCGGCGACCGTTGTCGGCCGGATTGATGCGATTGTTCATAGTCCGACACGATGTCGTCTCCCCTTTCAGAATAGCCATTCAGGTGGGCCATTCAGGATGGAGAGACGAACCGTGGCGTTTTGTCGATGAATTGAAGGTGAACTATCCGAAATTCAGCGCGCGCCCATTTCCTTGCGCAGCTCGGCCAGTTCGGCATCCAGCTCGGCCATGACCTCGGCGCGCACATCGGCGGACAGCGATCCGCTCGACGCGATGGCAAGGCGCGCGCCTTCGATCCCGGCGATCGCGGCATGCATAGCGCTGCGCTCTATCGCGGCTTCGTCGATGACATGCTCCTGCACCACCAGATCCTTGCCGTCCGCGCTCTTGCGGGTGACGCGGATCGTGCGAACGCCATCGGACGATACTGTTTCGGTCACTTGCGGCGCGGCAGCGGCTGCGCGTTCGGCCTCGGTAATGGCGCGGGTCGTTTCGCGGCTGGACCGGCGGATGTCGGCGCGGGCACGTTCCATATCGGCAGCAGCGCGCTCCAGATCGCGTTCCAGCTTCGCGCGTTCCGCGGCGCTCAATTCCTTGTTGCTGCGCACGACGCGGATCTCGCGGCGGATTTCCTTTTGCCCCTCGACCAGATCGGCGTCGGCTTCGCTGAATTCGCGCTCGGTCTCGAACACCCAGCTGTGGGTGCCGTCGGAATAGACGCCGTGCTCGGGCGGCACAGGCGGCGTCGGTGCGACGGGCGGTTCCGGCGGCAGCGGAGCCTCGGGCGCTTGTGGAGCCTCGGGCGGAAGCGGCGCCTCGGGTGCGGCGGGAACCGATGGCGGTGCGGGCACTTCCGCGATTTGCGCCTCGGCATAGGATAGTGATGCGGTCAGCGGCACGGCGATGCACGCTCCCGCACCGACAAGCAGCAGACCGGTGCGACGACGCAGGCGGGAGGGGGACATGGCAAGACTCCTGAGACGATGGACAATGGCTTTTTCGCCCAGCAGAGGCCCGATCTCCCGAAATCCGGCCATGGGGGCAGCAAGGGCAAGGTTCTGTTCGCGCGCCGATGCGGCAATCACGCTGCCGTAATGGGCGCGGATGGCGGCATCGCGGCCCTCTATGACCCGCGCGTCGCAGGCCGCTTCCTGATCGCGCCGCATCGCGCGCCAGCCCAGCCACGCGACGGGGTTGAACCAGTGCAGCGCCAGAACCGGCTGTGCGACGATATTGGCCAGCAAGTCGTGGCCGCGGTGATGCGCAATCTCGTGCGCGATGGCCAGATCGCGGCCCGCGCTGTCGATACCGGCCATAAAGCCGACCGGCATGGCGATCACCTTGTCGAACACGCCGAACGCGACAGGGGCAGCGACGGCATCGCTTTCGATCAGGCGGATATCTTCCCATTCGCCCACCGGACGCGCGCCTTTCAGCAGCATCCTTCGCATCGCGTGATAGGACGACCAGCGCCACGCAAGGAACAGCGCCGCCACGCCCAGCCAGACAAGGATCGCCCCGCCGACCAGCATGTCGGGCGCGACCAGCGCGGGGGCCGGATCGCCCATTGGCGTGGCCGCCATGCCGGTCACCGTATCAACCGGCACCGGCACGCGATCCGCAAAATAGGGAACATCGGCGGCGACAGGTGTAGCAGACGGCGCCGCAACCGGCTCGGCAGGGCGCATCCATGCGGGCAGCACCAGCGGCGGCAGCATCAGCCGGATCAGCGGCAACAGCCACAAGGCATAGGCCGCGCGCGGGCCGAACCAGCGCGCCACAGGGCGGCGTAGCACCAGCGCGGCGGCGATCAGCACGCCGGTCCCGACCAGCGTATCGACCGCAAAGTCCAGAAGGCCAATGTCTCCCGTCATTTCCTGAGCTCCCTCAGCAGTCCCTCGATCTCGTTCAAATCGCGCTCGCTCAGCGCCTCGGCCTCGGCCAGATGGGCGAACAGGCTGGATGCGCGCCCGCCGAACAGCCGGTCGAGCAGGCGGCGCGATTCGCTGCCCAGAAAGGCATCGCGCCCGATCAGCGGCGTATAAAGAAAGCGGCGCCCGTCGGGCTGGGTCGCAATGGCGTTCTTGGCCACCAGCCGCGACAGCAGCGTCTTGACCGTCGCAAGGCTCCACCCTTTTTCCGCCCCAACGCGGTCGGCAACCTGCGACGCGGTCAGCGCCTCGTCCGCATCCCATAATGCTTCGAGCACGGATTGCTCGGCTTCGGAAATGCGGTCTGCGGCAGCGTCGGCCATGATCGTCCCTTTAGGCGTGAAGTTCGATTACAGATGTAAACGCAATCGACTACAGCTGTAAACGCCCGATCGCGGCCAACCATGTCGCCGGTCGAGCGGTCTATGTCGTTCGTCGGCGCCTGCCTGCTTCGATCCGCGCTTGCACCTGCGCGGCGGCAGCGCGATAGTCGCGCGATGATCCGCGCTCTGATCCCGGCTTTCGCCCTTGTGTCCGGCCTGCTTGCCGCGCCCGCCTTTGCGCAGGAAGCGCCTGCCGCGCCGCTGCCCGATGCTGCCGAAGCGCCCGCCCCGCGGACCGAGCTGGTCGCCATCGAAACCGCGCTGGGCACCATCACCATCGCGCTGGAAGTCGAACGCGCGCCTGTCACCGCTGCCAATTTCCTGCGCTATGCGGCGGGCGGGAAATTCGACGGGGCCGTGTTCTATCGCGCCATGCGGCTTGAATGGGGAGAGCAGCCGAACGGGCTGATACAGGGCGGATCGCAGGGCTATCCCGACCGGGTGCTGCCGCCCATCGCGCACGAGCCGACGGACGAGACCGGCATCACCCACAAGCGGGGCACGATTTCGATGGCCATGCTGGAACCGGGCAGCGCGACCGGCGACTGGTCGATCCTGCTGTCGGACATGCCGGGGCTGGACGCCGATCCCGACAATCCCGACCCCGCCCGCCGCCCGGGCTATGCCGCGTTCGGCCATGTGGTCGACGGGATGGAGGTGGTCGAGGCGATCTGGAACGCCCCGCTAGACCCCGATGCGGGCGAAGGGTGGATGAAGGGGCAGATGCTGGCCGATCCGGTGACGATGATCACCGTGCGCAAGGTGGAGGATTAGCCCCGCGCCGCCTCGCGCTGTTCGCGCAGGATCGCCCAGCCGGTCATGAACAGCCCCGCGACGACCGGCCCCACGACGATGCCGGTAATGCCCAGCGCGGCAATGCCGCCCAGCGTGGTGACCAGAATGACCCAGTCGGGCAGGCCCGTATCGCGGCCCACCAAAAGCGGGCGCAGCGCATTGTCGGCCATGCCGATCACCAGTACGCCGGACCCGATCACCACCAGCCCCTGCCAGATTGCGCCCGTCGCCAGCAGATAGGCCGCGGCGGGCACCCAGACGATGGCGGGCCCCACCGCGGGCAGCAGCGAGAAGATCGCCATCAGCAATCCGAACAGCAGCACGGCGGGCAACCCCGCGATCCAGAACGTGATCGCGCCTAACGCCCCCTGCACCAGCCCGACCACGATCGAACCCTTGATCGTCGCGCGCGTCACAGCTGCGAAATTCGCCACCAGCCGCTGCGCAATGGCCGGTTCCATCGGCAGGCTGGCCGTCAGCGTCGCTGTCAGGCGTTCGCCGTCGCGCAGCAGGAAAAAGGTGACATAGAGCCCCATCGCAAAGGCCAGCGCAAAGCCCAGCACCCCGCCGCCGATTTCCAGCGCCTTGCTGGCGATCAGCCCCACGCTTTGCTGCAGCAGTTCGACCAGCCTGGCCTGCAACAGCTCGAACTCGCCATAGCCCGAATTGTCGACCATGGTCTGCAGCCGAGCGGGCAATGCGTCATAGCCCCAGCGGAAATAATAGCCCGCGTCGATCTGCTGGTCCTGCAAGGCGACGTAAATGCCCGTCGCCTGTCGCACGATCATCGACCCGATGATCATGGCCGGAATGATCACGGCAAAGGTAATGACCAGCAGCGTCACGAAAGCCGCGCGATTGCGCCTGCCGCCCATGTTCCTCAGCACGCGTCGGAACAGCGGCTGGAACATCATCGCGGCCAGCATCGCCCAGAACAAGGGCGTCAGGAACGGCCACGCGATCAGCGCCAGCAACACGGTTATCGCGGCAAGGAACAGCAGGAAACCGCCCCGTTCCGTTACGGGCCCGCCCTTGGCCATCGGGTCCGGTTCCATCGTCATACCCCTTCCAGCAGCCGTTCGGCCTGTGCCCGCGCCTCGGGCGTGATTTCCGCGCCCGACAACATGCGGGCGATTTCCTCGACCCGCTGGCCCGCATCCAGCATGCGGACCGATGTGCGCGTCACCGTGCCCTCGCTCGACTTGGCGATCATGTAATGGCTGCCCCCGCGCGCGGCGACTTGCGGGCTGTGCGTAACCGCCAGCAATTGCGCCGCAGCCGCCGCACCGCCGCCCGCCGATCCGCCTGCAAGCCGTGCCAAACGGTCGCCGATGGCGCTGGCCACCGCGCCGCCGACGCCGCGGTCGATTTCGTCGAAGATGATGACCGCCGCGCCGCCCTCTTCTGCCAGCGCGACCTTCAGCGCGAGGATGAAGCGCGACAATTCGCCGCCGCTCGCGATCTTGGCCAGCGGCGCGAAGGGCGCGCCCGGATTGGTCGCGATCAGGAATTCCACCCCGTCCATGCCATGCGGGCCCCAGCGTTCTTCGGGCAGACGCTGGACCGATGTGCGGAATTTCGCGGCATCCAGCTTCAGCGGCGCCAGTTCGGCCGCGACTGCCTTGTCCAGTCTGCGCGCTGCCTCGGCCCTTGCGGCAGACAGGGTTTCCGCCTCGGCATGGTAATGCGCCCCCGCATCGAATGCCTTGCGCTCCAGCATGGCGATCCGCTCGCTGCTATGAGTGATCGCGTCCAGTGCCTCGCGCATGGCGTCCAGCCTTGCGGGCAGCGCGTCGACCTCCACCTCGTGCTTGCGGGCCGCGGCGCGCAGGTCGAACAGGCGGCGCTCGGTCTCGTCCAGCACCTTGGGGTCGAAGGCAAGCGCCTCGCTCGCCCGCGCCAGCGCTTCTTCCGCCTCACCCCCTTCGATCAGCGCGCGGTCCAGCGCGGCCAGCGCATCACCCAGCGCGGGGTGATCTTCGGCAATGCGATCCAGCTTGCGGGCGGCGGCGCGCAATTGCGCCAGCGGACCGTCGGACCCTGCGAACACATGGCCAAGGTCCGAAAGATCGCCCGCCAGCCGCTCCCCCTTTTGCATGTCCGCACGGGCGAGGGCCAGTTCCTCCTCCTCGCCCGGCACGGGATGCAGCTTTTCCAGTTCAGCGACATGGGCGGTCAGCAATTCCTGCTCCGCCTCGGCATCGGCGGCGGCCTGCTTCGCCTCGGCCAGCGCGTCCTCCACCTTGCGCCATGCGCTCCATGCATCGGCAACACGCCCCTCGTCCGCTCCGGCATAGCGGGTCAGCAATTCGCGGTGTCCGCGCGGGTTCACAAGGCCGCGGTCGTCGTGCTGGCCGTGCAATTCGACCAGCGCGGGGGCCAGCGCGCGCAGCACCGCCACGCCGACGGGCTGGCCGTTGACGAAGGCCTTGGACCCGCCATCTGCTTTCACCTGACGGCGCAACAGCAGCGGCTCGCCCGGTTCGATTTCGACGCCCGCATCCTCCAGCACTTCGGCCAGCAGCGGCGGCATTTCGGCAAATTCAAAGGCGGCGGTCACGCTGGCGCGGTCTTCGCCCGCACGAACGAGCGACGTTTCCGCGCGATTTCCCAAAACCAGCCCCAAAGCGTCGAGCAGGATCGACTTGCCCGCACCCGTCTCACCCGTGAGCACGCCGAGTCCCGCGCGGAAATCGAGGTCAAGCGCCTCTATCAGAACGATATTGCGGATCTGCAGGCTGGTCAGCATGGTCGCCGTCCTAAATGGACTGTCGCAGCGGATTTCACCACAGCGTCCTCCGCCCGCTCACACCCCGCCCCCAGCTTTTCCACAGCTTTGCCCCGTCATCCGTCATGCGGCTGTCACAACGTCCCCGAACGGAAACACGCGGCAGGCAGGGCAGAATCACACGAAAGGCGAAATTGGCGCGGCACAACATCAGGGGGCCGGAACATGCGGAACACTGTCTTTACGCATCTTGGATCTGAAAGTTCGATTGCGGTTCCGGGCGCATTGCCCGACTGGCTCGACTTGCCCGAACCGCGCGGTTTCAGGCCCAAACGCAAACTTCGCACGATCTATATTTCCGATGTCCATCTTGGCACGCCGGGCTGCAATGCCGAACTGCTGCTCGACTTTCTGGCGGGCGTAGAATGCGAAACGCTCTATCTGGTTGGCGATATCGTCGACGGCTGGCGGCTGAAAAAGGGCTGGTACTGGCCCGACGCGCATAATGAAGTCGTACGCCGCATTCTGAAAATGGCGCATCGCGGAACGCGGGTCATCCTTGTCGCGGGCAATCATGACGAAATGCTGCGCAGCTATGCCGGCATGCATTTCGGCGGGGTGGAAATCGCGAACGAGGCGATCCACGTCACCGCCGACGGCCGCCGCCTGCTGGTGGTGCATGGCGATGCGTTCGACGGGGTGGTGCTCTATGCCCGCTGGCTCGCCTTTCTGGGCGATCAGGCCTATGCGCTGCTGCTGAAATCGAACATCTGGCTGAACCGGTTCCGCCGCGCGTTCAAGCTGCCTTATTGGTCGCTGTCGGCTTATATGAAGCACCGCGTGAAGAATGTGGTCCAGTTCGTCTGCGACTTTGAAGAAGCAGTCGCCCATGCGGCGCGCGAACGCGGCGTCGACGGGGTGGTGTGCGGGCACATCCATTGCGCCGAAATCCGCCAGATCGGCGACATCGAATATTACAACGACGGCGACTGGGTCGAAAGCTGCACCGCGCTGGTCGAAAACGCCGACGGTTCGATGCATATCATCGACCACGCCGCCGAAGTGCGCGAACGCGACCGCGCCGCGCGCGAGGAACGCCAGCGTGTCGATGCCCCCGTTGCGGCCGAACCGGAAGCGGCCTGACCGTGCAGGAGGGCGAGAGTAGCATACCCATGCCCCGCCGACTCCTGCTGGCCAGCGATGCATGGGCACCGCAAGTGAACGGCGTGGTGCGCACCTTGCAGGAAACCGTCGCGCGGCTACGCGCGCGCGGCCATGTGGTCGAACTGGTCACGCCCGACCTGTTCGTGAACATGCCCATGCCGTTCTATTCCGAAATCCGGCTGGCCATGGTGCCCGGTTCGGGCGTGACCCGCCGGATAGAGGCATTCGCGCCCGATCTGGTCCATATCGCCACCGAAGGGCCGATCGGCTGGGCCGCGCGGCGCTGGTGCCGTAAGCATGACATGCCCTTTACCACCGCGTTCCACACGCGCTTTCCCGATTATGCCGCCGTGCGCACCGGACTGTCGCCGGAACGGTTCTGGCCGATCATGCAGCGGTTTCACGCCCCGTCGCGCACCGTGCTGGCCGCCACGCCCAGCCTGCGCGCCGAACTGGGCGAACGCGGCATCGGCCCCGTCGCCCCATGGTCGCGCGGAATCGATGCCAGCCTGTTCAATGCCGGTGTGGCGCCCGATCCCGCGATCCGCGCGCTGGAAGGGCCCGTGCTGATGTATGTCGGCCGCGTCGCCCCCGAAAAAGGGCTGGACGACTTTCTCGGTTCGCGCCATCCCGGCACCCGCGTCGTCGTCGGCACCGGTCCCGCATTGGCCGGACTGAAGGCGAAATATCCCGATGCGGTCTTTACCGGAAAGCTGACGGGCGATGCGCTGGCCAGCGCCTATGCCGCCGCCGATTGCTTCGTCTTTCCCAGCAGGTCCGACACGTTCGGGCTGGTCATGGTAGAGGCTTTGGCCTGCGGCGTTCCGGTCGCGGGCTATCCGGTGCAGGGGCCGATCGACATCGTCGGGCCCAAGGGCCGCGGCGGGAACAGCGAACTGCACCGCTCCATCGGTGCGGTCGATGATCACCTCGACACCGCGATCGCCCATGCATTGCTCGCCAGCCGCGAGGATTGCGCCGCCTATGGCGCCAGCTTCAGCTGGGAAGCCGCGACCGACCAGTTCATCACCGCGCTGGGCAATGTGCTGGAAGACGATCACGGCGCGCCGATCGCGGCCTAGCACTACTTTGGCAGAAATCTGATTTTTGGGATTCCCAAGGTGGGATTCCAGTGATTCATAGGGAGCCAGCTTTTCGAAGGGGCTGGCGATGGATACGGATTGGCGTGGCGAACTGGACGAGTGGTTGGCACCGTTTGTAGCGGCGTTGCGACACAAGACGCGTGGCCGGATGTGTCCGGCGTATATCGCGGGACTGATCGGCCCGGGGGATCGCAAAAGCATACAGCCGATGGCCGCCCGGACAGATGATGTCAGCTACGATCGGCTGCATCATTTCATCGCCAGCGGCGTGTGGGACGAAGCACCGCTGGAGGCAGCTCTGCTCGCCGAGGCCGACCGGCAGGTAGGCGGCGAGAAGGCCTGGCTGATCATCGACGACACGGCGCTGCCCAAGAAGGGGCGCCATTCCGTCGGCGTGGCGCCGCAATATGCGTCGGCACTGGGCAAGAATGCCAACTGCCAGACGCTGGTGTCGGTGACGCTGGCATCTGGCGAAGTCCCCATCATGGTCGGCCTGCGCCTGTTCCTGCCCGAGAGCTGGACCGGAGACGTGGCCCGCCTGGAACGGACTGGAGTTCCTCTCGATTGCTGCCCCTACAGGACCAAGCCCGAGATCGCGCTCGCTGAGATCGATCGGGTCGGCGCTGCGGGTGTTCGTTTCGGCTGTGTCCTGGCGGATGCGGGCTATGGCATGTCCGCACCGTTCCGACAGGGGCTGAGTGAGCGCGGGCTTGCATGGGCGGTGGGCATACCTTTCAGACAGAAGGTCTACCCCGCCGATGTTGGGATGATCTTCCCGATCGCTGGAAGAGGTCGCCCTCGCAAGAACGCCATCCCCGACGCGAAATCGATATCCGCCAAGGCAATGCTGGAGATGGCAAGGTGGCGCAAGGTGAGTTGGCGGCGCGGTACCAAAGGGCCACTCTCGGCGCGGTTCGCTGCCGTTCGCGTGCGTGTCGCCGATGGTCCGCCCCAGCGCATCCGGGACATGGGTGCGCAACATCTGCCCGGCGAGGAGGTGTGGTTGGTCGGGGAGCATCGCTCGACTGGCGAGCGCAAATACTACCTCTCCAACCTGCCTGCCAGCACGCCAATCAGGCAGCTTGCCGGCGCCATCAAGGCCCGCTGGGTCTGTGAGCAGGGGCATCAGCAACTCAAGGAAGAACTCGGCCTCGATCACTTCGAGGGTAGATCATGGAAGGGGCTGCACCGACACGCGCTGATGTCCATGATCGCCCTGGCCTTCTTGCAGACCCAGCGCCTCAAGCAGGCCAAGGGGGAAAAAAAGGACTGCCGGTCCGCCTCCACAGCCGAGCTTACCAGCGATCAGACAGGCCATCATTGACCGCTTCTCCAAGCCACCGGATCGGCCATGCCCGCACTGCGGTCGCTGCATATCTGACCCGACACCAAAAAATCTGCCAAAGTAGTGCTAGGCCGTAAACTCATAAACTGACTTGCGCGGCGCGGGCGCGGTTGATTCAAGGCTTCGGGAAGGAGCTTTGGATGACGCGTCGTAGATTTGAACTGACCGATGATGAGTGGCTGGTGATCGAGCCGTTGTTGCCGAACAAGCCTCGCGGGGTTCCGCGTGTGGATGACCGGCGGGTCATCGACGGGATATTGTGGCGCTTTCGCACGGGCAGTCCTTGGGCTGATATTCCCGAGCGCTATGGCCCACATACCACCTGCTACAACCGTTTCGTGCGCTGGCGCAAAGCCGGTGTGTGGGACCGCCTTCTCGAAGCGGTGAGCCAAGCCTTCGACGGCGAGTTGGTCATGATCGACAGTTCTTCCATCCGGGTCCACCAGCACGGTGCGACCCTAAAAAGGGGGACCCAAATCGCTGCATGGGACGTTCCCGGGGCGGTTTGACAACCAAGATCCATGCCCTGGTTGATGGTCGCGGCCTGCCGATCCAACTGCATCTGTCCGAAGGCCAGGCGAGCGATTGCCGTGAGGCCGAGAGGCTGCTGGCCGCCGTGCCGAACGCCACCACCTTTCTCGCCGATAAGGCTTATGACAGCGATGCCATTCGCAGTCAGATCACCGCGCAGGGTGGCTTCGCCAACATCCCAGTCAAGCGCAATCGTCGCAAAGGCTTCGCGTTCAGCAGCTTCCTGTATCGCTACCGTAATCTGGTCGAGCGTTTCTTCGGGAAACTCAAAAACGCCAGAGGCTTGGCCACCAGATACGACAAACGAAGCGATAACTTCCTCGCTGCCATCAAGCTCTTCTGCACACGCCTATGGATCGCCGCTAATGAGTCTACGCCCTAGGTCGGAAAATTCGGAACAACATGGCCATTCACGCATCTTTCCCATAGAGGATGACGCCGATTGGGCCGCGCGGAAATCTCCGAACCGGCGCCATCATTTTCACTCACGACAGAGGGAGAATGACCATGGCAAACACTATCGAACGCAGCACCGGAACCGCTTCGGTCCGCGATCTGGTCGATGCGGGCCACGCGATGGAACGCGACGAAGGGCGCGACCTCATCTCGTCCGACCGTGTCGACGGGACCGCCGTCTATCGGCCCGATGGCGAAAAGATCGGCCGCATTCACCACCTGATGATCGGCAAGCGTAACGGCCGCGTGGAATATGCCGTGCTCAGCTTTGGCGGCTTTCTCGGCATGGGCACCGAACGCCGCCCGGTCCCGTGGGAAGCGCTGGATTACGATACAAGGCTTGGCGGCTATGTCGTTTCGGCCGAGGAAGACGTGCTGAAAGCCAGCCCGTCCTTCATGGAAAACGAAGACCCGCAGTGGGACCGCGCCTATGCCGCCCATGTCTATGGCTATTGGGGCGTGCCCTATTGACCGGCCTGCCGGCCCGCATCACAGGGGCGGCGTCATCACGCTATAGACAAAGCCGATGGTGCCCGCGCCGAACACGGCGGCACTGGCCAGTTGCGATGCCATTCGCACGTGACGGTTCCGGAAAACGGGCAGGAAAAGCAGCAGCGCAAGACCGATGGCCATAAAGATTATGCCGAACTGGATCATGTCGGTTCCCCCCAACAAACGCCCGTGACCACACATCGGGCGAGCCCCAAGCTGATGCCGCGCGGCTTAACGGAAACCTGAAATTAAGCATGAACGAGTGCGGCTAACGCGTTTACCCTGTCCGCTCCCGCGCCAATCCCACTCAATGGAATCGGCATGGCTTTCGCATCGCGCAGTGGACAAGCGGCCCCGCATTTGATGAACTCCCCCGATGCAAGCGCGGCAGGGAGCGTCGGGTGCCGGAAATGGCCCGCCCCTGACAGCGCGGACAGGGACGGATGCGTCGGGGCGCGTTGACCACCATCAGGGGAGGGACCTGATCGATGCTGCACGACCAAGACCATGATATGCCGGATACCGAAGCCGCCGAAGAACTGCGGGCGCGCGGCTATAACCGCCGCCAGATGGGGCGCATTGCCATGATGCTGGGCGGGGGCGCCGCCATGGCCAGCTTTGGCCGCCCCGCCGCTGCCCAGCAATCCGGCCCCGCCGTGGTGGGCGCGGTGCGGATCGCGTCGAACGAATGCTGGACCGGCCCGTTCAGCGAAGGGGTCGCCGCTGCCGCCATGCTGGCAAGGGAAGGCAACCGGTACGAACCCGACAACGACCACGCCCGCCTGACCGCCGCCGTCGCCGAGGTAGAGGGCGTGCCCGAAGATCACATTCTTGCATGGCCGGGGTCCAGCGATCCGTTGAACCGTGTCGTCGTCACCTTCTGCTCGCCCGAACGCGGACTGGTCACTGCCAATCCCAGCTATGAACAAAGCTGGCGTACCAGCGACTGGCTGGGCGTGCCGTTAAAGCGCGTGCCGCTGACGGCGGATTACCGCCACGATGTCAGGGCCATGCTGGCCGCCAATCCGCAGGCAGGGCTTTACTATGTCTGTTCGCCCAACAATCCCACCGGCACCGTCACCCCGCTGGAGGACATCGTCTGGCTGGCCGAGAACAAGCCGAAAGACGCCGTTCTGGTCGTGGACGAGGCCTATATCCATTTTGCGGGCACGCCCAGCGCCGCGCCGCTGGCCGCCAGCCGCGACGATGTGATCGTGCTGCGCACATTTTCCAAGCTGTTCGGCATGGCGGGGATGCGGCTGGGGCTGACCTTTGCGAATCCAGCGCTTTACGAACGCATGATGCGCTATGACGGGCAGCAGGTGACCTTCATGGTGCCGATGACCGCCATCGCCTGCGGCACGGCCAGCCTGAAACTGGCCGACAAGATCGCCGCCCGGCGCGCAGAGATGATCGCGGTGCGCGAAGAGACGCTGGCCCATCTGAAATCGCGCGGCATTCCCACCGTCGGGTCGCAGGCGAATATGTTCATGGCCGATTGGGGCAGCATCGCCACCCCTGCCCAAATGCAAGAGAAATTCCTGTCGCACGGGGTGCAGATCGGCCGGTCATGGGACGCATGGCCGACGATGAGCCGGATTACGGTCGGTTCGGCAGAGGATATGCAGAAATTCCGCCTCGCCCTCGACAAAATCCTGATGGCTGAGGCCTGATATCAAACGACCGGCGCGCCATCCGTACCGACGGCGCGCCGGCCCCGATCAGCCTTTTTTCCTGAACAGCAGCGTCATGCGGTCGCTCTCGCCAATGGCCGCGCGTCGGGCACGCTCGGCATCGTCGTCCGCACCGCGATAGCTGGGCGGCAGCGACCAGACGCCGCCTTCCCAATCGGCGGGGTCCTTGGGGTTGGCGTTGACCTCGCCCGCTTTCACCAGCTCGAAACCGTGGCTTTCGACCAGCGCGACCACATCGGCCTGCCGCAGATAACCCTTGCCGCCGGTGACATAATCGTCGGGCGCATCGGCCTTCGCGCGGTGCTGGACGATGCCCAGCATGCCGTCATCCTTCAGCAGCGCATGGATGCGGTCCAGCTCTGCGCCGACGCTGCCCCAGCGCTTCAGATTATGCATCTCGCGAAAGATCAGCACGCGGTCCACCGTGCCGTTTTGCGCCTCGCCCAGATCGGCGCTCGACAGGTTTTCGACCGGCGCGCCCGACAGCGCCCATGTCGGGCTCTGTGCGGCGAAGTTGCCCACCAGCTTCGAGCTATAGGCCTTGCCCCCTTCGTCCGAGATCAGCGCCGGATCGGGGTTCAAGCCGATATAGCGCCCCTCCGCGCCCAGATAAGGCACCAGAACGCGCGTGTACCAGCCGCTCGACGGCATGAAATCGGCGACGGTCATGCCCGGTTTGACGTCGAAAAACGCCAGGGTTTCAGCCGGATGGCGATATTGGTCGCGCGCCTTGTCCTCTGCGCGGTTTTCCTGCGCCAGTGCGGCCTGCATCGCCATATGGGCAGCATGATCCTGATGCGCGACGTGGCCCTGATGGGCGGAATGGTCCTGCGCCTGCGCGGAAACGGGCACGGCCAGTGCAATGGCGGCGGCGAAAAAGGTGAAACGCATCGAACTCTCCTGCAACTCCATGCGGTAAGGGTTAGGCGGCAACAGGGGCCCCGACAATGTTAAACCGGCCCATCAATGAAAAACCGGCCCGAAGCATGCTCCGGACCGGCCTTTCGTCGCATGATGCGATGGTTACATGCCAACCGCGTCCTTGGCGACGCCCTCGGCCTTTTCCTTGGCCATGCTTTCGGCCTTGTCGCGCACGATGGCTTCGGCTTCGTCCATGGTGGTCGGGTCGGCCTCGTCCAGCGCTTCCAGCTCGGCATCGGCTTTCGCTTCGACGGCTTCGCCCATGGCGTCCGCTTCCTCGGCGGTCACTTCGCCGGCAGCTTCCATATCGTCGATCATTTCGCCTGCGGCTTCCTCGTTCGCCTCGACCTGATCCTCGGCGGCGTTTTCGGCGGCACTGTCGCAGGCAGTAGTGGCAAGACCCAGAGCGGCAACGGCCGCAATGCTAACGAATTTCTTCATCGAGAATCCCCTTCTCACTCGAATTGCATGACCCAAGCCTCGGGCATAGGGCCGCTATCCGCACGCGCCAACTCGCGGTTACTTACCAGTTTCGCCGGAAATAATGCCGATGCCGCCGCGCACGGGTGCCATTGACCGGGTTTTTGTTATGACAGGGGCGTGACTGAACGGTGCCTTTTCCAAGGCCCGACAGGTCATTCCCCGCGCAGCAGTCCCGCGCCCAGCAGCAACAGCAGCTTGACGTCGATCGCCTTGCCCGCCTGCCGCGCATCGGCGACGAATTGCTCCAGCCTGTCCAGCGGCATGCGATGCGGGGTGATATCCTCGCCGCCGACACCGCCGCCCCTGCCGATTTTGGTCAGCCCCTTGGCCAGAACCAGCGTAAAGCTCTCGCTCACCATGCCGGGCGAGGAATGATATTCGCCCGCATCTTCCAGCACGGCGGCACGATAGCCGGTTTCCTCTTCCAGCTCGCGCCCCGCAGCTGCCAGCGGGTCTTCGTCGGCCGCGCTGTCATCGTCGCCGATCAGGCCGGCAGGCAATTCGATGCAGGGCTTGCCCAAGGGCACGCGATATTGCTCCACCAGCAGCACATGCCCGTCCTCTACTGCCAGGATCACCGCCGCGCGGATCGATCGTGCACGCGACACATATTCCCAGCGGCCCCGCTGTTTGGCGATGATCCACTTGCCTTCCCATGCGATATGTTCGGGTGCGTCACGGTCGGCGGTCATGCAATATCCTATGATTCGATCGGGCTACAATTCGATAAGCCTATAACTCGATCAGGCGGTCGGGGATTTCGTTCTCGTCATCCTCGGCGCGGGGGAAATGCTCGGCCAGCACCCTGCCCACATGCTCGACGCCCGACACCATGGCGGCGGCGGTGCGCCCTTCCTTCAACTCGCCCAGCATGTCGATCATCGCCTCGCCCCACACGGCTTCGGGCACCTGATGGGCGATGGCGGCATCGGCCACGATCTCGGCACGGTGTTCGCGCATCGACAGATAGATCAGGATGCCCGTGCGCCCGTGTGTGCGCCGTTCGGCCCCGACCTTGAAGAAGGACACGGCGCGGGCATGCACGCGCTTTGTCTTGATGCGTCCGGGGACGAGGATCAGGCGAAATGGCCACCATGCCAGCACGATCATCGCGCCCGCGAATTGCAGCGCCGCGAACAGCCCCGCCATCCAGAACAGTTCCGACGGCGTATGTTCCGCACCCCATTGCCCCGTCAGCGTGTCCCACACGCGCAGGTAGAAATCGGCATTCATCGCCAGCGCCGCCAGCCCGACCAGCGAAGCCGCCGCCGCCCAGCACAGCGCGACATCCAGATAATCGTCCGATTTCTCGGTCAGGATCGTCACGATCTCGCCCGAAGTATGCTGTTCCGCCGCGCTGACGGCGGCCGTCACGCGAAGATGATCCTCTTCGCCCAGGTAGATCGGTTTCTGTGCCATCCTTACCAGCCCCCGCTCGCGCCGCCGCCGCCAAAGCTGCCGCCCCCGCCGGAAAAGCCGCCGCCGCCGCCAAAGCCGCCCCCAAAACCGCCGCCGCCAGAGCCGCCGCCCCAATGATCGTCCCCGCCCCAGATGATCACCGGCCCGCTGCCGCGATACCGATGCCCGCCGCGCAGGCCGCGCAGCAGGGGAATGATAAAGAAGAACAGGAAGATCAGGAGGAAGATGATTTCGAACATATTGATCCCGTCGCCCTCGCGCTCGCCGGCAGCCTGCTGTTCGGCCTGCGCCGCGATCTTCGCTGCCTCTTCAGGGGGAAGCTCCAGCTGCTCGATCACCGCATCGGTGCCCGCGACGATGCCGCCCGGCATATCGCCCGATTTAAAGCGTGGCAGGATTTGCCGGTTGATGATCAGGAACGACAATCCGTCGGTCAGCACGGGTTCAAGGCCATAGCCGACCTCGATCCGCACCTTGCGTTCATTGGGCGCGACGATCAGCAGGACACCGTCGTTGCGCTCTTCATCGCCGATGCCCCATGCGCGGCCCAGCCGGTAACCGAAATCGGCAATGTCATACCCTTGCAGGTCGGGCACCGTCGCCACCACGAACTGCCGCTGCGTGCGGGTTTCGAACTCTGCCAGTTTCTGGCCCAGCATCGCTTCTTCCGCTGCGGGTATGATATTGGCCGCATCGACTACGCGGCCAGTCAGCTTGGGGAAATCCTGCGCAAAGGCAGCCGGTGCGGTGCACAGCGCGACCGCAAGCCAGATCAGGGCAATTATCCGTTTCATGTCACATCCGGACCGCCGGCCTTGGCCAGCAGATCCTCGACCCCTTTTATTCCGGTTAGCACCGCACCCTTGAAATCGCCCGCGCGGGCCAGCGGTTTCATCGCATCGATGATCGCCTGCCGCTGCGCTTCGGTCGGGCGGACGGGCAAGCCATGACCGGTCGACACGCCAACAAGCCTGTCGGCTGGTGACACGAACACGATCGCCGCATCGTTGCTGCCCGTCCCGCGTTCCCATCCTGCGTGGAACCGGTTGGTAAAGCGATCGAAACTCTCGCCCCGCAAGCCGCGCGTCGTCATCACCACAATCCTTGCGCCCGTTTCCGCGCGCGCCAATTCAACCCTTTCGCGCAAGGCCCCCGCCTCTTCGGCAGAGAACAGGCCGATCGGGTCGATCACCGGCTCCACCGTCCGTACCGGCAGCGGCGCTTTATCGCCTGCCCCTGCCGTTTCGCCCACATAGCGGAAGGCGCCGCCGCTCCATGGCAGCAAGGCGCCCGCCGTCAGCATGAAGGCCACCGCGAACAAGCGCCAGTGGCGCAGCGGGTGCCGGACGATGTCGCCTGCTGGGGTCAGAGCATCTCACCCAGATCGGGCGCCTGTTCGGCATTGGGCGTCACCGCCTCGAACGGCTCCATCGGTTCCGCCCCATGCACCAGCTTGGCGCCGATGATGTCGGGGAATGTGCGGATGGTGGTATTATATTCGCGCACCGCCTCGTTATAATCGCGCACGGCGACATTGATGCGGTTCTCGCTGCCTTCGACCTGGCTTTGCAGCATCTGGTAATTGGTGATGCTCTTCAGGTCGGGATAGGCCTCGAAATTGGCAAGCAGACGGCCCAGCCCCTGCGACAGCGCGCCCTGTGCCTGCGCATATTCGGCCATCTTGGCGGCATCGCCCAGATCGTCGGCACTAACCTGAATGCTCGTCGCCTTGGCGCGCGCCTCGATCACGTCAGTCAGAATGCCGCGCTCCTGCTCGGCCGCGCCCTTGGCGACGGCGGCAAGGTTCGGGATCGCCTGTGCCCGGCGGTCATAAGCGTTCTGCACATCGGCCCAGCGCGCCTTGGCCTCTTCCTCGGCAGTGGGCACGGAATTGATGCCGCATGCGGCCAGCATGCTGGCCAGCGCAGCCGCAAGAACGATGCGCAGCGGATTGGTGATTGCCATGGCGGTCGGTTCCCCTCTCGGTCGACGAAAGACAGTTGCGGGAATACGGCCATTCGCACCCCCTCTCACGACAGATACTATAGGGTGCGCTGCGCGCTCAACAAGGGCAGAGCAACCCTGAATTTAAAAGGGGATTCTTACCGGTCCGCCCAGCCCTATTGCCATATGCCGCCCAGCCGTTAACTCTTGGCGCGTTGCAGACAACAGGGGAAACGGCGTCGCATGCTCACCGAATTCAAGAAATTCATCGCCCGTGGCAATGTGCTCGATCTGGCGGTCGGCGTCGTCATCGGCGCGGCTTTCGGCAAGATCACGACCTCGCTGACCGAAAATATCATCATGCCGCTGCTGGGCTGGATTTTCGGCACGATGGACTGGTCGAACCATTTTATCCTGCTCGGCTCCATCCCCGAGGGGTATGAGGGCGATCCCGCCAATTTCGCCGCCCTGAAAGAAGCGGGCGTGCCGATGATCGGCTATGGCGACCTGATCACCCAGATCATCAATTTCCTGCTGATCGCCTTTGCCCTGTTCCTGCTGGTGCGCGGC
The DNA here is from genome assembly GCF_020985305.1 of Croceicoccus sp. Ery15. Taxonomy (NCBI): domain Bacteria; kingdom Pseudomonadati; phylum Pseudomonadota; class Alphaproteobacteria; order Sphingomonadales; family Erythrobacteraceae; genus Croceicoccus; species Croceicoccus sp. Ery15. The sequence continues at coordinate 2,079,003 of NZ_CP087588.1, forward strand.
GCGAACAAGATCATCGAAGAAGCCGAAAAGCAGAAAAAGGAAGCCGAGGCGACGAGCGAGGAAGAAGCGGTGACCACCGATCCCACGCTCGACGTGCTCAAAGAAATTCGCGACCAGCTGGCTGCCAAGGGCTGATACGCTTCGCACAATACAGGAGATAGCAGGATGGAAGAGCTTCCCGGCTGGCTGGTAATCGGCTGGGGGCTCTTCGTCCTCGGCATGCTGGTGCAAATCGGCACCAGCCTCGACAAGATCGCAAAGGCGCTTGACCGCAAAGAACCGCCCGAAGGCGAGTAGCTGCGTATCGGCCAAGCGCGATTTGTTTCGCGCTCACTTCACATTAAGATCGGGATCGCTATATGGGGCGTGCCGGTTTCGACCGGCTATGGCGATAAATTGCGGTGTGCAATAGGCACAGCGGACCCGGGGGCAGTACCCGGCGGCTCCACCAAATACACCCGTTGTCGGGGAATTGGTATCAGGGGGCCGAACCAGGATCGACGTGTGTTGAAAGGCACTGTTTTCGCCCGGGCTGAGTAACCCGTTAAAGGCTCAAAACCTACAAGTGCCAACGACAACGAAGCACTCGCTCTCGCTGCGTAATTTTACGGCCTAACGGCCCGAATTTACAAAGCTAAAGCGCGGTTGGACCCACCGGGCAACAGAAGCGGATTCCGGGGGCCCGGGGGCGGGCCTAGCAACAGAATCGCCCCCACCTTTCTTCATCTCCGTACCGACACCGAACGCCCCGGTTGCGAACCGGCCCTGTCTTCGCAATAGACGGGAAGTGCGGCGATCAACCGAGCCGTTCAGAAATACGTCGGGGAGCCTGTAAGCCGGGTTCTGTCATGCGAGCGGTATGGTTTTCAACACCAGCCCCGCAAGGGCAGCCATTCATCTCGGCCCTGCGTTGCCGCAGGGCTCCAGCAACCAACCCGGGCGATCACGGGGCGAAACACCCCTGCCCTGACCTTGCGGCCGGGCGCGCCGCCCCTATTCGGTCTTGCTCCGGATGGGGTTTGCCATGCGGACCGCGTTGCCGCGCCCCCGGTGCGCTCTTACCGCACCCTTTCACCCTTGCCTGTGCCGGTTACGGCCATCGGCGGATTGCTCTCTGTGGCACTTTCCCTCGGCTTCGGACGTTCCGGCCTGAACCGTCGTATCCCCGCCGGGCGGGCGTTACCCGCCATCCTTGTTTCGTGGAGCCCGGACTTTCCTCGACGAAGCGAACTTCGACGCGGCTGCCCGGCCCCCCGACGCGCTAGCTTGATAGCGCGAAACGCATGGCTGACAAGTGAATTAAGCGGGGCCGCGGCCTAGCGCGTGACGCCGCGGTCGCGGTCGAGCAGCAAGGCGAACAGCATGGCGCGAATCTCGCCATCGACCTCGCCGTCGATACATTCGGGGCGAAACCGCCGCTGGAACGCGCGCACCGCCGCATGGCCATCGGAAATGTCATAGCCGAACCGTTCCAGCGCCAGAAAGAACGCCCCGTCATTTTCGAACGGATCACCCAGCCGTATACCGGGACGCGGCAGCGCCAGCCGATGTTTCGCCAGCCGTGCCCAGTCGAACATTTCGCCGGGGTCCACCTTGCGCCGCGGGGCTACATCGGAATGGCCCACCACATTCGCCCGCGGAATATCGTGCCGCTTCACGATATCGGCCAGCAGGATGCACAGCGTTTCCATCTGCGGATCGGTAAAGGGTTCATAGCCCCATGTGTGGCCGGGATTGTCCATCTCGATCCCGATGCTGGCCGAATTCACGTCGGTATTGCCGCGCCAGTACGATTTGCCCGCGTGCCACGCGCGCTTGTCCTCATCCACCAGCCGCACCAGCTCGCCTTGGCGCGTGATGCAGTAATGGGCGCTGACTTCCGCCTCGGGATCGCACATGCGGGCGATCGCCTCTTCGACATCAGGCATGTCGGTATAATGCATGACCACCATGCTGACAGGCAGCTTGCGCACGTTGAAATTGGGCGAAGGGCAATCGCGGACCACCGGCAGCCCGTCGCCCGGTTTTGCGCCCTTTTCAGCCACGGGGCAAAATGGCGCCCAGCACCAGCGCCCCGCCCGCGCCTTCTGCCGGGGTCAGCGCGTGCTGCACCCCGCCGCCGCATTCCTGCGCCAACAGGCGGACCAGCATGGCAGGGGCGGTATGGGCCGACAGATCATCCATTGCGATCCCGCCTTCCAGCGCGCGGCCGATATCCTTGTCGAATGCGATCCGCATCCCCTCAGCCCGGACGGCGATTTCATAGCTGCCCTCGCGCTCTTCCGCCGCGATGGCCAGCGTTCCGCCGCGCGGCAGGGCATCGATGCCGATCAGCGCATAGTTCAAAAGCACCTTGGCCGCCGACTTGGACAATTCGGCCACGGATACGGCCCATTGCACGTCGATATCGCGCCCCTCGGCCGCTTGCGCGCGGACCAGTTCCTCGATCTCCGCCGCGGGAAGCTGCGCGTCAAAGCCGCCCGCCGCGCCGAACGCCAGCCGGAAAAAGCGGAGCCGGGTCGCCGTTCGCCGCGCACCTTGCGCCAGCAGATCGATGCATTGTTCGCGCATTTTCGGGTCAGTTTCATCGACCAGCAATTCGATGCCATTCGCCATGCCGCCAACAGGCGACAACAGGTCGTGACACAGGCGCGATGCGATCAGGCTGGCAAGCTGGATGGAATCCGTAGACATTACAAAGGTTCAGCGCTTCCTATTGGCTATGCCCCCGCCATAACCCGATTGTCGGGGGCAAGAAAGCGCCATGCCCCACATTCCACGGCGAATAGCGGCTTTTCGGGCCGGTCAGGGCAGGATTTGCGGCACTAACGGCATAAAACCCGCAACGTCGCTGACGAACCAGCCGATCGCGCCATCGGGCGTCGCGATGGCCCAGACCCGCCCGTCACGCGCCGCCTGCGCCCGATCGGTGGCGGACGGTTCGGGCAGACCGGTGGGATGCGAATGGAAAAAGCCGATCAGCCTTTTGCCGCCGTCCCTCTCGACCTTGTGCGCGGCGATCAGGGCGGCGGGATCGATCTCGAAATGGCGGGCGCGGTCGGTGGCGACATTGGCGGTCGGGCGAAAGGCATCGATATGGGCGCCCTGCCCCAGCAACAATCCGCATGCCTCGTCCGGCACAGCCATGCCGGCGGCAGCGGTCATCGTGTCGATGACGGTTCTTGTCACGGAAAGGTCCAGCACCCATCTTCCATAGCATGGGGGGCAAGCCAATCACCATGGCCGAGGACGATCTGGCGGACAGCGATGATGCCGAACGGATCGAAGGCACGGTCCCGCCGGGCGAAAGGCTGGACAAGGCGCTCAGCCATGCCAGCGGATTGTCGCGCGAAAGGATCAAGGCGCTGATTGCGGATGGCGCGATCACGCTGAACGGCAAGGCGGTCACATCGGGGTCGGCCAAAGCCGCAAGCGAAAGCCCCTTTGCAATCGCCGTTCCTGCCCCCGCGCCCGCACAGGCGGTGCCGCAAAACATTCCGCTCAACGTGGTGTTCGAGGATGAGCATCTGATCATCGTCGACAAGCCCGCGGGTATGGTCGTCCACCCTGCGGCGGGCAATCCCGACGGCACTTTGGTCAATGCGCTGCTGCATCACTGCGCGGGGCAATTATCGGGTATCGGCGGCGTGGCCCGCCCCGGCATCGTGCACCGGATCGACAAGGATACATCGGGCTTGCTGGTCGCCGCCAAAACCGATCTGGCGCATGAGGGGTTGGCGCGGCAATTTGCCGACCATTCGATCGATCGCGCCTATCGCGCCGTGGTCAAGGGTCAGCCCATTCCCGCTGCAGGCACGATCGAGGGACGAATCGGGCGCAGCAGCAAGGACCGCAAGAAAATGGCGGTGCTGGATGATAATGATACGCGGGGAAAACATGCAATTACGCATTTCCGGACGATGAAACTCTTGGCGGGTGCGACTTTGGTCGAATGCACGCTGGAAACGGGGCGCACCCATCAGATCCGCGTTCACATGTCGTCAATCGGTCATGCGCTAATAGGAGACCCTGTCTATGGGCGCTCCGATTCCCGATTTCGACCGATTCTCAATCGGCTATCCTTTCACCGTCAGGCCCTTCACGCGGCCATGCTGGGATTCACCCATCCCGCAAGCGACAAACGGATACAATTTTACAGCGAGATTCCGCTCGATATGGCGGAACTGATCGATACACTCGCTCGTACATAGTGAGAATTTAGGCGGGAAATTCGGGGAAAATACGCCTATAAAAGGAATGTGGTCAGGATTGGGGATGCCCGATTGGGGTCCCGCGACTCTGATCGACGCAAGGAAAGGTTTCGCAGACGTGACGAACACAAAACCAACCGTTCCGGCCCTTGGCGGCGAGCAAAGCCTCAACCGCTACCTGTCGGAAATCAAGAAATTTCCGGTGCTTACGGCTGAGCAGGAATATATGCTCGCCAAGCGCTATGCCGAGCATGAAGATCCTGAGGCAGCGGCCCAGCTGGTCACCAGCCATCTGCGACTCGTGGCGAAAATCGCCATGGGCTATCGCGGCTATGGCCTGCCCGTGTCCGACCTGATCTCCGAAGGCAATGTCGGCCTGATGCAGGGCGTGAAGAAGTTCGAGCCCGATCGCGGCTTCCGCCTCGCTACCTATGCGATGTGGTGGATCAAGGCCTCTATTCAAGAGTTCATCCTGCGGTCCTGGTCGCTGGTCAAGATGGGCACGACCGCTGCGCAGAAGAAGCTGTTCTTCAATCTGCGCCGGATGAAGAAGAACCTCGAAGCCTATGAGGATTCGGATCTTCACCCCGACGATGTGGCAAAGATTGCAACCGATCTCGGCGTACCCGAGCAGGAAGTGATCAATATGAACCGGCGCATGATGATGGGCGGCGATGCGTCGCTCAACGTCTCCATGCGCGCGGACGAGGAAGGATCGGGCCAGTGGCAGGACTGGCTGACCGACGATCGTCCGCTGCAGGACGAAACGGTCGCCGACGCGGAAGAAAAACAGGTCCGTCACGACATGCTGGTCGAGGCAATGGACGTGCTGAACGACCGCGAAAAGCACATTCTGACCGAACGTCGCCTGACCGACGATCCGCAAACGCTGGAAGAGCTTTCGCAGGTCTATGATGTCAGCCGCGAACGCATCCGCCAGATCGAGGTGCGCGCGTTCGAGAAGATCCAGAAGGCGATGAACCGCATTCTGGAAGACCGCATGAGCCCTGCGCTGGCCTGATCGCAACAAACCCGACCGTTACTGCGGGTATTTACTGCAAGCATTGGGCAGCAGATTTTCGCTGCCATCCCGTTGTCGGGCAGGCTATCCTGCTCGACAACGGGATTGGGCTGGCGCGCTTGGCAGTCGGACCAGAGTATCCATGCTAAGGCGCATGGGCGAGAAAATTGCTTTTGACCGCGCCCGGATGAAATCATCCGCGATGGTCCCGCTATCCCACCAAACCCCTGCCCCAAGCGCGAGCAAAAGGCCGCAGTCGCAGAACCGTTTTGCACCGGCCAAAGCTGCGCTAGATGCAGCATCATGATCCGACGCATCACATTCTTTATCGTCAAGCTGATACTCGCTCTTGTCGTACTCAGCCTCCTCCTTACCCTGATGTTCCGTTTTGTGCCCGTGCCGGTCACCGCCACCATGGTCATGGACCAGAACGGCATCACCAAGGACTGGGAGCCGCTGGAGAACATCGACCGCAATCTGGTCCGCGCCGTGATCGCGGCAGAGGATTCCAAGTTCTGCACCCACGACGGTTTCGATGCCGAGGCGATCGCCAGTGCCATGGCACGCAATGCGCAGGTCAAGGCAAATGGGGGCGGACGTATCCGTGGCGGCTCCACCATCAGCCAGCAGACCGCGAAGAATGTCTTCCTTTGGCAGGGCGGCGGCTATTTCCGCAAAGGTCTGGAAGCCTGGTTCACGCTTTTGATCGAGAATATCTGGGGCAAACGCCGGATCATGGAAGTCTATCTCAATATCGCGGAAACCGGCATCGGCACATACGGCGCAGAGGCCGGATCGCAGCGCTATTTCAAGCATTCCGCCGAAACGCTGAGCCGCAGCGAGGCCGCGCGCATGGCCGCTGCCCTGCCGCTGCCCAAGGAACGCGCCGTGGTAAGCCCGTCGGGCTGGCTGCGTCATCACGGCAATACTATCGCATCTCGGATCAATGTGGTGGCGAACGAAGGGCTGGACGCCTGCGTTTACGAATAGGCACGAAAAAGGGCGCGGAGGAAGAACCCTCCGCGCCCGATTTTGCCCGGTTATGATCTGAACGATCAGTAACCGATGATGATCGACAGGCTGCCCGCACGCGGTGCGCCGATCTGGGCAAAGCTTTCACCCGTCAGCGAACCACCGAAGTAGCCGATGTAGTACTCGTCGAAGATGTTGGTGACGTTCAGCTGCAGCGCCATGTTACCACCGGTTGCGAACTCGGCGATGTTATAGCGGGCGTCGAAGTCGACCAGCGTATAGGCCGGCGTCTTCTCGGTGTTCTCGTCGTCGATCCAGCGCTCGCCGGTCCGCTTCGCCTGAACACCCAGTTCCAGATCGCCAAAACGAACCTGACCGCGTGCACCGAACGAGTAGTTCGGAGCGCCCGATTCGCGCTTGCCGGCCGTATCCAGAACGCCGCCGTCAGCGATCACGTCTTCCTTGATTTCGGAGTCGTTATACGAACCGAAAACATAAAGCAGCGTGTTCGATGTCGGCATAAAGGCCACCGAACCGTCGACACCCCACTTATCGACGCGACCCAGGTTACGATAGACCGTCGCACCTTCGCCGTCGTTCGCATTCGGATCGAAGGCCGAAGCCAGACGATCGTTATAGCGGGTATACCAACCGGCCAGCTGTGCCGTCACGCCGCCCTGCTGGAAACGCACGCCAGCGTCGAAGCTGTCGGTGGTTTCCGGAACCGGACGGGCAAAGTCTTCGTCCGACAGGTACAGCGAGTCATACAGCGGATCGGTGCCCGGCACCGAAATGCCCTTGGAGTAGTTTGCGAACAGCGACGCCGCACCGGTTACGTCATAGGTAAAGCCGACGCTCGGCAGCACCTTGTCGTACTTATAGGTGCGCTGCTGCGGCGGGGCGTGATCGGGATTGGCTGCTTCATAGGCGGTCATGTCCTGACCGGGGTTCGGACAATCGACGAAGCCGCTGATCGAGGTGGTGTAGCAGTTCTGGTTCAGCTCACGCTTGAAGAAAGGCGCGCGCAGGCCCAGCACGGTCGTCAGGTCGCCGAAACGGCCGCGATATTCACCCGAAACCTGATGCAGGATCGCATAGGAAAGGCGATCGCGCTTGTTCACTTCCACGCCGTTCAAATCCAGCAGCGGATTGTCGATCGCGAACACGTCGCTCGGCTCGCCGTTCTGCAGCATATAGGTGATCTGGCCGGTCTGACGGTGACGTGCACGGTCCCAAGTATAGGCCAGGCGGACGCGGTGGTCGTTGTTGATCTCGTACAGCAGGTTGGCCAGCACGCCGTAACGGTCGGTCTGGGTCTGGCTGGGATCGTTACCGGCAATACGGTCGAGCAGATCGCCGTCGCCGTTCAGGTCGCGACCGAAGTAATAGCCGCCGTTGAATGCGCCGGTATAGTTTACGCCGTCGATGGTGAAAAAGGCTTCACGCGGATCGTCGGGGCCGCCGCCATTGGCTTTGACGTATTGATAGCTGGGGTCCACGGTCAGGATCAGATTATCCATCAGCGTGAAGCGCGACGAACCGCGGATGTTGCCCGTGTCCGACGGGTTGTAACGGCGATAGAAGGGTTCGCCGCACTCGCTGCTGTCGTCATAGCGTTCCGAAACGCCGTTCTGACCACCGCCCTGATAGATTAGGCCCGGCTCGACGGTGCAGGGATAGCCCGCTTCGGATTCCTTGTCATAGACGGTGAAGCGATCGCGCTTTGAGAATGTGCCGTCATAGTAGCCCATCAGATCGCTAAGGCTTTCCGAACCCGCGAAATTGTTGCGGTTCTGGTTCCAGTGACCGGCAACCGATACGAAATCGCCGTTGCTGCCAAGGTCCTGATAGATACGCGCGTTCAGCTGCGTCTTATCGACCTTGCCATAGGGGTTATAGGGAACGCCATAGGTCTGGTAGCTGGCCGAGATGAACGCCTTGGTGCCGAAGCCGGTGATGTCGCCGGTATCGATCATCCCGAAGCCGCGCATATACAGGCTGTCGTCATAGCTGCCCTTGGACAGCACATCGCCGACCGTCATGGTCGTGGTGACCTTGAAGCTGTCGCTGGGAACGCGGGTACGCAGGTTGACCGTACCGCCCGAAGCCGAAGCCGTGGGGCTGTCGATGTCGGTCACACCAAGGTTGACGTTCACCTGCTCCAGAATTTCGGAATCGACCTGCTGGTTGGTGTAAAGCGCATAGTTGCCCGAATCGTTCAGCGGCAGACCGTCAAGCGTCTGCGACACGCGGTCGGCGCCGAAGCCGCGGATCGTGAAGCCGCCGCCCATCGAACCCCACGGGTCGTTGTTCTGGAAGCTGACGCCGGGAACCAGGTTGATGATGTCGTTGACCGTCTGGCCGGGGCGCTGACGACGGATAACTTCCTCGGTCAACACCTGCTTGGCGCGCGGCGTTTCCGGAATCTCGACACCGCCGACATCGGTCGACAGAGCGCCGGTAACGACGATTTCGTCTTCAAAGTCGATCGAGCCGGTCGACTGTGCGTGCGCGGCGGCAGGCACTGCCACTGCGATGATCGCGGTGCTGCGAAGAAGCAATTTCTTCATGGCTGAATTGGTCCCTGAATGGTTTTGCGAACGGCAGGCCGCTTGGAAATTCGCGCCCTTGCTGCGCCGCGCCATAAGCGGAGATTTATGACGAGCAAGTGACAACAGAAACCGGTTTGGCCGACTTACTTTTGTCATAAGCCCGCAAAACCGCAGTTTTCCTTGATCTTCAAGGCGTTTCAGCAGCACGCAATAAAATGCCGATGACTGACAGAAAGGTCAGTTCATTGTGCACTGCGGCATTTTTGCAACGATTATCACAAGCCACTTTCGCCTTGCGCATAAGCCGCTAAGAATCGTCGGCATGGGTCTCGCGCATCATCATTCACACGATCATCACCATGGACATTCGCACGGGCATGGCCACGGCCATTCACACAGCCATGCTCCCGCCAGTTTCGACCGGGCCTTTGCGATCGGCATTGCACTGAATACCGTGTTCGTCGCTCTGGAAGCGGGGGCCGGTTTCTGGTTCGGGTCGATGGCGCTGGTGGCCGATGCGGGGCACAATCTGTCCGATGTTCTCTCGCTGCTGATCGCATGGGGCGCCAGCGCAGCGGCGCGACGGCCGCCTTCGGAACGCTTTACCTATGGGCTCAAATCCAGCTCGATCCTTGCCGCCATGGCCAATGCAGCGCTGCTGCTGGTCGCGCTGGGGGCTATCGCGATAGAGACCGTGCGGCGGCTGTTCGATCCCGCTCCGGTCGAACCGGGCGCGGTCATGATCGTGGCGGGCATCGGGATCGTCATCAATACGGTGACCGCCCTGCTGTTCATGCGCGGCAAGGACGACGATCTGAACATACGCGGTGCCTATCTGCATATGGCCGCCGATGCGGCTGTTTCGGCAGGCGTGGTGATCGCAGGGCTGCTGATCGCGCTGACGGGGCTGAACTGGATCGATCCGGTGGCGGGTCTGGTCATCGTGGCGATCATCGCGGTCGGCACATGGGGGCTTTTGAAGGATTCGGTGAAGATGGGCCTGCTCGGCGTCCCCGACGGGATCGACATGGCCCAGGTGCGCGGCGTGCTGGAAAGCGAAGCGGGCGTTGTCGCCGTCCACGATCTGCACGTCTGGCCGATGAGCACGACGGAAAATGCTTTAACGGCCCATCTCGTCATGCCGGGCGGCCATCCGGGCGACGAAGTGCTCGACGCGCTGGCCCACAGGCTGGAGCATGATCATGGCATCGGCCATGTTACCTTGCAGGTCGAAACGGGGCATGCCGGTTGCCGGTTGGCCAGCGATCACATCGTCTGACGCTTGCGATAGAGCACCGCTCTCTCGCTGATAGTGTCGATGCGGCGATTGTCGGGGCCGTACATCACAGTCATCGGGTCATGGTCCGCCATGGTGAAGCGATCGGCTTCATAGGCGGCAGCAACCGCACAATCGGCAAAACGGAAATGGCTGTGCCAGATCGCCAGCCATCCGCCTGGCGCCAGCACCCTGTCCAAACGCGCAACGCCCGCCGCAAACCGTGCAAAGGGCATGATCGCGGTGCAGGTCGCGGGCGCGTCATCCTCCAGCGATCCGTGGCGAAATACGGCCATTGCCAGAATGGCGTCGAATGTCTCGTCCGGATCAGGCGCATCGGCGATGCGATAAGACGACAGCGAATGCCCGTCCTGCTCGCGCGCCTTGGCGATTGCCAGCCTGTTCGGATCCAATCCCACGATCTCGGCATGCGGCAGATGGCGACGCAGGCTGCGTACTTCCTCACCCGAAGCGCAACCGTAAGAGAGAATGCGCGGCCTTTCCATGCCGTCCAGCTTGCGGGCCAGTTCGGCGAACAGCAGCGGATAACGGTCTTCCCCCGTGGTCGGAAAGGGCTGAAAAAGATCGATCGACGGATCGTTCATCAACCGGTGCTTTTCGCGCCGCACGGGGTCTAGCCGGCGCATGATCGCACGCGTGCAGGGGGCCAGAATCGGGATCGCCCCAAGAAAAGCGCGGCCACGACCGGTCGAATGGTCGGGCCGCGCCAATTCTTGTCCGCCAATGCGCGCCTACGCGATTTAGGCAGCGGCTTCCTTGCCCTTCAGAACCTGCACAGGCTCTTTCCGGCCATCGACTACGTCCTTGTCGACCACCACTTCGGAAACGCCTTCCAGCGTGGGCAGATCGAACATGGTGTCGAGCAGAATCGCCTCGACGATCGAACGCAGGCCGCGTGCACCGGTCTTACGCTGGATCGCCTTTGCGGCAATCGCTTCCAACGCATCGTCGGTGAAGGTCAGTTGCACATCCTCAAGCTCGAACAGCTTCTGGTACTGCTTGACCAGCGCGTTCTTGGGCTCTTTCAGGATCTTGACCAGCGCCTCGACATCAAGGTCTTCCAGCGTGGCGATCACCGGTAGACGGCCCACGAATTCGGGGATCAACCCGAATTTCAGAAGGTCTTCCGGCTCTGCCTTCGACAGCAGTTCGCCCACCTTGCGCTTTTCGGGATCGGCGACATGCGCGCCGAAGCCGATCGAACGCTTTTGCAGACGGTCGGAAATCAGTTTTTCCAGACCCGCGAAGGCGCCGCCACAGATGAACAGGATGTTCGTCGTATCGACCTGCAGGAATTCCTGCTGCGGATGCTTGCGCCCACCCTGCGGCGGAACGCTGGCTGTGGTGCCTTCCATCAGCTTCAGCAACGCCTGCTGCACGCCCTCGCCCGATACGTCGCGCGTGATCGAGGGGTTTTCGGCCTTGCGCGTGATCTTGTCGATCTCGTCGATATAGACGATGCCGTGCTGCGCCTTCTCGACATTATAGTCGGACGACTGAAGCAGCTTGAGGATGATGTTCTCGACATCCTCACCAACATAGCCGGCTTCGGTCAGAGTCGTGGCATCGGCCATGGTAAAGGGCACGTCGAAAGTACGCGCCAGCGTCTGGGCCAGCAGCGTCTTGCCCGAACCGGTCGGACCGACCAGCAGGATGTTCGACTTTGCCAGTTCGACGTCGCTCGACTTCCCCGAATGGCGCAGGCGCTTGTAATGGTTGTGCACCGCGACGGAAAGCACGCGCTTCGCCCGGTCCTGACCGATCACATAGTCGTTCAGTGTCTCGAAAATCTCGATCGGAGGGGGAACGCCTGCATCTTTCTTGCCCGCGATGCCCGCCTTCGTTTCCTCGCGGATGATGTCGTTGCAAAGCTCGACACATTCGTCGCAGATGAAAACGGTGGGTCCGGCGATCAGCTTGCGCACCTCGTGCTGCGACTTCCCGCAGAAGCTGCAGTACAAAGTGCTCTTGCTGTCCGATCCGCTAACTTTGGTCATAAAAGTCTCGTAAAACGCCCGCAGATTCGGGCCAAACTCAAACTTACGCGGCTGTCACAGAGAATCAACCGCAGGCGCACAACACACCCGGCCATACAGTGCATAAATGCAACGCCCTGTATATCCGATTAAAGAGTCAATGCGCATAGCGAAAATGCTAAGCCGGGCGGGCATCGCCTGCCCCTTTCGGGCCGGAACGCGACAACGCTGCACAGGCCCGAAAGCAATGGGAGGCCGGCAGGCATGCTGCGCCCGCCGGCCACCTGTTAAGCGATATCAGGCTTCGCCGCCCGCCGCGTCGGCGCGCGACACGAATACCTTGTCGACGATGCCGAATTCCTTGGCTTCCTCTGCCTCGAGGAAGGTGTCGCGATCCATCGCACGCTCGATCTCTTCGAGCGGCTTACCGGTGTATTTCACGTAAAGCTCGTTCATCCGGCGACGGATGCGCAGGATTTCGCGGGCCTGAATCTCGATATCCGATGCCATGCCCTGCGCGCCGCCCGAGGGCTGGTGCACCATGACGCGCGCGCTGGGAAGCGCGATGCGCATGCCAGGTTCACCCGCGGCCAGCAAGAAGCTGCCCATGGACGCCGCCTGACCAATACACACGGTCGATACGCGCGGCTTGATATATTGCATCGTGTCATGGATCGCCATGCCCGCCGTTACGACGCCGCCCGGCGAGTTGATATACATCGAGATATCCTTGGTGCTGTCTTCCGATTCAAGGAAGAGCAGCTGCGCCACGATCAGCGATGCCATATGGTCTTCGACCTGTCCGGTAACGAAGACGATGCGTTCGCGCAAAAGGCGCGAGAAAATGTCGAAGCTGCGTTCGCCGCGGCTGGTCTGTTCGACGACCACGGGCACGAGCGCGCCGGTTTCGGGGTCGATCCGCATGTTCCCGATCTGATTCATGAAATCCTCTGTGCAATCTGGAACGCCTATGTCGCGATTGCCCGTCGCTTGTTCAACCCCGTTTACCGCGCCCTCCACTGCCCGATGCGGAACGGGACAGTCTGCCCGACCACCAAATCACGCAAAACGCCCGGCGGGGGACTGGTCCGCCGGGCGTCACCCTTGACCGCCAAGGGCATTTGCAAGGACGGCATCGTTGCCTAAGTGTGAGAAAATTGTGGCTTCCTCAGGTGGCGAGGCCGACCGTCACTTCAGCCATGTAACCGGCCGATACCGAACCTGACGCAGTTGCCGTCATGGCCTCTATCTGGTCGCTGGAATTGTCGCCAAACACATTGTCGCCGCTGATCGATTCCCCGGCATAATTCGACAGGCTGCTCTTATATCCATCGCTGGCATAGACCACGTCGTTCACCGCATCGGGCATCGCGATCTGCGAGACGAGCAGGGCGTAACGACCGCTGGTGGCATTATCGATCGAGGAATAGACCTCGAAGTGAATGTGCGGGAAACGGCCATTATAGCAACCGGGCCAGATGGTGGTGAAGGTCACCTCGCCGTTCTCGTCAGCCACCTGGGCACCGCGTAGCCAGCTTTCATTGGGCTGGTCGTAAAGCGAATATTCGCCTTCGACATCGCAATGCCAGATATAGACGGCATAGCCTTCCAGTGTGGCGCAGCTGTCATTCACATCGACAAGCTTCAGCGTAATGGCAAGCTCCACGCCCTCAACCGTCGTCGTGGAACTGCCCAGAAAGCTGGACCGGATGTCGCTGCGCACGACGCCGCTTTCGCTCAGTACGTTGGAGCTGAGGCCGCGCGAACGATTAGTGCCGTCGGCGGGATAAGGGCCATTGGTTTCCGTGGCAAAAGCGGTGCAGCTGCCCGAGGAGGATGTCGATCCGGTTGAAGAGCCACTTCCCGTGCCAGTCGAGCCGGTGCCGGTAGAAGTCGATCCGTCGCCACTGATGGTGACACTGCTATCGCCGCTGGCCGATGTTTCCGAACCGCCGCAGCCTGCCAGCACCAACGCGCCGCCACCGACGCCGATCAGGCCAAGCGCGCGGCGTCTGCCAAGCCTGATCCGCTCGATCTCTTTCAGATCGGCCTGCAGGCCTGCATGGTGATGTTCGCTCATAATTCAATCCATTTTGCGTTGCCGGTCAATGCGGCGAAGCATCAGGCTTGAATTGGATTGGCTGCCACTTGCAACCGTCGGCAGGCCGTCCGCGACATTTTGCGACACGATGGTGAACAAGCGACACGAACGTGACGAAAGCGATACGCAGGAGACCGGCTTGCGACAGATCTCGCCAAGCGGCTGATGCCAGCGCGTACGCATAGGGGGCCGGGTAGCCGCCAGCGATTCGCGACCTCATTGAAGTTCGCCGAACCAACGAAAAGGGCCGCAAGGCTTTCGCCTGCGGCCCTTTCCTCTTCGGGTCTTGCCGGTTTCGATTACTCGGCAGTGTCCTTGGCTGCCGCCTTCTTAGCGGCAGGCTTCTTGGCAGGAGCCTTCTTCGCAGCGGGCTTCGCTTCACCTTCGGCAGCAGCCTTCTTGGCCGGAGCCTTGCGGGCGGGGGCCTTCTTCGCGGTGGGCTTCGCCTCAGCTTCGCCTTCGGCTGCGTCGTCAGCCTTCTTGGCAGGGGCCTTCTTCGCCGGAGCCTTCTTCGCAGCAGGCTTGGCTGCGCCTTCGGCCGCATCGTCGGCCTTCTTGGCCGCAGGCTTCTTGGCAGGAGCCTTCTTCGCCGGAGCCTTCTTTGCCGCAGGCTTAGCTTCTGCGTCGCCTTCCTCGGCCTCGATCGCGGCCTGCAGTTCTTCGCGCGTCACTTCGCGTTCGGTCACTGCCGCCTTGTCGAACAGGAAGTCGACGACCTTGTCCTCATACAATGGCGCACGAAGCTGGGCGGCTGCCATCGGTTCGGACTGGACATATTCCATGAAGCGCTGACGGTCTTCGGGGCGATATTGCTGCGCAGCCTGCTGCACCAGCATCTGCATTTCCTGACCGGTCACTTCCACGCCATTGGCCTGGCCGATTTCCGAAAGCAGGAGGCCCAGACGCACGCGGCGTTCGGCGATCTTGCGGTAATCGTCCTTCTCCGCCTCGATTTCCTTCATCGCGGCTTCGGGGTCTTCCTCGTGGCTCGCTTCGTGCTGAAGCTGCTGCCAGATCTGCTCGAACTCGGCATCGACCATCTGGCCGGGGACGGGGAAATCATGGCCGGCGGCCAGCGCGTCAAGCAGCTGCCGCTTCATCTGCGTGCGGGTCAGGCCGGCGGTTTCCTGCTCCAGCTGCGCCTTGAGCAGTTCCTTAAGCTTGTCGAGACCTTCGAGGCCGAGCGTCTTGGCGAACTCGTCGTCGATTTTGGTTTCGCCCGGAACCTTCACCGCCTTCACGGTGATGTCGAAGGTCGCTTCCTTGCCTGCCAGATGCGCGGCGGGATAATCTTTGGGGAAAGTGACCGTAATGGTCTTTTCCTCGCCGGTCTTCGCACCGGTCAGCTGTTCCTCGAAACCGGGGATGAAGCGGCCCGCGCCGATTTCCAGCGGAGCGTCCTCGGCCTTGCCGCCTTCGAATTCCTCGCCGTCCAGCTTGCCGACGAAATCGATGATCAGCTGGTCGCCTTCACCGGCCTTGTGCGTTTTCTTCGCATCGACAAAGCTCTTCTGACCTTCTGCGAACTTGGCCACCGCCTCGTCCACGGCTTCGTCGCTGACGGGAACGATCAGGCGTTCCAGCTTCAGACCATCGGTATTCGGCGTTTCGATCGCGGGCAGCACTTCCAGCTCGATCGCGACTTCGGCGTCCTTGCCTTCTTCATAGCCCTCGCCAAGCGTCACGGCGGGCTGCATCGCGGGACGCAGCTTGTTTTCGGCCATCACCTTGTCGACGCTTTCGCGCACGGTCTTGTTCAGCACGTCGGCGTGGATCGCCTCGCCATGCATCTTCTTGACCAGATTGGCGGGGACCTTGCCGGGGCGGAAGCCGGGCATGCGGACCTGCGGGGCGATCTTCTTGATCTCGGCAGTGACCTTGTCGGCAATCTCGCCGGCGGGGATCTTGACGGTGTAAGCGCGGGCAAGCCCGTCATTCTTGGTTTCGGAAATCTGCATGATGTCTCTTTCAGGCGTCGCTGTATTGCGTTCTGTGTGGGTCGCACAGACGACAAAGGGCCGCGTCCATTGCGCAGCGAGCCTGGTGCGGGCGAAGGGAATCGAACCCCCACATCTTGCGATACCAGAACCTAAATCTGGCGCGTCTACCAGTTCCGCCACGCCCGCATTGCCCCGTGCCGCCCAGCGGACAGGATTCTCAGGCTCGCGGGCCTCTATCGGACGGGCGGCAAAAGAGCAAGCGCGTTGGCGGAATTGCGCGTTTCGCACCGTTGATAGATTGCGGATCGTTCATACCCCCCAAGCGTTTCAGCGATATGGCAACGAACCCGAACATACCCGCGCCCGACAGGATCGAGCCCGCGGCCCCGCCCGAAACACCGGCCACACCCGCCCCGCTGGAAGCGCCGGAAATCGACCCCGCACGACCGGACGAGATCGAACCGCCCGCGCCCGATTACGACAATCCCGATCCGGGACTGCCCGAAACGCCGCCGCCTGCGGACTGACCGTTAGAGCCCCGTCCGCGAAACGATCGCCTGCAATAGCGATTCGCCACGCCTTGCATCGGGAGCCGCAAAAGGCGCGGGACAAGCCATGCAGCGCGCCTGCATGCGCGGGCTTTCCAGCAATGCCAGCAGATCGCCCGCCGCACGGCCCGCCGCCATATCGCGCCGCGCCATCATCACCGCCAGCATATCGCCATCGCCGCTCGATTCCGCCGGTTCGGTCATCGACTGGACAAAGGCGGTGAACGGGTCAGGCTCGTCCTGAATAAAATCCGCGTGCCAGTCGCCTTCTTTCAGCCCCGCCTTTTCCGCGGCAAATACCAGCGCATCGTCCAGATTGCCGAAACGGTCGACCAGCCCCACCTGTCGCGCGGGTCCGCCAGCCCATGTGCGCCCCTCGGCAATGTCGCTGCGCAATTTCGCCTTGGTTATCTTGCGGCTGTCGGACACCAGCCCGAGGAACATGTCATAGCTGTGCTCGACCTGAGATTGCAGCACCGCATCCATCTGGGGCGAGAATCCGCCGAACAGGTCGGGCTGCCCTGACAAAGGCGTTGTCCGGATCGAATCGGGGGTCACGCCCCATTCGGGCAGCGCGTTTTCGGCGCTGGGCACGGCAAGGAATACGCCGATTGAGCCGGTGATGGTCGACGGGTCGGCAAAAATCGCATCGGCAGGCGTCGACACGTAATAGCCGCCGCTGGCCGCCACATTCGCCATGGAAACAACGACGGGAATGCCCTTTTCCTTGTGGCGCAGGATCGCCTGCCGGATGCGTTCCGATGCCGTCACCGAACCGCCCGGCGAATCGACGCGCACCACCAGCGCGGCGAGATCATCCTCCAGCGCATCGTCAAGCAGTGCAGCGATCCGGTCGCCGCCTGCAGTGCCGGGGCCGGCCTCGCCATCCACGATTTCGCCCGCGACGGTGATGACGCCGATGGCTTTGCCGCTTTGGGACGGTGCGACCGCCTTAACCCAATCGGTATAGAATGTATGCGCGAAGCTATGCGCGTCTTCGGGCATTTCGGGATCCTCGCCGACCAGTTCGCCAACGCGCGCGGAAAAATCCTCGTAAGAGCCGATCTTGTCGACCATCCCCGCCGCCAGGGCGGCCCTGGCTCCGTCGCCGCCCGCCGCCTGTATCGAACTTACCGGATCGAGCGCCACTTCGCGCGCCTTCGCCTTGGGGCGGGCCTTGGCGACCTCGTCCACCCAGTTTTCCCACAGCGCGCCATAGGTCCCTTCGATATCGCGGCGCGCGGCATCGGAAAACCGGCTGAGCGTATAGGGTTCGACAGCGCTCTTGTACTCGCCCGTGCGATAGACATGGACATTGACCTTCAGCCGGTCGGCAATGTCGCCATAAAACAGAAAGGTCCCGCCGGGTCCCGCGACAAGCGCGCCGCCCAAGGGATCGACCCAAACCTCGCTGGCGTGGGCGGCCAGCTGCATCCCGTCGCCCGTATAGGCATAGGCATGTGCCAGCACCGGCTTTTTCGCGGCGCGAACCTTGTCGATCGCCTTGCCGATTTCGGTCATATGCACCTGACCGCCACCCAGAAAATAATCGAGGTCAAGCACGACGGCCTTGATCCGGTCGTCCGTCGCGGCCCCTTCGATGGCGCGTATCACGTCGCGCGCGCGATGCTCGCGGATGGGTGTGCCGGTCGACAGCAGCATCGAGAACGGATCGATTGCCTCCGGCTCTTCCACCACCACGCCGTCCAGCGCGACCAGCAAGGCCCCTTCCTGCACATGCGCGCCATCGAGGGGCCGAAAGCTGAGTGCCGCATAGAGCAGGCCAAAGAACAGCAGCATGAACAACAGGACCAGACCGTCCTTGATCGCCACCAGCAGTTTCCAGACCTTGCGCGCGAACGCCATTTTCATTTTCCCTTCACGAAAGACGCATGCACGCCTTGGCATTTCCGGCAAGTTAGGATGGCGGGGCCGATGTCGCAAATGCGAAACGCCTTTCATTTTGTAACCGGTGATTTTGTGGTCGGCATCGTCCCATCGCCCTTGCCCGATGGCCCAAGGGTGATTAGACGCCCGATTTCAGAATGAACGACGCGCCCTCTCCTTCCTCCACCCGCTATCCCGCCGGTGGCGATGCGTTCCGGCACAAGGATCTGATCGGCATTGCGCCATTGGCTCCATGGGAAATCCACTACCTGCTGGACGAGGCCGAGCAATGGGTCGCGCTCAACCGCCAGCCTGCCAAGCATGCCGACGCTCTGGCAGGGCTGACCATCATCAACGCTTTCTTCGAAAATTCGACCCGCACGCTGCTGTCGTTCGAAATCGCGGGCAAGCGGCTGGGCGCGGATGTCGTCAATATGCATGCCGCGCAGTCCAGCGTGAAAAAGGGCGAGACGCTGATCGATACGGCGACCACGCTGAACGCGATGCGCGCAGATGCCATCGTGATCCGCCATTCCTCGTCGGGCGCGGTGCAGCTGATCGCGGACAAGGTGGACTGCCCCGTGTTGAATGCGGGCGACGGGCAGCACGAGCACCCGACACAGGCGTTGCTGGACGCGCTGACCATGCGGTTCTGGTTGCGCAGCGATGCCTGTCCGCTGGGCGACGAGTTCGCCAAGCTGAAAATCGTGATCTGCGGCGATATCATGCACAGCCGCGTGGCACGGTCGAATATCCTGCTGCTGACTGCTTTGGGCGCCGAAGTGCGCGTCTGCGCGCCCCCCGCGCTGATGCCTGCCGCGGTCGAGCAGATGCGCGTCAAACCCTATACCGATTTCAATGCCGCCATCGACGGTGTGGACGTGGTGATGATGCTGCGCCTTCAGATGGAGCGCATGGCGGGGCCGTTCATTCCCTCTGCCCGCGAATATCGCCATTTGTTCGGCCTGACGCCCGAACGGCTGAAGCGCGCGGCACCGCACGCTCTGGTCATGCACCCGGGCCCGATGAACCGCGGTGTCGAAATCGATTCCTCGGTCGCGGACATGCTGGAACGGTCGGCGATCACGCGACAGGTTGAAATGGGCGTGGCCTTGCGGATGGCCTGCCTCGACGTGCTGACCCGGCGCGCGCGCGGAATCGCGGGATGGGGACCGCTCACGCGGGGAGAATGGGCATGATCCCGCGCGAACCCCTGACCATTACCGGTGGACAATTGCTGACCGGCAGCGGCGCACCCGTCGCCGGATCGATCCGCTGCGAAGGCGACCGCATCGTCGCGGTGGGCGACACCGCGGCGCAAGCCGGCGACCGCAGCTTCGACGCATCGGGGCGGATCGTCATGCCCGGCATCATCGACCTTGGCGTGTTCGAGATCGACAAGCCTGCCTTTCACTTTGGCGGCATCACCCGCGCCGCGCTGATGCCCGATCAGAACCCGCCGCTCGACTATCCGGCGCGGGTCCGTTTCGCGGCCAGCTATGGCAAGCCCGATTTCTGGGTCCACCCCATCGCCGCCGCCACGCGGGGCCTTGCCGGACAGGAATTGCCCGAACTGGGGCTGATGCAGGATGCAGGCGCGCGCGCCGTATCGTCGGGCCGGAAATGGCTGGCCGATTCGGGCATGATGCTGCGCATGATGCAATATGCCGCGATGCTGGGCCTGCCCGTCATCGCCCATGCCGAAGATGCGGGGCTGACCGGCGACGCCGTGGCGACCGCGGGCGAGATGGCAACCCGCCTCGGCCTGCCCAGCGCACCGGCAGAGGCGGAGGCGCTGGCGATCATGCGCGACATCGCGCTGGCCGAAATCGCGGGCGCGCATCTGCATATCCGGCAGGTCACCACGGCGGCAGGGCTTGATCTTGTGCGTTCGGCCAAGGCCCGCGGCCTGCGGCTGACCTGCGGGGTGACCCCTGCCTATTTCATGCTGTCCGATCTGGCGACGGCGGGTTTTCTGACCTTTACGCGCCTGTCGCCCCCGCTGCGGAGCGAGGCCGACCGCCATGCCGTGCGCGCCGCGCTGGCCGATGGCACGATCGACACCATCGCATCGGGCCACGATCCGCGCGGACCGGAAGACAAGCGCCTTCCCTTTGCCGATGCCGCCCCCGGCATGGCGGGCGCGGAAACGCTGCTGCCGCTTACGCTCAGC
The DNA here is from genome assembly GCF_020985305.1 of Croceicoccus sp. Ery15. NCBI lineage: Bacteria > Pseudomonadati > Pseudomonadota > Alphaproteobacteria > Sphingomonadales > Erythrobacteraceae > Croceicoccus > Croceicoccus sp. Ery15. The sequence continues at coordinate 2,099,681 of NZ_CP087588.1, forward strand.
CTTGTGCGCGACGATGTGATCGACATGGCGCGCATGTGCGAATTGCTATGCGTCAATCCCGCCCGCATTTTGGGGGTAGAGGCCGGCAGGCTGGAGGCGGGGCTGGAAGCCGATATTGCGGTAATCGATCCCGATCGCCCGTGGATCGTCGATTCGAACCGCATGGAAGCGCAGGCAGGCAATACGCCTTTCGACAAGCAGCCCGTGCAGGGCCGCGCCACTGCCCTGTTCAAGGGTGGTCAGCGAATTGGCGGCGGCCAGCGCGCCGAACATTAATCGGCGGCGGCACCCGCCTGCGACAGGGAAGCCTCATCCGGGCCCGGTATCGTCCAGATCGCCACATTGAGCGCCAGCACCACGGCAAGCACCAGCATCAGCCCGCCCTGTTTCTTATCGCCGCGCCGGAACGCGAAAAACGCCGCGACGCTCATCACCACGGCGCACAGAACCATCAGGGAAAGGGCAAGATCGGCCATGCGGCTGCGCATAGACCGGCGGTGGCCTGCGGAACAAGGCGAAATAGTGCTGTGTTTGTAGCATTGGCTTGCTACCAACACAGCGGGCTTGGACGGACGACAAGGAGTTCAAGATGGGTATTTTCAGCAAGATGCGCGATTCGATCTTCGGCAAGAAGGAAGAAAAGCCGAAAGCCGCCGCTCCCGCTGCCGCGCCGAAACCGGCTGCCGCGCCCGCTGCCCCTGCCAAACCCGCGCCAATGGCCGAAGTGGACGTAGAGGCAAAGCTGGCAGGCATGGCCGAGGGCAAGACGCTCAACTGGCGCACCTCGATCGTCGATCTGATGAAGCTGCTCGACATCGATCCCAGCTATGCCAATCGCAAGGAGCTGGCGGTCGAACTGGGGCGGACCGATTACGAAGGATCGGCCGAGGACAATATCTGGCTGCACAAGCAGGTCATGCGGGAACTGGCCAAGAACGGCGGCAAGGTGCCCGCCTCGCTTACCGACTGATCCGCGAAAACAGAGGTCCGGGCGGGCATTGCGCCCTGCCCGGACATCGATGGCGCCTATTTCTTGCCGAAGAAACCCTGCGCCATGCCCATGATATCGTTCAGCGGATTGCCGTCGCCGTCGCGGTCCAGCATGTCCAGAATGCCCGCCGCCTGCGGATTATCCTGCAGCATTTGCGCGAAATGGGTCAGCGATCCCTCGCCCCCGATCTGCTGGACAATGGTCGACAGGATCGAAGTATCCATGCCGGTGCGGACCGATGCAAGTTCGACCGTATCGCCGGGTGCCTGATGCGCTTGCCCCAGCGCGGCGATCGCCTTTTCGGCCATGGCGGGCTGAATGCCCAGCTTGGTGGCAAGATTGGCGACATCGGGGGTCTCGCTCGAAAGCTGGCCCAAAAGCTGATCGAAAACGGCCATGTCCTTTACTCCTCGCAACGGTGGATTCAGGCGGCGGCGTTCACTGCCGCGCGTGAATACTAGACATTTTCGCAGGGGTGGCCACTAACAATGACCGGTTGAAGACAATCGGCACCTGTCTCGCGCAAAAGAAAACGCCCCGAACCGAAATGGCCCGGGGCGTTTCGCATTCCAGCAAGCGTCGTTACTAGGCCGCCGTCGGCGCCGCCTTGCGCACGCCTTCGTCGACATGGCTTTCGAACTGGGCGAAATTATCGACGAACAGCTGCACCAGCTTATGTGCGGTCGCGTCGAAATCGTCCTTGTCGGCCCAGGTCGCACGCGGGTCGAGGATGGTATCATCCACACCGGGAACCGCGACCGGAACCTCGAAACCGAAATTGGGGTCCTTACGGAATTCCACATCGTTCAGCGAACCGTCGAGCGCGGCATTCAGCAGTGCGCGGGTCACCTTGATCGGCATACGATGGCCGGTGCCGTACTGCCCGCCGGTCCAGCCGGTGTTGACCAGCCAGCACTGCGCGCCGCCCTGTGCGATACGCTCTTTCAGCAAATTGCCGTAAACGCTGGGGTGACGCGGCATGAAAGGCGCGCCGAAACAGGTGCTGAACGTCGCCTGCGGTTCGGTCACGCCGATTTCGGTGCCTGCGACCTTGGCTGTATAACCCGACAGGAAGTAATACATCGCCTGATCGGGCGTGAGGCGCGCGATCGGAGGCAGCACGCCAAAGGCATCGGCGGTCAGCATGATTACGTTCGACGGGACGGGGCCAAGGTTCTTTTCCGACGTGTTCGGAATGAACTCGATCGGATAGGCGCCGCGGGTGTTTTCCGTCTTCGACGTGTCGGTGAAATCGATGGTGCGCGTTTCTTCGTCCATCGCCACGTTTTCAAGGATCGTGCCGAACATCTTCGTCGTGGCGTAGATCTCGGGCTCGCCCTCTTCCGACAGGTCGATCATCTTCGCATAGCAGCCGCCTTCGAAATTGAAGACCGCCGAATCCGACCAGCCATGTTCGTCATCGCCGATCAGCGTGCGGCTGGCATCGGCCGACAGCGTCGTCTTGCCGGTGCCCGAAAGGCCAAAGAAGATCGCGGTCTTGCCGTCTGCGCCGACATTGGCGGAACAGTGCATCGGCATCACGCCCTGTTCGGGCAGCAGATAGTTGAGAAGGCCGAACACGCCCTTCTTCATCTCGCCCGAATATTCGGTATTGGCGATCAGGATCAGCTTTTCGGTGAAGCTGACGGCGATCATCGTGTCGGACACGCTGCCGTGGCGGGCCGGATCGGCCTTGAAGCTGGGCAGGTTGATGATGGTGTATTCCGGCTCGAAGCTGTCCAGCTCTTCCTGGGTCGGGCGGACGAGCAGCGTGCGGATGAACAGATTGTGCCACGCCATCTGGTTGATGACGCGCACGTTAACGCGATATTCGGCCTGCGAACCGCCGAACAGATCGGCCACATACAGCTTTTCCTGCCCCTTCAGCGCGTCGAGGAAATCCGCCTTCAGATTGGCGAAATGTTCGGGCGACATCGGCTGGTTGATCTTGCCCCAGTTGATCGTGTCGGCAGTCATCTCGTCCTTGACGACGAACTTGTCCTTCACGCTGCGACCGGTGAAACGGCCGGTGTCGACGACCAGCGGCCCATCGGCGGCCAGCTTGCCCTCGCCATTGGCGAGCGCATGTTCGACCAGTTGGGACCGGCCAAGATTGGCGAAAACACGGGCATTGGTGACAATGCCCTCACCAAGCAGGGTGGAATCGTTCGGCACGTAGCTCTCCTTTCAGAGACCCCTCTCCAGACGGGGCCGACCGCGCGGCGCAAGCGCGGGCAATTGATGCAATCCTCTCGGGATGGTTCCGAAGTCGGCAGGCATACGCCAGTCGCTCCGATTTGTTTGATTTTCGCATGCTCACAAATCACTTCAGAGTCAAACGCTCTGCTATGACCTGTCACGAATTGCCGCAATTGATCCGAAGGGCGACTTTTTTCGGTCTAGCTGTCCCCGAAGGATTAAGGACACGGATTCCCGCCCTGCCTCTCGATATTGCCGCGGGCGGCATAGTTGCGACCGATATGGCCAGGACCGATATATCTTGGCGCCAGGGCAAGAATTGGCCATTTGGCGCGCGCGTCCGAATTGGCTAAGTCGAAACACATATGGCGTGCGATGCGTTGCGAACACACCAAACGCGAGAAAAAGGTTTTGATATGGCGCATGTAATCGCCCTGGTGGACGACGACCGGAACATACTGACCGGTCTGTCGATCGCGCTGCAGGCCGAGGGGTTCGACACGCGGGTCTATTCCGACGGGTCCGCCGCGCTGGAAGCCCTGATCGAGAACCCGCCCGATCTGGCGGTGTGCGACATCAAGATGCCGCGCATGGACGGGCTGGAACTGCTGCGCCGCCTGCGCGAAAAATCGTCGCTCCCGGTCATTTTCCTTACCTCCAAGACCGACGAGCAGGACGAAGCGCTGGGCCTTGCCATGGGGGCCGACGATTATATCGCCAAACCGTTCAGTCAGCGCCTGCTGATCGCCCGCATCCGCGCCTTGCTTAGGCGCGAGGAGCTGGTCATGAACCGGCTGTCGGGCGATACCAGCCAGCCGCCCGCCGAACTGATCACGCGCGGCCGCCTGACGATGGAGCCCGAACGCCACCGCGTCACATGGGACGGGCATCCCGTTTCGCTGACCGTCACCGAATTCCTGATTCTTGAGGCTTTGGCCCAGCGGCCCGGCGTAGTGAAAACGCGCAACCAGCTGATGGATGCGGCCTATCAGGACGATGTGTTTGTCGACGACCGCACGATCGACAGCCATATCAAGCGTCTGCGTCGAAAGTTCCGGCAGGCCGACAGGGAGTTTTCCGGCATTTCCACGCTTTATGGCGCGGGCTACAGCTTTGCGGGGGACTGATCCCCATCACGATGCCAGCGGGCCGACCGACGCGCCCGCCGCTTTGGCGGCGTCGAGCGTGGCCAGCGACAAGCTTGAAGGCAACAGATTGGGCGGCGGCGATGCCCCCGATCCGCTGTTCTGGACGCGGCGCTTCTCGCTCACCACGCGCATTCTGGCGGTCAACCTGCTGATCGTCGGATTGGTGCTGGGCGGGCTGTTCGTGCTCGACACCAATCGCAAGCAGCTGATTGCCGAACGCTCGCGCCTTGCCCGTTCAGAAGTCGAGATCATCGCCAATGCGCTGGCAGAGGCGCCCGCCAGCGAACATGCCGCGCTTTTGGCGCGCATCGGTGACCAGCAACGGCTCCGCCTGCGCACATTCGACGCGCTTGGACGGCTGCAGACCGACAGTTTCGTGGTGGGCGAGCCGGTATTCTCCTTCGCCGACCCCGAACAGCAGGACTGGACCCACGCGCTGGCCCGCACCATGGACCGCGTGGTCGACGCGCTGGTCTTCGCGCCGCCCGTCCCGCCCTATGATCCCACACAGGACGAAGAGCCGACCAACAAATCGCAATGGCCCGAGGTGTTCGTGGCCGAACAGGCCCGCGCGGGCACGGTAATGCTGCGCCACGCACCCGACCGCACGCCTGTCATCACCGCGGCTGCCCCCTATGGCGCGCAGGGCGAAACATTGCTGACGATGCGCAATGCCACCGACATCACCGCCGCGATCCGCGCCGCGCGACAATTGCTGCTGGTGCTGCTGACCCTGGCGGTGCTGTTTTCGGTGCAATTGTCGCTCTTCCTTGCGCGCACCATTGTGCAGCCCGTCCGCACCCTGTCGCGCGCGGCCACCCGGGTCAGCGCGGGGCGCGAGCGCGAGGTGGTGATCCCGCGCCTTCCCGAACGTCAGGACGAGATCGGCAATCTTGCACGATCGCTATCCGACATGACACAGGCGCTGCGCGACCGGATCGACGCGGGCGAGGCCTTTGCCGCCGATGTCAGCCACGAGCTGAAGAATCCGCTCGCTTCGCTGCGCAGCGCACTGGACACATTGGAAACCGTGGAAGATCCCGATCTGCGCCGCCAGCTTGCCGAAATCGCGCAGGCAGATCTGCGCCGCATCGACCGGCTGATCACCGAAATTGCCGAGGCAAGCCGCCTCGACGCCGAATTGTCGCGCGCCTCGTTCGAACCGGTGGACCTGCTGGCGCTGGCCCGCAACGTGCTGGGCGGACGCACTGCCGCCACGCGGCTGAGCGCCGAACGCGACTTGCAGTTTCATGTCGAAAGTGCACCCACCAGTGCCACCGTGGTGCGTGGAGACGAAGCGCAGCTGGAACGTGTGCTGGAAAATCTGGTCGATAATGCCGCCAGCTTTTCGCCCCATGGCGGTACCATCGCCATCGCCTTCCGCGATCTGGGCGACAAGGTCGAAGTGACCGTCACCGACGACGGCCCCGGCATTGCCGAGGACCAGCGCGAGGCGGTGTTCGAGCGCTTTCACTCGCACCGGCCCGAACCCGAAAGTTTCGGCAAGCACTCGGGGCTGGGCCTTGCCATCGCACGGTCGATCGTCACCGGTCACAAGGGTACATTGGTCGTACGCGGCAGAGAGGACGGAGCCAGCGGCGCGGTCTTCGTCATCACCCTGCCCGCACTGGACAGCGGTGCCCGATCATGACCCTTATCGCCGTACCCGAACACGCAGCCAGCCATCAGGCCACCGTCGTCGCCATCGGCAGCCGCGCGATCCTGATCGAGGGCGAGCCCGCCAGCGGCAAGACCAGCCTTGCCCTTGCGCTGATCGACAGGGGCGCGGTGCTGGTGGGCGACGACGGTGTGCTGCTGGCCGACATGGCGGGCACGCTCTGGGCTTTTCCCCATCCGAAAACGCGGGGCATGGTGGAAATCCGCAATGTCGGCATCGTCACCATGCATGCCGTCCCCGCGCCGATCGCGCTGGCCATCACGCTGACGCATGATGCGCCGCGCCATATCGACGGGGTTGCCCAGCAACTGATCGGCGGCGTGCCGATCCCATCGCTGACCTTGTGGCCCGATACGCCGGTGATCGCCCTGCGGACGGAATGGGCATTGCGCGAACACGGGCTTCCGCTTTCGGGCGCAATCGGGGATAGCAATTTGCGATGACTGCCGAATCGCCCACCCCGCCCGACAGCGATCTTGCCGAGAGTAAGAAGCCGACGCGCATCCTGCTGGTCACGGGCCTTCTGGGCGCAGGCAAGACCACTGCCTTGCGCGCGCTGGAGGATCTGGGCTGGGAACCGGTCGATAATTTCCCCGTCCGCCTGCTCCCCCGCCTCGTCTCGACCGCGCCCGGACCGGGCCATGATCGCAGCGCGAACGAAAACGACCCCCTTGCCATCGGCTTCGATTCGCGGACACGCGGTTTCGATCCGCAACGCGTGATCGCAGAAGTGGATGCGCTGGCGCGTCGTGACGACATTGCCGTTTCCACACTGTTCCTCGATTGCGGATCAGAGGAACTGGAGCGTCGCTATAACGAAACACGCCGCCGCCACCCGATGGCGGGGGACCGGCCGGTTGCAGCGGGCATCGCAGCGGAACGCGAAATGATGGCCCCTTTGCGTAACTGGGCCGATGTGGTGGTCAATACGACCAGTTTTTCGACCAATGACCTGGGCCGCACGATCCGCGAACTGTTCGCCCCCAGCGCGCCGCAAGGCATGACGATTACCGTGTCCAGTTTCGGCTTTGCGCGCGGCATGCCGCCGCTGGCCGATCTGGTGTTCGACATGCGTTTCCTCGACAATCCGCACTGGGTGGAAGATCTGCGCCCGTTGACGGGCCGCGACGCGCCGGTGGCCGACCATATCGCCGGCGATCCGGCATGGCAGGACAATTTCGCCCGCATCCGCGATCTCGTGCTCTCGCTGGTCCCGCTCTACGAAGCGCAGGGCAAGACCTATCTGCATATCGCCTTTGGCTGTACCGGCGGGAAGCACCGGTCGGTGTTCAGTGCGGAATCCATGGCACAGGCCTTGCGCAAAACGGGACACAATCCCGGTGTGCTGCATCGCAACCTTGACACCGGTGCAAGTGATCTGGTCGAAGGCGGGACGCGTGCGCGGTAACGGATGTTTGCTAAATTCCGCTGCGCCATTGCAGTGATGCATTATGAAGCGCACGCCATAAAAGGGCGGCGTCAGTTTGGGTGAGGCCATAGTGAGCTTTGGCTGTTTAGAAGGACGGACATGATTGGCCTCATCCTGGTGACCCATGGTGACCTGGCGCAGGAATTTGTCGCTGCGATGGAACATGTGGTGGGCAAGCAGGACCGGATCGTTCCGGTCTGCATCGGCCCGAATGACGATATGGAAGCGCGTCGCAGCGAAATCGCCTCTGCCATTACAGAGGTGAATGACGGATCGGGCGTGATCGTGCTGACCGACCTGTTCGGCGGCACCCCGTCGAACCTTGCCATCTCGTTGCTGGAAACGGGCAAGGTAGAGGTGATCGCAGGCATCAACCTGCCCATGCTGATCCGCCTTGCCGGTGCGCGTAACGACATGACCGTGACCGACGCGGTCGTCGCCGCGCGCGATGCGGGTCGCAATTACATTACCGTCGCCAGCGAATTTCTGGGTCAGGACGCATGAGCGATTCCGGCGCCCGCTTCGCACGAGAAGGAGATGCGCCGGATATGCTTTGCCGCAAAGTGATGATTTCCAACCGTCGCGGCCTGCATGCACGCGCCAGTGCCAAATTCGTCGGCGCTGTGGCCGAATTGCCGGCAGGCACCACGGTCCGTGTCGCACGCGAAGGTAACGAGGCGGCGGGCGGATCGATTCTGGGCCTGATGATGCTGGGCGCGGCCAAGGGCGACGAGATCGAGATCCGCACTTCGGGCGAGGCTGCGCAGCAGGCCATGGACGTGCTGGTCGCACTGGTCGAAGGGCGTTTCGGCGAGGAATAAGGGCGCCCGCCCTTTGCAGCCGGCAATGAAGCAGTCCAATCGATGAAGACCATCAGCGGCCTTTCCAATCCCACCGTCAAATATCTCCGCTCCCTGCGCGATAAAAAGCACCGGCGGCGCGAAGGCGTGTTTCTGGCCGAGGGGCTGCGCCTGTTGACCGATGCGCGCGAAAGCGGGCGCGTGCCGCACATGCTGGCCATGGCAGAGGGGCGCGATCCGCATCCCTTGCTCGACGCGCTGATCGCGGCGGTCGAGGAGGCCGACGGCGAGGTGCTGGCCATGTCGGAGGCCGCGCTGGCGAAGATCACCGGCAAGGATAATCCGCAGGCCGTCTGCGGCGTTTTCGCCGAGTTCGACACTTCGCTCGACCGGCTGGACCGCAATGCCGCGCCGATCTTTCTGGCCGCGCAGGCCCTGCGCGATCCGGGCAATCTGGGCACCATGCTGCGCACGGCCGATGCGGTCGGCGCGGGCGGACTGGTGCTGATCGACGACTGCGCCGATCCGTTTTCGGTGGAGGCCGTGCGCGCCAGCATGGGCGCGATCTTTACAGTCCCGCTCGCCATGGCCCGCTGGGAAGAGTTTCTGCCATGGCTGCGCGGCGGATCGGGCGGACAGCTGGTGGCGGCATCCTTGCGCGATGCGGTCAACTATCGCGGCGCGCCCTATGCCGCGCCCTGTTTCCTGCTGGTCGGCAACGAATCGCGCGGCCTGCCCGAAGAGTACGAGATGGCGTGCGATTTGCGCGTTACCATCCCGATGCTGGGGCGCGCCGACAGCCTGAATGCCGCCATCGCGGGGGCCGTGCTCGCCTATGAAGCGCTGGCCAGCCTTCGGTAATATATGAGGCGCCGGACGGACCTCCCATCCGGCGCCCCGAAATCAGTCGCCGGTCAGAAAGGCCGTGACCTTCCAGCCATCGTCGCCCCGATTGGCAAGGATGCGATAGGAACTGACCGGACGCAGGCTTTCCTCCGCGACGAAGCCGCTGGTCGCACCGTCAAGCGTGCTCACCTCGATAAATTCGGAATCGGCAGCAGGCCCATCGCCCGCCAGCTTCACCAGATCCCAGCCGATGGTGCCCGTGCTGTCCGATTCGGCATCGGCAGAGGCAAGCACCGGCGCGTCGTTCGCGGTGACGAGATAGGTCGAAAGACCGTCGGTCCCATCGGGCAGGCTTGCGAAAATCCACGGCATGGTCGCCGCCGTATCGCCCTGCGCGGCACAGCCCAGCGCGATCGCATCGCCCATTTCGCCCCACAATTCGGGATCGTCGGCCAGACGCTTCTTCAGCTCGTCCACGCCCGCACCGCCGCCAAAGTCCAGCTTGATCGCCGGATCGGCCAGTGCGGCAAGGCTGTCGACATTCTGGAAGGTGATCGCACGGCGCAACTGGCCGCGGAAACTGTCAAAGCCGTAAAGCGCGCCGCAATCGTCCTTGGGCGCGAACGGCCCCTCGGCATTGGTGACGGCATCGGCCAGTGTGGGCGCTTCCTCGACCGGCGCGACCGCTTCGGTCACGGGGGCTTCGTCGGCAGGGCTGTCGCCGCAAGCGGCCAGCAGCAGCGAAAGGGCGCACAGGCCAGCCATCTGGCCGGTAATCGAATATTTCATGGGGAGGATTGGTCCGTAAGTCGTTTCAGCTCTCATGCGGAGGCTGCGGCATTGCAGCATTCTCTGCCTGAGACAAGACAGGCACATCGCTGTGACCGTAACGCGGAGAACTCTCGACCTGCGGCACATCTTCGATCTCGCGCTTGCCGATTTCGATATGCTTATCCTTCAACCGCCGACCCGCCGACAGCACATTACGCTCGAACGAACCGACGAACTTGTTGTAATTGTTGACTGCTGTCTCAAGCCCGGACCCGACGCGCTTCATATGCTCGGCCGCGACGGCTAGCCTGTCATACAGCTCACCGCCCATCCGGCCGATCTCCTGCGCCTCTTTCGCAAGCCCGTCCTGACGCCAGACCTGTGCGACGGTCCGTGCAATAGCCACGAGGTTCGTCGGCGTCGCCAGCAGCACACCTTTTGCAAATGCAAAGTCCCAAAGGGTCGGATCGGCTTCCAACGCGGCGGCGACGAAATGCTCTCCGGGTACGAACATCACGACGTAATCGGGCGCTTCCTCGAACTGGCTTTGGTACGATTTTGCGCCCAATTGCTGCACATGGGTGCGCATGGATGCCGCATGTTGCGCCAAAGCCGTGTCGCGCGCGTCGTCATTATCCGCCTCGAACGCAGCCTGATAGGCGTTCAGCGACACCTTGGCATCGATCACCAGCATTTTCTGCCCCGGAATGCGGACGATGGCATCGGGGCGCAGCCGTCCGTCTTCGGTATCGATCGAATGTTCGAGGTGAAAATCGGTATGTTCGGCAAGGCCGCAATGTTCGAGCACATTCTTCAATTGCTGCTCACCCCATCGGCCGCGCGCCTTGGGCGCGTTGCGCAGCGAATTGCCCAGCCGCGCCGCTTCGCGCCGCACGTCTTCCTGCCCCTTGCGCATCCCTTCGATCAGGCCGGACAGCTGGCCGAACGCATCGACGCGCTTCGCCTCAAGCTCTTCGACCTGCTTGCGATAGGTGTCGAGCCGTTCGCCCACCGGCGACAGCAGCGCGCGGATCTTTTCGGCATTGGCCTTCTCGCTCGCCTCGAACCGCTCGTTCGCGCGTTCGAGGAAACGGGCCTGCGCGCCTTCGAGCGCCTTGTTGCCCAGCGCCTCGAACTCCTTGCCCAACGCCTCGCGCGCTTCGACCAGCAGCTTCTCGCGCTCGGCAAGATTGTGCCGGTCACGCGCAGCCTCGGCGATTTTCACGCGCAGCCCGTCAGCTTCCTGCCGCGCCGCACGAAGATCGGCGTCGAGCGCGGCCGCACGCTCGGCCCGCTCGCTCATCGTCGCAAGCTCGGCAATGGCGCTGCGGAATTTCTCGTCCAGCGCCTTCGCCTCTGCGTCCCGTTCCGCATGACGCGCGCGCCAGTCGGCAACGGGCCGCGATCCGAAGAACCAGCCCAGCGCTGTACCCAGCACCAGCGCGACGAAAGCAACAATAAAAGCAAGCATGTCCATGCGCGGAACATAGCCTGAACACCAACGTATTCAAGCGCAACAAGCCCCGAACCGGACCTTGTCCCCCGCTATCGAAAGATCAATTCGCAGCGCGAAGTGACATCCGTAAGGACATCAACTCGGGGCGCGAAGCGATACCCGCAAGGCCGACTGCGCGCCCGAGCTTATGCGAGGAAGGCAAGGGGCGCGGATGCGCCCCGCCCGCCGTTTGAGGGCCCAAGAAAATCACGCCGCGGCGCGCAGTTTCTGCAGCTTCTTCATCGCCATGTTCCGCTTCAGACGCGAGAGGTGGTCGATGAATACGATACCGTTCAGATGATCCATCTCGTGCTGGATGCACACGGCCATCAGCCCGTCCATATCCTCTTCATGGGTCTTGCCCTCAAGATCCTGCCAGCGCACGCGGCAGGTGGCGGGGCGGTCGACCTCGGCAAAGATTTCAGGGACGGAGAGGCAGCCTTCCTGATAGACTTTCAGCTCTTCCGACGGGTCGAGAATCTCGGGATTGATGAAAACCCGCGGTTCCTTTTTCGTCGGCTGGTGCGTGTGCTCGTGCCCGCCGTGATTGCACGTCTCGGGCTCCGCATCGGGGTCGTCGGGCTGCAGATCGATCACCAGAACGCGCAGCGGCACGCCCACCTGTATCGCCGCAAGGCCGATGCCCGGGGCGTCATACATCGTTTCGAACATGTCCTCGACAAGCGTCTTCAACTCGTCGTCGAACTTTTCAACGGGGTCCGACACGCGCTTCAGCAGCGGGTTCGGCACTTCAATAATTTCGCGGATAGCCATCGCCCCTATTTAGGGGGCGCAGCCGGTTCCGGCAATGATTCGTGAAATGCCGCCCGTCACCCCACCGGACGACGCGCGCGCAGGGCCTGTGCCAGCGTGCCTTCGTCCAGATAATCCAGCTCTCCCCCCACGGGCAGGCCATGGGCGAGCTGGGTGATACGGACGGGCCTGTCTTCCAGCCGTTCGGCAATGTAATGGGCGGTCGTCTGCCCTTCCAGCGTAGCGTTCATGGCCAGCACCACCTCTTCGATACCGCCGCCATCGTCGTCCCGCGCATCCAGCCGCGCCAGCAATGTGCCGATGGCCAGATCCTCGGGCCCCACGCCGTCCAAGGCCGACAGCCTGCCGCCCAGCACGTGATAGCGTCCGGGAAACAGCTTCGACCGGTCGAGCGCCCACAGATCTGACACTTCCTCCACCACGCACAGCGAACGCGCGTCGCGGCGCGGGTCGGCGCAGATGCCGCAGGGGTTCTTCGTGTCGACATTGCCGCAGATGTCGCATTCGACCAGCAGTTCCTGCACCGTGGCCAGCGCATCCAGCAAGCGCGGCAGATCCGATTCGCGGCGCTTTACCAGCCATAGCACTGCGCGCCGGGCGGAACGGGGACCAAGTCCGGGAAGACGCGCCAATGCGCCCGCCAATGCGTCGATCTCTTGCGATGCCATATCGGGACAGATAGGGACTGCCGCTCTTTCCGGAAAGCCGTAAGTCTATGCGCATTATTTTCATGGGGACGCCCGATTTCGCCGTGCCGGTGCTGGAAGCGCTGATCGACGCGGGGCACGATGTCGTCTGCGCCTATTCCCAGCCGCCCCGCCCCGCCGGTCGCGGCAAGAAACTGCAACCAACGCCCGTCCACCTTGCGGCAGAGGCGCACGGGATAGAGGTGCGCACGCCCGTCTCGCTGAAACCGCAAGAGGAAAAGGATGCCTTTGCCGCGCTGGAAGCCGATGTGGCGGTGGTGGCGGCCTATGGGCTGTTGCTGCCCGTCGCCGTACTGGAAGCACCCGGGCACGGATGCCTGAACGTCCACGCCTCGATCCTGCCGCGATGGCGCGGGGCGGCACCGATCCAGCGCGCGATACTGGCAGGCGACCTGACGACGGGGGTGACCATCATGCAGATGGAAAAGGGGCTGGATACCGGCCCGATGATCGCCACGCGCACCACGCGGATAGAGGACAAGACCGCGGGCGAGCTGACCGACGAGCTGTCGGTTATCGGCGCGCGGCTGATGGTCGAGGTGCTGGCCGACCTGCCCCGCCGGACCGCCACGCCCCAGCCCGCGCTGGGCGCGACCCATGCCGCCAAGATCGACAAGGCCGAGGCGCGGCTGGATTTCACCCATGACGCGGCCCTGCTGGAACGCCAGATCCGCGCATTCGCCCCTCGCCCCGGCGCGTTTTTCGAGCTTGAGGGCGAACGTATCCGCGTGCTGGCTGCCGAAGTGATCGGACGCGAAGGGGTAGCGGGCACGACATTGGACGACGAGCTGACCATTGCATGCGGCTTCAGCGCGCTGCGCCCCACCATCGTGCAGCGCGCGGGCAAGCCGGCGATGGAAACCGCCGCCATGCTGCGCGGCAAATCGATACCGGCGGGCACCGAAATACGGTGAGCCGCTACGCCCTTACGATCGAATATGACGGCAGCGCTTTTTTTGGCCTGCAACGGCAGGCCGATGGCCCGTCGGTGCAACAGGCGGTCGAGGAAGCCGCGCTTGCCATCACGGGTGAGGATGTGCGTATGCATGCGGCAGGGCGCACCGACACAGGCGTCCATGCGGTGGCGATGCGCGCCCATATCGACATAGCCAAGGATTTCGCCCCCTTTCGCCTGATGGAGGGGATGAACGCCAAACTACGCCCCGATCCCGTCGCCATCACCGCGTGCGAGAAAGTGGACGACGAATGGCATGCTCGCTTTTCCTGCACGGGGCGGCGCTATCTTTATCGCATCATCAACCGCCGCGCGCCGCTTGCACTGATGAAGGACCGCGCATGGCAAGTGCCGCAGGAACTGGACGCCGCCGCCATGCACCGCGCCGCACAGCATCTGGTGGGGCTGCATGATTTCACCACGTTCCGTTCGGCCCATTGCCAGTCCGCCAGTCCGGTCAAAACGCTCGACCGGCTGGACGTAGAGGTAGTGGCAGGACCGTGGGGCGCGGAAATCGCGATCCACGCTGCGGCGCGCAGCTTTCTCCACCATCAGGTGCGGTCGATGGTCGGTTGTCTTGCGCTGGTCGGCATGGGGCGGTGGAGCGAACAGGACATGGCCGACGCACTTGCCGCGAAAAGCCGCGCCGCACTGGGGTTCAATGCGCCGCCGCAGGGGCTGTATTTCATGGAAGCACTATACCCGTAACGCGCGGGCAGCTTAGCAAGTCTGCAGGTCAGGCGCCGGGCACGGCACGTTGCATAAAGGCCTTCCAGATGCGCGCAGGCGCGTCGCCGCCCGACAGGCCGGTGCGGTCCTTGTCATCCGCCTCGGCATAGACCCACACGCCCGCGACGATGCCGCCGGCCCAGCCGACGAATACGGCATTGCGGTTTTGCTGGCTGGTGCCTGTCTTGCCGAAATTCGGGATGCCCAGCCGCGCCGCCTTGCCCGTGCCGTCGTTCACTGCCGCGCGCAGCATATCGGCCATCTGGGTGCGCACCCGCGGGTCCAGCCGGTATTTGCCCGAATGGTCGATCCACTGCCCGTCGGCATCGACGACCGCATAGGGCACCACCGGATATTCCCCCCGCGCCACGCCCGCATAGGCCGCCGTCAGTTCCAGCAGCGACACATCCGCCGTGCCCAGCGGGATCGAGGTATCGTTGGGGTCCATCTGCGCCGAAATGCCGAAGCGCTGCGCCAGATCGACGACTGCATCGCCGCCGATCCCTTCATAAAGGCGCGTTGCCGCCACATTGCTCGATTTCGCAAAGGCGCGTTCCAGCGTGATATTGCCTTCGTAATGCTCGCCCGAATTGCGCGGGCCACCGGCCAGCGGCGTATCGGCCACGACGGTTTCCGGCGTCATCCCCGATTCCAGCGCGGCGAGCCAGACGAATATCTTGAAGGTCGACCCCGGCTGACGCCCTGCCAGCGCATGGTTGAACTGGTTCGAATTATAATCCTTGGACCCCACCATCGCCAGCACCGCGCCATCGGGCCGCATGGCCACGATGGCGACTTGCGCATCGCCCACATTCACCGATTTCACCGCCGCTTCCGCCGCGCGCTGGATATCGACGTCGAGCGTCGTGGGGATGATCCGCGCATCGGGGTCATAGCCTTGCTTGGCCGCCTCTTGCCGGATCCAGTTGGTGAAATGGGCATAGCGCGGCAGATCGCGCTCACGCGTAAGGCGGAACTGCGCGGGGCCGATGGCGCGCGCCTCGGCAGGGGTCAGATAGCCTGCGTCGACCATGGCCTGCTTTACAACCGCCGCGCGTTTCCTGGCCGCTTCGGGGTGAAAGCTGGGCGCGTAATTGCTCGGCGCCTTGGGCAGCCCTGCCAGCACCATGGCTTCGGCCGGGGTCAGCGCTTCGGGCGCCTTGTCGAAATAGCGCAGGGATGCGGCGCGAATGCCATAGGAACGGTCGCCGAAATAAATCTTCGACAGGTAACGTTCGAGAATCTCGTCCTTGGTCAGCCATGCTTCCAGCCACAGCGCCGTCGGTATTTCCAGCAGCTTGCGGCCCATGGTCTGGTCGTGCGTGAAATAGGTCACCTTGGCCAGCTGCATGGTGATCGTCGAACCGCCCTGCCGCGTGCCCGAAAACAGGTTCGACACGAAAGCGCGCGCCATGCCGCGCGGATCGATGCCCCAATGCGACCAGAACCGGCGATCCTCGGTCGCGATAAAGGCGTTCACCACGTGATCGGGCAGCAACTCCGCCTCTACCGGCGCAAGCACGACATCGCCGCCCCGCGCAATCGGTTCGCCCTTCTGGCTGACCAGCACATAGGGATCGCCATGCGGCTCCAGCGTGCGTTCCACCGGCTTGGTCAGCGCAAGCCAGCCGACCAGCGCCAGCACCGCCACCGCCGCGCCGATCGCCAACCATTTGATGAACAGATAGGCCAGCCTGAACGGAAGGACGAGCAGCCACAGGCACCCCCTGGCCGTGCGCCCGGCCAGCGACCGCCCCCTCGGTTCGGGCGGAACGGCATCGCCGTCCAGTCCGTCGAGGTCGTAATCTGCCTCGGTCCTGTAGAATTCCTCGTCCAGCGAATCGGGTTCCGCCCCGCGATGGCGGCGCGAACTGGCGATAAGGTCCCGTGCCTGAGAGAGGAGATCGCGGTTCTTCACGCTGGCGAACTAGCAGCCGCAATCTTTCGCGGCGATGAGCGGTGGCCGGTAGTCGACAGCTTGTTGAAAGCAAATTGGCATCACGCGCCCAAGGCTAAACCCCTGCGCGTGCTGCACAAGTGCCGTTTATCGAGCCATATGGGCCGTTGATTGGCCCGAACGCACGCGTTTCAGGCGCGCCCGACCACGCTTTCGGGCAGATCCACGCCGAACACGCGCTGGTAATATTCGGCCACCAGCATACGCTCCGTCTCGTCACATTTGTTGAGGAACGAGAGGCGGAAGGCGAAACCGATATCGCCGAAGATTTCCGCGTTCTGCGCCCAGCTGATCACCGTGCGCGGGCTCATCACCGTGGAGATGTCGCCATTGATGAAGCCCTGCCGCGTCAGATCGGCCGTGCGCACCATCTTGGCGAGCGTTTCCTTTGGCGTATTCGGCACCTTGGTGGACACGATGTTCACCTCGGTATCCTCCGGCAGATAGTTCAGCCCGACGACGATGTTCCAGCGGTCCATCTGGCCTTGGTTGATCGCCTGCGTACCGTGATAAAGCCCGCTGGTATCGCCCAGCCCCACCGTGTTGGCGGTGGCGAACAGGCGGAAATACGGGTTCGGCCGGATCACGCGGTTCTGGTCCAGCAGCGTCAGCTTGCCCGCGGTTTCCAGCACGCGCTGGATCACGAACATCACGTCAGGACGGCCCGCATCATATTCGTCGAACACCAGTGCGGTCGGCGTCTGCAGCGCCCATGGCAGCAGGCCTTCGCGGAATTCGGTCACCTGCAGACCGTCACGCAGAACGATGGCATCGCGGCCGACAAGGTCGATACGGCTGATATGCGCGTCGAGATTGATACGAACGCAGGGCCAGTTCAACCGCGCCGCAACCTGTTCGATATGGGTCGATTTACCCGTGCCGTGATAGCCCTGGACCATCACGCGGCGGTTAAAGGCAAAGCCCGCAAGAATCGCCAGAGTTGTGTCCGGATCGAAGACATAAGCGTCGTCCGTGTCGGGCACCCGTTCATCCGCACGGGAAAAGGCAGGCACTTTCATATCGATGTCGATCCCGAACGTCTCGCGGACGTCAAGCTCGATATCGGGGGCCTGCAGCAGGGTTTCGTGGCTGTTGGTGTTCTGGATCAGTTCGTTCATCGCGGGCACGGGTTATACGCGCCGATGCTGGCGGGCAAGGGGCTTGCTGCAACCGCGTTTATCGCATTGCGGTATCGTCAGGCGGCGCGATCTTGGGCGGCAGGGAGAAAACGGCGGCAAAGCGCAGCGCGGCGTCGCGGTCGCCATGGATCGACAGGCCGGTCGTGGCGGCCACTTCATCGGGATCGCGCTTGCCATAGAATAGCGGCAGGATCGCGCCTGCGGCAGGCGCGCGGAAAAGCGCATCGACCCCTGCCAAATCCTCGGCGCGGCGTATGGCCAGCTTGCCATGGGCCAGTTCGGCGATGAAACGATCGGCTCCAAAATCGAACCCGATCCGCGCCGCCAGCCCCGCCGCTTTTGCCGGATCGAACATGGTGCGCAGCGACAGCATCGCCGACACCGACGTCAGCGGCAGGGTCGGATCGTGCAAAGGCGAACGGACCGACCAGCGGCCCAGTTCCTGCATGAAGGACTCTGCCATATAGCCCCATTCGGTCAGCTTATAGACCTGGCTGGCGGCGGGCGGCGGCAGTTTCCGGCGGATCAGCACGCCCAGTTCCTCCAGCCGCGTCAGACGCTCTGTCAGCACCTTGGCACTGATTCCGGGCAATGCGGCGCGAATATCGGAAAAACGGCGCGCGCCCAGCATCAGTTCGCGCATGACATGCATCGACCAGCGTTCGCCGATCAGTTCGAACGCAAAGCTGGCAGCGCAGGCATCAGCATACCAGCGGCCATGTGCCGAAGGGGCCGTAGCTGTAACGGGTTCGGCCTGCCGCGCATTACTTTCATTTTGAAACTTCATGGTTGCTTTTTGTAACTCATGACCGCACGACTCGCAAGCAGAGGGCGCTGCGGCGATTCGTGCGCAGGCCCGAAAACAGCGGATAGAGGAGCCTGCATGCCCGTCACGCCCGACGCCGATATCGAGATCACCGGCTATAACTGGGTGCCGCCCTTTGCCGCCGGTTTCGTTCGCGATCTGCGCGCACGCTGGTTCTGCGAAGAGGTCGGCCTTCCCTATCGCCAGCGGCTTATCAGCGTGATGGACAAGCCTGCCGACTGGCGTAGCGAGCAGCCGTTCGGCCAGGTGCCCGTCCTGCGCGATGGCGAAATCCATCTGTTCGAAAGCGGCGCGATCCTGCTGCATCTGGCGGAAAAGACGGGCCGGCTGCTGCCCGCGGCAGGTCAGGCGCGGGCCGATGTGCTGTCGTGGCTGTTCTCCGCCTATAACAGCGTGGAGCCGGTGCAGTTCGAATTGACGGCGATAGAGGTGTTCAATTCCGACAAGGAATGGGCAAGGCTGCGCCGCCCCGAGGTGCAAAAGAACCTGCACAAGCGACACAAGGCGTTGGGAGAGGCCTTGGCCCACCGCGACTGGCTGGGGGGCGATTTCTCTATCGCGGACATCGCCATGGTTTCGGTCCTGCGGTCGAGCGCGCCGCTGGACGCGCTTGGTAATCACCCGACACTGACCGCCTATGTCGAACGCGGCACGGCGCGACCTGCATTCCAACGCGCACTGGCCGACCAGATGGCCGGTTTCGACGACCGGTTCGCACCGAAGAGGGAGAAAGCGTGATGTATATTCAGGGCTTTGTGATTCCCGTACCCGCTGAGAAGAAGGGCGCCTATCTCGCGGTTGCCGACCGGTTCGACAGCTGGCTGATGGAACACGGCGCGACCGAAGTGGTCGAGGCATGGGAAGAGCGGGTGGAGGACGGCAAGCAGACCGATTTCCGCCGTGCCGTCGCTGCGGTGGAGGGTGAAAAGATCGTCTTCTCATGGGTAATCTGGCCCGACCGCGAAACGGCCGAAGCCGCCGAAAAGGCGATGGAAGGCGATCCGATCATGGCCGAAATGGGCGATATGCCGTTCGACGGAAAGCGCATGATCTGGGGCTGCTTTACCCCTATTCTCGAACGGGGTCGCTGAAACCCCGATCCGAAGCGGGAGAGAGCAAATGGGCAACCGCCATGGAGAGCCGGTCTGGTACGAGCTGATGTGCCGCGACCTTTCTGTCACCGAGCCGTTCTATGCCGCCGTCGTGGGCTGGACTTTCGCCGATACGGGCATGGATAACGCGCCGGGCTATCGCTTTATCAAACATGGCGCGGGCGATTACGACGCCATGGGCGGTGCGCTGGCCCTCACCGACGACATGCTGGCGGGCGGGGCAAGGCCGATGTGGGCGGTCTATTTCGCGGTTGAGGATGTCGATGCGAGCGTCGCCGCCATCACCGCACGGGGCGGCAGCGTGCTGATGCCCGCCTTCGATCTGGAGCATGTGGGCCGCATGGCCTTCGTCGCCGATCCGCAAGGCAATCCGTTCTATGTGATGCGCGGTTTTTCCGACATGGAAAGCAGGGTTTTCGGAGAAACCGGCGCGGATACCGGCCTGTGCGGCTGGAACGAGCTGATCACTCCCGAAATCGAACCGACGCTGGGCTTTTACCGCGATATCCTGCGTTTCGACACCGACTAACGCATGCCGATGGGCCCGGAAATGGGCGATTACGTGTTCCTGAAAACGGGTGAGAGCATGATCGGCGCGGCCATGATGAAAACGCCCGACAGCCCCGCAGGCTGGCGCTTCTATTTGGTGATTATATATTTTGCAAACAGAGGGTGATTGTCACAGCGGCGGCGATAATCGCTAAAATTGCCGTAGTGACAACATCGAACCAGAATAGAATCGGATTGTTGGTCCGTGAACTATCGACAAAATATTCAAAAGTGGCCTCGCCGCTCTTGATCGCTTGATATGCAAACCAAGTGAGCACAACCGTTGCAGCGGCCCCAAGCAGCCCCCAGCCCAAATCACTCACTGTCAGAATGATCCGGCTTGCGCTTCGAAACCTTCTCTAGCTGCTTATCCCAATGAGCCTCGTTCTCGTCGCATTCGAGTTCGCGGGCGAGTTCTTTGAATTTGTCGGATTGACTCTTTCCGTCTGATTTCGTTGCTTCTGACATATGCATCTCGTCTATATTGATGATTCTTACGAAAAGCCTCGGCAAATCTATTCTGCGGTAGCCATTCCAGCGAACCGTTGGGGTGCTTGCTTTGAAGAAATTAAAGCTTGGCGCAGAAAACTCAAAGCGAGTGACGGGATACTTATCACCAAGGAGTTCCACGCCACCAGCTTTTGTGCTGGCCGTGGAAGGCTTGGCCCAGAAATTGTCGGGAAACACAGGCGATCCAGAATTTTCCGCGAGGCCCTTACCCTCTTAAACGGGATGGAAGGCGTCAAGGTTTTCAACGCCTGCCGCTCGATTAATCTAGACTGGACTATGGAGCGCCTTCTCACTCGAATAAACAAAACGATGCAGGCATGGGATAGTCACGCGGTTTTGATGTTCGACGAAGGCAAGGAAGCGGAGATTACCCGTCTGCTGCGGCGCATGGGGGCATTCAATCCGGTTCCCGTCTATGTAGCGCCTGGCGTCACCGAACTTCGCAATTTGAAACTGGACCGTATTCTGGAAGACCCAGTGTTCAAGGATTCGTCTCGCTCATATTTCGTGCAAATGGCTGATTTTGTAGCCTATGCGCTTCTCCGGAAGGAGCAACCGCTCGCTTCGAAGAATGCCTACGGATATCATGAATGCTTCGACCTTATCGCTGATGTCGTAGCCAAAGAGGCGAGCCTGTCGGATCCGATGGGGGTGATAAGGTAAGGGCGATCCCAAAGGATCGCCCTAGAGAAGCAGGGCCTACACCGGCCGCTAAAGAACGGTTCAGTCCTGCGATTTCATCGTAGCAATAGGCAAGGGTAACTCAAGCTGAACCTCATCAGCCTGACTCGTTTCCGATTCAATTCGCCGCAACAGGCCCCCCATAAGTGAGGCGCTTGCCGACGATGCCCCGAAGGGCACTCCCAGCACGATCAGTATCGTTGAAGCCCAGCTTCGCACGGTTGTTATAACGGAACTCGTATTCGGCCAGATAGCGGTGCAGATGCTGCTCTCCGCAGTGATGGTAGATACCCTTCATGCCGCGCTTGAAGATGCTGAAATAGCCTTCGACCGTGTTGCTGTGGATGCTGCGATCCTCAAGGTTCACGTATTCGCCGCGACCATGGCTGGTAGTGCCGTGGGCCGCGAAAAACTTGCCAGCGTCACGATAGCCGCTGTGCTCGTCCGTCATGATACGCGCTTCGCGTTCCACGTTGGCAATCACCAGCGGCATCAGAGTTTCAGCGCGAACGTCGTCGATGACCATCGTGCGGGCCTTGCCGGTTTCACGATCCACCAGCGCCAGAACCTTCATCTTGTGGTGAAAGGCGCGGCGCTTCTCCATGCCCTTCTTGCGACCAATGAACGTCTCGTCCACTTCGACCGTGCCGCCATTGCCGCCCATCAGGGTCGTGTCGCCATCACGCATCGCTTCACGAATGCGGTGCAGGAGAAACCACGCGCTCTTGTAGGTGATTTCCAGCGTCCGGTGCAGTTGGTGGGCGCTGATACCCTTCTTGCTGCTCGTGACGAGGTAGACGGCCTGCAACGCCTTATGGAGCGGCAAGCGCATATGCTCAAACACCGTGCCGATCTTCACCGTGAACTGCTTTTTGCAGTCGCCGCAGCGGTGGAGGCCGTGACGGATGCGCTTGGCCGGGTTGGCCTTTACGCTCGTGATGCGATCGGTGCCGCCACAGTGCGGGCACACCGGCTCTCCGGCCCAGATGATCCGCTCTAGATGGGCAAAGGCCGCATCTTCGCTGTGGAACTCGGGGCGGGAAAGAGCAGACATTTCAATAACTCCGTTGATGCAATCCTTATAGCATCAAGCGGTGTGTTTGCAAAGTATATAATCGCCTTCTATTTCCGCATTGCCGATATCGAGGCTGGCAAGGCCGCGGTCGAAGCCAATGGCGGGACCGTGGTTTTCGGGCCGATGGAAGTGCCGGGCGATGAAATGATCGTCATCGCGCTCGACCCCGAAGGCACGATCTTCGGTCTTGTCGCACCGAAGAAGGACTGACCCATGGCCGACATCAGTTTCTTCCATAATCCGATGAGTCGGGGCCAGATCGCCCATTGGGCCCTGCACGAGGCGGGGATCGATTTCGACATCGTGCCGGTGGAGTGGGACGCCAAGCCCGAAACTTTGCTGGCCGCCAACCCGATGGGCAAGATCCCGACCATCGTCCACCACACGCCGTCCCGCGACATCGCCGTGACCGAAGCGCCCGCGATCTGCCATTATCTGGCCGTAATCGCCCCCGACAAAGGCCTGCTGCCGCGCGAGGAAGAAAGCGGCGACTACTTTCGCTGGATGTTCTTTGCAGCGGGACCGCTGGAACAAGCCGTCATCGCCAAAAGCATGGGTTGGGATGTGCCCGATGGCCGCGCCGGCATGGTCGGTTTCGGCAGCTATGACCTGACGGTCGCCACGCTGGAAGACTGGCTGGCAACGCATGATTACGTCTGCGGCACGCGTTTCACCATGGCCGATGTCTATGTCGGTTCCGCTGTCGACTGGGGGCTGGCATTCGGCACATTGCCCGACCGCCCCGCCTTTGCCGCCTATGCCGAACGGCTGCGCGCCCGCGACGCCTATCGCGCAGCCAAGGCAAAGGACAATGCCGCCATCGCGGAGAAGCAGAATGGCTGACATCGCCCACGATCCGGCCAGCGCCAGCGCGACCGTGTGCCTCTGGTTCGATGGCGAGGCAGAGGCCGCCGCGCATTTCTATGCCGCCACCTTCCCCGACAGCGCGATGGGCAGCATCCAGCGCGCGTCTGCCGATTTCCCGGGCGGCAAGGAGGGCGATGTGCTGGTGGTCACGCTGAAAATCTGCGGCCTGTCGTTCCTGCTGCTGAATGGCGGGCCTGCCTTTCGACCCAATGAAAGTTTCTCGCTGCAGGTCCACACCGACACGCAGGAGGAGACCGACCGGCTGTGGACTGCGATCACCGGCTTTGGCGGGCAGGAAAGTGCCTGCGGCTGGTGCAAGGACCGGTGGGGATACAGCTGGCAGATTACGCCCCGCGCACTGACCCGCGGCATGGCCGACCCCGACCCCGCCGCCGCGAAACGCGTGATGGAAGCGATGATGACTATGGGCAAGATCGACATTGCCGCGATCGAGTCTGCCCGGCGCGGTTAACGGGGGCCCGAGGTCGTCGCAGACAGACGGAGATACGCCATGCACGAGCTGACAATCACCCGCCACATCGCCGCGCCGCCCGAAACCGTCTGGGCGGTGATGGCCGACCGGCAGGAGGAGTGGTGGTGCCCCAAGCCGTGGTCGATCACCATGATCGCGCAGGAACGCCGCGCTGGTGGGCGCAGTGCGATGGTGATGCACGGCCCCGATGGCGAGGAAATGCCACAGGAAGGCGTGATGCTTGAATGGGTCGATGGCGTGCGCTTTACCACCACCGATGCGCTGCGGATCGATCCTGCAACGGGCGGCTTCGTTCCGGCGGACCCGTTCATGATCGGTTGCTGGGAAATCGCGCCCGACGGGGCGGGCACGGCCTATACCGCCAGCGCGCGGCACTGGAGCGCGGAAGCGATGGAGAGCCACCGCGATATGGGGTTCGAGGACGGCTGGCGCGCCTGCGCCGACCAGCTTGCCGCCATTTGCGAGGCCGAGAGCGCCCGCAGCTAGGCGAAATGACGCGCCTTGCGCAAATGCTGATAGGCATCGACCACGCCCTGCAGCCGCTGTTCATGGCTGCGGTCGCCGCCATTGCGGTCCGGGTGATAGCGGCGCACCAGTTCGGAATAGCGGCGGCGCAGCGCCGGCCGGTCGGCATCGTATGACAGGCCCAGCACATCCATGGCTTCGCGGTCGGCACCCGACAAGCCCGAACCGCGCGCTTTTTCGGCCCGCTCCCAATCCTGCCGCGCCCGGCTTTTGATATTGCGCGCGCGGGCGGAGATCGCATCGAGCGGATCGTCGAAATCGGCCCAGCGCGGCATGCCGTCGATGCCGGCGGTGGCGGAAAAGGCGCTGCGACCGCGCGATCCCCCTGCCGCCCAGCCATAGGCGGGCGATTGGGCGTCGAGTATCTCGTCCGCGCTCATCCCGTCGAAAAAATCATAGCCCGCATTGAACGCGCGCACGTGATCGAGACAGAACCAGCGCCACTCGCCCGGCCCGTCGAATCCCGACGGGCGCGAACCCGGCGCGCGGAATTCGCCTGCCTCTTCGCAACCCGGCGCATCGCAGCCGCGCCCCTTATTCTCGAATCGCCCGTGGAACCTGTCTTGCTTCATCGCCCTTGAGATGAGGGCGCGAGCACCCAAATGGAAGCCCCCGAAGCCGACACGAAAGCCAATCCATGCCCGAAACCGGACCGATCGAAGGCGAGATCCGCCAGCTTTTGACCGATGCCTTTACTCCCGAAACGCTGATCGTTTCGAACGACAGCGCGATGCATTCGGGCCATGCGGGCGACGATGGCAGCGGGGAATCGCATTTCTCGGTCCTGATCCGTGCCGCCGCTTTTGACGGTGTGGGCCGCTTGCAGCGCCAGCGCATGGTGCTGGCCGCGCTGGGCGATATTCCCGGCCAGCGGGTCCATGCCTTCGCCATCAGGGCGCTTGCACCTGCCGAGCCGCTACCCGCCTGATTCGCGCCATTCCCAACCGCGCGGCGCAGGCGTATCGTGCCGCCTTATCCGGCAGACCGATCAGGAGCAGGCCGAGTCATGAGCGAATTGTCACCCGAAACCGCCATCGCCCTGCAAGTCGATCCGGTCGGCCACGATCTGGGCGCGTTCGACGTGCGCCAGGCCGTGCCGCAGCCGAAATGCCGCATGGTCGGGCCGTTCGTGTTCATCGACCAGTTCGGCCCGGCGCAATATGACATCGGCAAGGGCATGGATGTACGTCCGCATCCGCATATCGGTCTGTCGACCGTGACCTATCTGATGCAGGGCGCCATCGATCACCGCGATTCGCTGGGCAGTTTCGCCACGATCCGCCCCGGCGCGGTCAATCTGATGACGGCGGGCAGCGGCATCGTGCATTCCGAACGATCCCCCCAATCAGAGCGCGATGCGGGCGGCAAAATCTATGGCACGCAGACATGGCTGGCCCTGCCCGAAGCGCTGGAGGAAACCGCCCCTGCCTTCGAAAGCGTGGCTGCAGGCGATCTGCCGGTGGTCGAGGATACATGCGCCAAGGCCCGCGTGATCATGGGCAGCCTGTGGGGCGTGACAGCGCCCACCACCTGCCACGCCGCCACGGTCAATGCCGACATCATCCTTGGCGCGGGCGGCGCGATGCCGATCGATGCCGATGCCGACGAACGTGCCCTGCTGCTGGTCGAGGGTGAGGCGGAAGTCGATGGCGAACCGCTGGCCCTTTTCACGCTGGCCGTCTTGCGCCCGGGCCGCGCCATGGTCCTGCGATCGGGCAGCGGCGCGCGTGTCGTGCTGATGGGCGGAGAGGCGATGACCCGCCGCCACGTCTGGTGGAACTTCGTGTCGTCGTCGCGCGATCGGATCAATCAGGCCAAGGACGACTGGCGCGCGGGCAGGTTCCCCAAGGTGCCGGGCGACGAGGAAGAGTTCATCCCCCTGCCCGATGTGCCGAAAACCGTCAGCTATCCGTAACGCCCGTTCGCGACATACCCATTCGATTGCGCATTTCCGCCGCATTGCGTAGAGGGCGGCCATCATGACCCAGCCGCTGACTTTCGCCGTGCCCAAGGGCCGTATCCTCGACGAAGCGCTCCCTTTGATGGCGCGTGCCGGAATCGTGCCCGAGGCGGGGTTTCACGACAAGAAGAACCGGTCGCTGTCCTTCGCCTGCGAAGACCCGTCGATGCGGCTGATCCGCGTGCGCGCATTCGATGTCGCCACCTTTGTCGCCCATGGCGCGGCGCAGGCGGGGATCGTGGGCTCCGACGTGATCGAGGAATTCGACTATCCCGATCTTTACGCGCCGGTCGATCTGTCGATCGGTCATTGCCGCCTGTCCATCGCGGAACCCAGGGATGCGGCCCCGACCGAATTGCGCAATGCCAGCCATTTGCGCGTCGCGACGAAATACCCGAACCTGACCCGCCGCTGGTTCGAAGCGCGCGGCATTCAGGCAGAATGCGTCAAGCTGAACGGGGCGATGGAGCTGGCGCCGATGCTGGGCCTTGCCAACCGGATCGTCGATCTGGTCTCCACAGGCACCACACTGCGCGAAAACGGGCTGGTCGAAACCGCCGAGCTGCTGCCGGTTTCGGCACGACTGATCGTCAATCGTGCGGCGCTAAAAACCGATAGCGCGCGTCTGGGCCCGCTGATCGAGAAATTCCGCGCACTGGCCGCACAGCCGCTGGAAGCCGCGTAAATGAAGCGTCTGAAATCCAGCGATCCCGATTTCGCCAAGGCCTTTGCGCGCATCGTCGCCGACCGGCGCGAAGCGGATGACGATGTCAGCCGCGATGTCGCCAATATCATCGACCGCGTGAAAGCCGATGGCGATGCGGCGCTGGCCGATTACACGACCCGATTTGACCGGTGGACCCCCGCCAGCGATGACGACTGGCGCATTTCGAAAGAGGCTTGCGAAGCCGCTTTTCACGCGCTGGCGCCCGGACTGCGCGGCGCGCTGGAAACCGCGGCGACCCGCATCGCTGCCTATCACCGCGAACAATTGCCCGCGCGCCGCGATTACCGCGACGATCAGGGTGTCCGGCTGGGCGCGATCTGGCGGCCGGTGGATGCGGCAGGCTTGTATGTCCCCGGCGGGCGCGCGGCCTATCCCTCATCCTTGCTGATGAATGCGATCCCCGCCAAGGTCGCCGGTGTCGAACGGCTGGTGATCGCAACGCCGACGCCCGGCGGACAGGTCAACGATCTTGTGCTGGCCGCCGCGCATCTGGCCAGCGTGGACGAGATCTGGCGCATCGGCGGCGCACAGGCGATCGCCGCGCTGGCCCACGGCACGAAACGCATCGCCCCCGTCGATGTCGTCACCGGCCCCGGCAATGCATGGGTGGCAGAGGCGAAGCGCCAGCTTTACGGCACGGTCGGCATCGACATGGTCGCAGGGCCCAGCGAAATCCTTGTCATCGCGGACAAGGATAATCGCGCGCGCCACATCGCTGCCGATCTGTTGAGCCAGGCTGAACACGATCCGATGGCGCAATCGATCCTGATCACCGACGACAATGATTTTGCCGACCGCGTGGCCGATGCCGTCGGCGTGGAACTGGCGCAGCTGGCCACCCGCCGCGTGGCCGAAGCGAGCTGGCGCGACCATGGCGTTATTATCGAGGTCGCCTCGCTCGACGAAGCGCCCGCGCTTGCCAATGCGCTGGCGGCAGAACATGTCGAGTTGGCAGTGGCGAACCCCGAACCCATGCTGGAATCGATCCGCCATGCAGGCAGTGTGTTCATCGGCCGCCACGCACCCGAAGCAGTGGGCGATTATGTCGCAGGCCCCAACCACGTGCTGCCCACGGGCCGTCGCGCGCGTTTCGCCAGCGGGCTGTCCGTGCTCGATTTCATGAAACGCACCAGCTTTATCGAACTGGATGAAGGCGCGCTGGCCGCCATCGGCCCCGCCGCCGTCGCACTGGCCGAGGCAGAGGGACTGCCCGCGCATGCCCGATCGGTCGCCCTGCGTCTGGAAGGAGCTAAGAAATGAGCCTGTCGCTACACGCCGCCACTATTCCCGCCTTCGTGCGCATGCTGGCCAATATGGACCATCTCATCGGCAAAGCCGAGGCATGGTGCGAGGCGAACGGCAAGACCGAAGCCGATATCTGCGCCGCACGGCTGGCCGAGGATATGCTGGATTTTGCCTATCAGGTGAAATCGACCGTGGTGCATTCGGTGAAAAGCATCGACGGCATTCGCGCAGGCGTTTTTTCGCCCGATCTGAGCGAGCCGCCCAAGGATTTCGCAGGGCTTCGCGCAATGTTGGCCGAGGCCCGCGAACAGCTTGCCGCGTTGACCGTGGAGGAGATGGACGCCATTGGCGCGGCCGATATGGAATTCCGCATCGGCGACCGGCTGGTGGTGCCCTTTACGGGGCAGGAATTCCTGCTGTCGTTCTCCATCCCCAATTTCTATTTTCACGCGACAACCGCCTATGACATTTTGCGCCAGATCGGCGTTCCCATCGGCAAGCGCGACTATCTGGGACCGGACTGGACCAAGAAATGAATGCCAAATCGCAATCCCGCTCTGCCGCCCGCCTTGCCGCGGTGCAGGCGCTGTATCAGATCGATATGGAAGCAACGCCGCTTGCCCGCCTGCTCGACGAATTCCACCAGCACCGTCTGGGAAAGGAGATCGAGGACGAGCAATATGCCGATGCCGAGGTCGCGTTCTTCGACGATATCGTAAAAGGCGTCGATGCGCGGCGTGAGGAGATTGACGGACTCATTGCGGGGAAACTGGCCGAGGGCTGGTCGCTGGGCCGGCTGGACAAGACCATGGTGCAGATCCTGCGCTGCGGCACCTATGAACTTCTGGCGCGGCCCGATGTGCCCAAGGCGGCGGCGATCACCGAATATGTCGATGTCGCCCATGCCTTTTTCGAAGCGCGCGAAGCGAAATTCGTGAACGGCCTGCTCGACGCCATCGGCAAGGACGTGCGGGCCTGAGCGGTTCCGACATATCCGGCGAGGAAGCGTTCATCGCCGCCCTGCGCGAACTGGCGCATGATCCGGCGGCGCGCGGGCTGATCGACGATGCGGCGGTGCTGGATGGCACCGGCCCCATGGTCGCCACCCATGACACCATGGTCGAAGGGGTTCACTGGCTGGCAGGGCAGGACCCTGCGGATGTGGCGTGGAAACTCGTCGCTGCGAACCTGTCCGACCTTGCCGCCAAATGCTGCCGTCCGGCGGGCCTGCTGCTCAGCTTCATGCTGGGCGATGCGCATTGGAACAGCCGTTTTCTGGCCGGTCTGGGCGATGCGCTGGCCGCATTCGATGCGCTGCTGCTGGGCGGCGATACGGTATCGCCCCCTGCGCCCGATGCGCCCAAGGTGATCGGGCTGACCGCACT
This sequence comes from Croceicoccus sp. Ery15, assembly GCF_020985305.1. Taxonomy (NCBI): domain Bacteria; kingdom Pseudomonadati; phylum Pseudomonadota; class Alphaproteobacteria; order Sphingomonadales; family Erythrobacteraceae; genus Croceicoccus; species Croceicoccus sp. Ery15. The sequence continues at coordinate 2,129,254 of NZ_CP087588.1, forward strand.
TGGCCGCCCCATACGCGATCCGCCGCCGTCGCGCGCCGATGCGCAGGCTGGCCAATCCCTGTGGCTTACCGGCCGGTGCGGTGCGGCGCTCGCGGGGTTCGAGGCTTTGCGCGCGGGCAGCAGCGACGATGCGCTGACTGCCCCCTTTCGCCGCCCTGTGCCGCGATTGGCCGCGGGGCAGGCGCTGGCCGCAGCGGTCTGCGCGATGATGGATGTGTCCGACGGTCTGCTGCTCGATGCGCAGCGCATGGCCGATGCCAGCGGCGTGACCATCGCCATCGAAACCCGCCTTGTCCCCGTCCACCCCGCCCTTGCCCGCCGCAAGCGCGAGGCGATGGCATGGGGCGACGATTACGAACTGCTGTTCACCCTGCCCCGGGACGCGCACTGCCCCGTGGCCGACGATCCGGTCGGTGCCACCCGCATCGGCACGATCCTGCCGCGCGGCGCGCATAGTCTTTTGCTCGACGGATCACCTCCGCCTGCGGGGCTGTCGCTGGGTTACCGGCACGGCGAATGATGAATGTGCGCTTGCGCAAGATCGTTTAGCGTGTAGCTTTCCCCGCCACGACGCCCGCAAAAGGGCGCGATAAACATAGGAGGGGATGCGAAGTGAACCTTGTCACGATCGCGATTGCACTCGGCCTTTTGGCCGTCATCTATGGATTCGTCACCAGCAGACAGGTCCTGGGCGCGGACGCAGGGTCCGCGCGCATGCAGGAAATCGCCGCCGCCGTGCAGGAAGGGGCGCAGGCCTATCTGAAGCGACAATATACCACCATCGCGATTGTCGGCGTGGTGGTTGCGGTGATCGTCGGCGTGTTCCTCGGGCCGGTCAGCGCGACAGGCTTCGTCATCGGCGCGGTCCTGTCGGGCGTAGCGGGCTTTATCGGGATGAACATCTCGGTCCGGTCGAACGTGCGAACCGCCGCTGCCGCGCAAAAGGGGCTGCAGAACGGGCTGACACTGGCGTTTCGCGCGGGAGCGATCACCGGCATGCTGGTCGCGGGCCTTGCCCTGCTGGCGATTGCGGTATTCTACTACTATCTGACCGCCATTGCCGGTTTCGGTGTGGGCACAGAAGACCGCACCGTCGTCGACGCGCTGGTCGCGCTGGCCTTCGGCGCGTCGCTGATTTCGATCTTCGCGCGACTGGGCGGGGGCATTTTCACCAAGGCAGCCGATGTCGGCGCCGATCTTGTCGGCAAGGTCGAGGCGGGCATCCCCGAAGACGACCCGCGCAATCCCGCGGTTATCGCCGATAATGTCGGCGACAATGTCGGCGATTGCGCGGGCATGGCGGCCGATCTGTTCGAAACCTATGTCGTCACTGTCGGTGCGACCATGGTGCTGACGGCATTGTTGCTGGCCGATACGGCGGGTGCCTTGCTGGGCAATCTGATGGTGCTGCCCCTGCTGATCGGCGGGGCCTGTATCCTGACTTCCATCGTCGGCACCTATTTCGTGCGGCTGGGAGGCGGGACCAATATCATGGGCGCCATGTACAAGGGTTTTCTTGTCACCGCAGTGCTGTCGATCCCCGCCATCTGGTTTGTGATGCAAATGGCTCTGGGCGACATGAACAATGTCATCGGCGGTCAGACCATCAGCGAAGCCATGCTGGTGGTCGAGGACGGCAATATCGCCGAAGAAGGCCTGTCGGCGCAGGTCGCGGGCTTTACCGGATGGGACCTGTTCTGGTGTTCGATGCTGGGCCTTGTGATCACGGGGCTGATCATATGGATCACCGAGTATTACACCGGCACCAATTATCGCCCTGTGAAAAGCATCGCCAAGGCATCGGAAACGGGACACGGAACCAATGTCATCCAGGGGCTGGCCATCAGCCTTGAATCCACCGCGCTGCCCACCATCGTGATCGTGGCGGGCATCATCATCGCCTATCAGCTCGCGGGCCTGATCGGCATTGCCTATGGCGCGACCGCGATGCTGGCACTGGCGGGGATGGTCGTGGCGCTGGATGCCTATGGCCCCGTAACCGACAATGCGGGCGGCATCGCCGAGATGGCGGGGCTGGACGATGATGTGCGGGCCAAGACCGACGCGCTGGACGCGGTGGGCAACACCACCAAGGCCGTGACCAAGGGCTATGCCATCGGATCGGCGGGGCTTGCCGCGCTGGTGCTGTTCGCGGCCTATACGACCGACCTTGCCCATTTCTTCCCGAACCTCGACGTCGATTTCAGCCTTGAAAACCCCTATGTCATCGTCGGCCTGCTGCTGGGCGCGTTGCTGCCCTATCTGTTCGGCGCGATGGGGATGACCGCCGTGGGCCGCGCGGCGGGCGATGTGGTCAAGGATGTGCGCGACCAGTTCGCGGCAGACCCCGGCATCATGGCGGGAACGTCAAAGCCCGATTATGCCAGAACGGTCGATCTGGTGACCAAGGCCGCGATCAAGGAGATGATCGTGCCCTCGCTGCTGCCGGTGCTGGCGCCGGTTGCGGTCTATTTCGTGATCACGCTGGTCGCAGGCGCGCAGAACGGCTTTGCCGCGCTGGGCGCGCTGCTGCTGGGCGTGATCGTGGGCGGCCTGTTCGTCGCGCTGTCGATGACGAGCGGCGGCGGCGCGTGGGACAATGCCAAGAAATATATCGAAGACGGCAATCACGGCGGCAAGGGGAGCGAGGCCCACAAGGCCGCGGTGACCGGCGACACCGTGGGCGATCCATACAAGGACACGGCGGGGCCCGCCGTGAACCCGATGATCAAGATCACCAATATCGTCGCCCTGCTGCTGCTGGCGGCACTGGCGGCCTGATCGCGCCGCAAGGCAAGGGAGCCCCCGTCCGGCGCGGTCCGGGCGGGGGTTCTTCTTTGCACGGGCGATTGACGGAAACATCATGCGGGGCCATGCGCAATCTATGGAAGACGACGACAATCCCATGCCCGATACGATGAGCGAGGCGGAAAAGACCGCCGCCATCGTTCGCCTGCTGACATTGGACAAGCAGACCGACAACCATTTCCTCGGCCATCGCAAGCCGGGGGGCGTCGGTCGCATCTTTGGCGGACAGGTGGTCGCGCAGGCCATGGCCGCCGCGCAAAGCACGGTCGATCCCGCGCGCCGCCCCCATTCGCTCCACGCCTATTTCCTGCGCGGCGGGGACGAGGATTATCGCATCGAATTTTCGGTCGAACGCGATTTCGACGGCGGCAGCTTTTCCAATCGCCGCGTGATCGCGGCGCAGAACGGCGTGCCGATCCTGAACCTGACGGCATCGTTCCACCGGCACGAGGACGGGCTGTCGCACCAGATGCCGATGCCCGACGTGCGCATGCCCGAAGAGCTTGAGACCGAGGAAGAGGTGATGGCGCGGCTGGCGCGCCCGATCAAGGAGATGATCGCCTTTCGCCGCAACCGCGCCTATGAAATCCGCATGCCGCCCATCACGGCAGAAGGGACATTGCACGACCGCGACCATGCCTATTTCTGGTTCCGGATCAAATCGCCCCTGCCAGACGATATGGCAATGCACCGGCTGGTGCTGGCCTATTTGTCCGATTACGGCCTGCTGTCCGCGCCGATGACGGTGCACGGGCGGGCATGGTGGCGCGGCGGGTTTCGCGGTGCCAGCCTCGATCATGCGGTCTGGTTCCATTCCGACGCGCGGATGGACGACTGGGTGCTCTATGCGATGGATTCGCCGTGGTCGGGGAATGCGCGGGGTTTCGGGCGCGGCATGTTCTTTACCCGCGACGGTCAGCTGATCGCGTCGACCGCACAGGAAGGGCTGATGCGCGTGGTCGAACCCAAAAGCGCATGAAAAAAGGGCGCTGCCTTTCCGGCCGCGCCCTTTCTCTCGAGGAAGTCCTCAATCCTTAGTCGATCTTGGCCAGACGCGCCTTGTTCGTGCTGTTGCTGCCATTCGCCTGCGCGATCGGGATACAGCCATTGCCCCTCGCCTTCACGGCCGAGCACATGGCATTCGCGCCCTGACGGTCGAAACCGCCTGCGGCCACGCGCCAGTAATCCTTGCCGTCGACAGTCGCCTTGGTGATCACCGGCTCTGCACCGCGCAGATTGGCATAGCGCGACTGGAACACTTTCCATCCGGCATTGGCCTGCTCGACACTGGCGTAAGAGCCAAGCTGCGCAATATGCGTGCCGCTGGCGGCGGGCGTTGGAAGCTGCGGCTTGGGTGCGGGTTTCGGAGCCGCCTTGGGAGCGGGTTTCGGCTGGGCCGCGGGCTTGGCCTGCAGAGCGGGCGCAGCCGCCACACGAACCGGTTCCGGCGCGGAATTGGCCACGGGCGCCGCTTTTGGCGCGGCTTCGGATGTCGCTGCCGAACTTGCGGGCAGCGAGGCGACCACTACCGGCTTCGGCGCATTGCGCGACGAAGGGACCGCTGCGGGAGCGGGCTTGGGCGCTTCGACCGGTGCGGGCTGCACCACTGCCAGCGAAACCGTCGACGGCTGGGCCGGAACGGCAGGCTTGGGATCTGCCTTTACGGGCGGCAATTCGGCATCGACCGGTTCGGCCGCGGCGACCATCACCGGCTTTGCCGCCGGAGCGGGCGCAGCCGCCATTTGCGGGGCCGGAGCCGCCTGCGGCATCGCGGGCGCCGAATTCGACAGCGCCAGATGCTGCGGCATGCCGGTATCGGCCACGGCCTCTGCCCCCATCAGCGCGGCGACGCGCTGGGCATAAAGGTCGGGACGGGCTGTGCTGGCCCATTCGGTCATGCGGTCGCCCAGCTCCCCTGCGGGCACATCCTGTGCCGCCATGGCGCGCGCCTCGCGCCAGCGCCCGTCGAGAGCGAAGGCATAGGCCAGATTCTGCCGCGACTTGGGCGTGTTATTGCCCGCGCGGATATCGGCAGAGATAATCTCCACGCCGCGTGCGGTTTCACCCGCCAGCGCCAGCGCCAGACCGCGATCGGCCGCGGGAATGGCGCTGCCCTGCATATTGATGGTGCCGACAGCCAGCCGGTTCTCGCCCGAACCCGCTTGCGCCAGCGCCAGCATCAGCGCGGTGCGCGGCGAGGCATCGCCGAGTTCCACCGCTGCCGCCAGCGAATCGCGGGCCGACACCATGCGACCGGCCTTGAGATAGGCCTGCCCCAGCAGCACGCGCATTTCGGGGTCGCGCGGGCTCTCTACCACGGCGCGCTCGGCATAGGACACGGCCTTGTCGGCGTTTTCCTTGGCCAGCGCGGCCTCTGCCTTTTCGGCATTGTCGCGCGCGACGGCACCCATGGGGAGCGCCATGGCAGTCGCGCCAGCCAGCGCGATGATCAGGGCGTTGCGGCGGATACGGGTCTTCATGATAAAGTCCTTACCTATCGCTGGCGGTCAGGCATTGCCCATCACGTGCGACGACGTGAAACCGCTTTTGGGCGTGGTGTCGACATAGCGCAGGATCGCACGCTCGGCGATCTCCACATCGCTGCATCCTTCGCGGGCGGCAGCATTGGCGATCTTTTCGCGCATGGCATGATCGGGATGCACCACCAGAACGGGGCCGCGACCGAAGATCATGGCGAACAGATGCACGAACATGGCGCGCACATGGCCCAGCAGTCCGACGGGCGATTCGATTTCTTCCGCCACCGGTTCGGGCCGCGTGAAGGCAGGCTGTTCAAAGCTGGCCGTTGCGCCATTTGCAAAGGCGGGTTTCGGCGCAGGCGCCGCCGCCTCGCGCAGGCGGTTCTGCATCGCGCCGACAGGATTGGGCGCGGCGACCGGCGCGGGCGTCCAGCCCGGTTCTGCGCGCTGGTCCTCGTCATAACCCTCGGCTTCGTCCCAATCGTCTCCGTTGGAATGGAGATAGAGCGAATCGGCCTTGTCGCTAACAGGCGTCAGCCCGATGACGCCATGGCTCTGGCCGGGCGCGTTGGCAGGCGTGTCGCCCATGTCGTTCCAGCCGCAATCGTCCTCGGCACCCGTCAGCCAGCCCGAAAGCCCGGCCATATTGCCGCTGCCGAAACCGGCCTGCTGAACCTGCGACTGGCGGCGCATGGCGGGTTTCGCCGCGCCTTTCTTGGCCAGCAAACCTGCGGGCATGGCGTCCATGGTCACTCCGTTCATCATCGCCCCCCGATCACGAACCGGCCGCGCGGCGACCGAAACCGCCACCCGTGCGCGGCGTCCCGATCGCCGGGGCAGCGCCCTGCTGGCCGGCGAACACATTGCGGCGGAAATTCTTTTCCAGACGCTCGGCAAGGAAGGCCCAGAGTTGTTCCATCTCCTGCGCCGAACGGCCGTGCGGATCGATTTCCATCACGGTGCGGCCATCGATCATCGAAGCGGCGAAATCGGTGCGGTGATGCAGCACCACCGGCGCGACCGTACCGTATTGCGCCAATGCGGCGGCGGCTTCCGAGGTGATCCGCGCCTTTGACAGGGCAGAGTTCACGACGAACACCAGCGGCTTGTTCGCACGGGCGCAAATATCGACCGTGGCGCCCACGGCGCGCAGGTCATGCGGGCTGGGACGGGTCGGAACGACGACCAGTTCCGCGACCGAGATCACCGACTGGATCGCCATGGTGATCGCGGGCGGCGTGTCGATAACAGCCAGCTTGAACCCCTGTTGGCGCAGCGTCGCCAGATCGTTTGCAAGGCGGGCCACGGCGGTCTGGGCGAATGCGGGGAATTCATCCTCGCGCTCGTTCCACCAGTCTGCCAGCGATCCCTGGGGATCGATGTCGATAAGCACGACCGGACCGGCGCCGGCGCGCTGGGCCTGAACGGCCAGATGGCCGGACAGTGTGGTCTTGCCAGAGCCACCCTTCTGTGAAGCCAATGCGAGAACGCGCACCAAGAATCCCCCTGAACATTGCGGTCGAACGCCAATCTTGCCGTTCAAACCTAATTTTGGGTTAACCGATGGCAATATTCCCCAAGTTCCGATGTAAAAAGTGAGTCACAAGGGGGCCGCGCGGGCATGGAAATGTCGATTCCGGACGTGCTGTTGCAATTCACTCGCAGAGGTCTTGCTTTTGATATCCACTCGCATTAGTAAGGGATTCGAGAACAGCGAGAGGGTCCTATTCCACGATGATCATCTGCATCTGCAATGCCGTTCGTGAAGGCGATCTACGGGCTGCCGCACGCAGCTGTTCGGGCGATGCGGAAGCGGTCTATCGCTGCATGGGTGTCGAGCCGCAGTGCCGCCAGTGCCTGGACGAGGCTGCCGATATCTGTATGGAAGAGCGCGTCTGCGCGGCGTAATCCTTCCCCACCCTATCCAAAACCCGCGGAAATCCTGCTAATTCGAACGTCTCGCAACAGGCGTTTATGCTTGCATGCCCGCCCCGCCTTGCGCGATTAGAGGCGTGACGCGGCCGGTCCGACCGGCCATGCAATGCCATCGAATGCAAGGAATACGGCCATGAAAAGCGATCCCAAAGTCGTCGAGTACCTGAACAAGGCGCTCACCAACGAGCTGACGGCGATCAACCAGTACTGGCTGCATTATCGCACGCTGCACCATTGGGGCATGCGCAAGCTGGCCGATTACGAACGCCACGAATCGATCGACGAGATGAAGCACGCTGACGTTCTGGCCGAACGCGTGCTGTTCCTTGACGGGCTTCCCAATTTCCAGGCGATCCACAAGCTGAAAGTGGGCGAAACGGTCGAGGAAATCCTGAAGGCAGATCTCGCGCTGGAAATGGAGGCGATCCCGCTGCTGCGCGACGCCATCGAATATTGCGAAAAAGTGCGCGACTATGTCAGCCGCGAGATTTTCGAACGCATCCTTGAGAGCGAGGAGGAGCATGTCGATTTCCTCGAAACGCAGTTCGACATGATCGAACGCATGGGCCTGCAGAACTATGTCCAGCTGCAAAGCCAGCCCGCTGGCGACGGCGAGGCATAAGAGGTTCTTGTGACCGCAACGGGGGCAATGTGACATCGATCGGCGAGCCGCTGAGAAAGCAGCGGCAAAGCCGGTTCAAGGGTGCGATGATCCTCGCCATGGTGCTGCTGGCGATTACAGTGCTGGCCGCGATCTGGCTGGCGATCGCCGCCGATGCCCCCACGATCGTCGAAACAGACCCCGAAACCGGCACGCTGGTCATTTCCGGCCCCGAACAGGAATTCGTGGGCCGCGTGGACGGACGTTATCAGGGCCAGAACGTGTCGGTCATCGGCCTGCCAGCCTATGGCGAGCTGATCGAAAATGCCGAGGCATTGGCGGCAATCTGCGCATTGCGCTCCGATCCCACCGCGCAATGGTCCGAAAACAGCGAGTCCCTGCGCGTCCATCTCAACGGGCCCGAACTCGACCGCTATTGCGTTACGGGGCCTTAGCTCGCGGCTATCAACGGCCCCGAATACGCCCTGCTGGCGCCTGCCATTCCCGAAGACCACGCGCGCATTTCCTCTCCCGAAGATATGCTGCGCCGCTTTGCCGCCCCGACCCCGCGGCTTCTGGACCTTAGTTGCGGTGACGGCCGCGCATTGGATGTCCTGCCCACGATTGCGCCGGGTCTGGATTATACCGGCGTCGACATTGAAACCTCGCCAGAGGTGGACAGCCGGACACGCAGCGATGCCCGCTTCGTAACCTATGACGGCGTGGCGCTACCCTTTGCCGACTCCAGCTTCGACACGGTCTATTCCAGACAGGTTTTCGAACATATCCGCCACCCCGACAAAGTCGCGGCCGAAGTTCTGCGCGTGCTGAAACCCGGCGGCTGTTTTGTCGGATCGCTGTCTTATCTGGAACCCTACCACTCGTTCTCCATCTTCAATTTCACCCCTTGGGGCGTGCATTGCCTGCTGATCGATAATGGCTTTGAACTTCTGGAAATCCGCCCTGGAGCCGAAGGGTTGGGCATGATCATGCGTCAGATCACCAATCGAAGGCTGTCCGGGTTGAAACTGCCCTATCCGATGATCGACATGGCCGCGCGCGTGAAGGGCTGGACCGCGAAGGAGCGCAACTATCTGAAGCTGAGGCTGGCGGGCCACATCGTTTTTGCCGCGCGCAAGCCTGCCTAGTCCTTGTTGGCGTAAGGGTTCTTTGCGCTGCGCAGCATCAGACGCACCGGCACGGCGCCAAAGCCCAGTTCGCGGCGGATGCCATTGACCAGATAGCGGCGGTAGCTTTCGGGTACATCGTCAAGCCGCGTGCCAAAAATCACGAAGCGCGGCGGGCGGGCGCCGACCTGCGTGATATAACGCATCTTGATCCGCTTGCCGCCGGGCGCGGGTGGCGGATTGGCGGCAAGGGCATCGTCAAACCAGCGGTTCAGCGCCGCCGTCGGCACACGCCGGTTCCACTGGTCGCGAATGTCAAAGGCCGCCTGCAGCAACTGGTCGGTACCCTTGCCGGTCTTGGCCGATACAGCCACCAATGGCACGCCGCGCACCTGCGCCAGCCCTTCGTCCAGCGCGGCGCGGATGCCGTTGAACAAGGCCGACGGCTCTGCCGCCACGTCCCATTTGTTGATGGCGACGATCAGTGCGCGCCCTTCCTCGACCGCATGGGCCGCGATTTTCAGGTCCTGATGCTCCAGCCCCAGGGTCGCATCCAGCAGCAGCACCACGACTTCGGCGAAATCGACCGCGTGGCGCGCATCGGCCACCGCCATGCGCTCCAGCTTGTCGGTCACGCGGGCACGTTTGCGCATGCCGGCGGTGTCGATCAGCTTCACGTCGCGGATCTCACCATCGCGCGGATCGGTCCAGTGCCAGTCGATGGTGATCGAATCGCGCGTAATTCCAGCCTCGGGACCCGTCAGCAGCCGGTCTTCCTGCAGCAGCCGGTTGATCAACGTGGACTTGCCCGCATTGGGGCGGCCCACAATGGCCAGCTTCAACGGGCCCAGCGGCTTTTCCTCACCGTCATCTTCAACCGGAAATGCTTCTTTCGGTTGCAGCGGGTCGAGGATCGGCAATATCGCTTCGAACAGATCGGCCACGCCTTCGCCGTGCTCGGCCGACATCGCCACCGGATCGCCAAAGCCCAATGCGAAGCTTTCATACAGGCCCGCATCGCCCGCGCTGCCCTCGGCCTTGTTGGCGACCAGCACCACCGGCACGCTCTGACCGCGCAGCCAGCGGGCGATTTCCTCGTCCAGCGGTGTCAGTCCCGCGCGCGAATCGATCACGAACAGCGCCAGCGCTGCGCCGACCAGCGCCGCCTCGGTCTGCTTACGCATCCGTCCGGGCAGCGTTTCGGCCTCGTCATCCTCCCAACCGGCGGTATCGACGATCTGGAATTTCAGGCCCAGCAGCTCCGCATCGCCGAAACGGCGGTCGCGCGTCACTCCCGGCTGGTCGTCGACCAGCGCGAGCTTCTTGCCGACGAGCCTGTTCCACAGGGTCGACTTGCCCACATTGGGGCGTCCGATAATGACGACTTCAGGGAGCACGGGGGACAGCATGATGCGAGAGGTGGCGTTTATCGCGCCACCTTGCAACTCAATTGCACGGCAGCGCCGATGTTCAGCCGGCTTTCGCGACCGGAGCGTCTTCGCCCAGATCCTCGAACCAGGCCTCGACCGGGCCGTTCAGCTTGATCGTCAGCGGGCGACCCTTGCGGTCCATGGTCTTGCCCGCCTGCACGCGGACCCAGCCCTCGGAAATGCAATATTCCTCGATATTGGTGCGCACGGCGCCCTTGAAGCGGATGCCCACGCCGCGACGCAGCACATCGCCATCGAAATGCGGGCTGCGCGGATCGATCGCCAGATGGTCGGGCGGCACGTCGGGCCCGGTGGTGGCCGTTGCGGCTTCGGGCGCGGAATCGGGAGTGGTGTTGTCTTCGGTCATGTCGGTTCGGGCCTCTAGCGGTAACGGGGTGCTTGTCAACGACTTCACGCTCTGGCAAAGGCGCGCCTCTGCCGACGCAAGGGTGATTCTTCTCGCCCCTTATGACCGTCAGCGGGCGCGTAGCTCAGTGGTAGAGCACACCCTTCACACGGGTGGGGTCGCAAGTTCAATCCTTGCCGCGCCCACCATCTTTTCAATGACTTAGAAGAGATGGGCAGCGTTTCCATGAAAAAAACATGAAAAACTTGGGTGGACATCCGCGAACATCGGCGGGGACCTCGGCGCGATGAGACTTCAAGCAATTGCCGGATCGATCGACCTGCATAGCCGCAGCGAACCAGAGGGTTACCGCATTTTCACGATTGGCTGACAAACATGCCCCGTCAAACTCGAGAGAAAGCATGTCAGCCCATCAACCAGTCCTTCCGGCCAAGGCCATTGAGCTCGTTAAGTCCAGAAATCTCGAAAAAGCTGATGATTTGTTAGCCGATTTCGCCGCGGCCGGTCTGATCAAAACCTATGCTCTCGTGCGAGAAATAAGACCCGCTGGGGGTCCGACCAAGGTAGTGCGCGATGCTCAGATTCCGGCTCAAGATTGGGAGAGGATTGTAGCATCGGATAAGATTCAAGCCGCCCTAAACGGTGGAACGGTTCGGCTAGAAGGCTCGCCTCTGCAGGGAGGCGCGCCGTCAGTCCTCATAACCGGAATCAGCTTTTCCGAAGCTGCGCTCGTCAAAGTTCTTGATAGGTATTGCGTGGGTTTACCTGCCGGTGCGTCAGAGCAAGCTAGCGGCTGCGATGCGCGCGCTACGACGAAAAACATCGTTCCATGCATTGAAGCTTCCGAGCCAAAGAAGGAAGACGTGCAACCGATCAGGCCTGGGGACCTTACCGCGTCGGTCGCTCAGACTGAACAGGCGACTGGGTTGGGTCGGACGACAATCGACAAGCTTATGCGAGATGGCACGCTGGTCAGGAAAAAAGTCGGCAGACGAACTCTGATCACGGTCGAAAGCATCGAGCGTTTGGTCGGTGCAAAGGTGGCCTGACAACTAAATGCGATAGTTCTCAAGTCCGCTTTGCGCCCCATTATCGGACGTTAAGCAACTCAGCGTTTATTCGCAAAAGCTGCCATTGCGCGTGCCGCATCATTCGACCGATCTTGCGTCAGTCGCCGTGCGCGTTGCCAAAAGCCATGGAAAAAAGATTCCGTGTCAGAAAGCCTGAGATTCTTATCTCTTGTGGCTAAGGAGATGGCTCAAAGCTTTGCTAACTCAGCAACTTACTCGTAGCGCGCGTTTCGATCGACAATTTTTTGCCGATCGCTGGAATTGCGACTTCATGGATATCCTTTCGACGTTATAAAAGCTCTTCGCGGAGATCGGCAATGGCTGCCGGACCCGAAGAGGTTAGCAGGCCGGCATGGCAATACGGATCGACATCACTCCGAATGGACGGATGACCCTTCCCGCCGAAGTCCGCGACCGCCCCGGTCTGTCCGTGGGCGGAACGGTCTATCTCAGCCAAACCGACGATGGTGTCGTGCTACGAACTCTGGCCCAATCGGTCGCTCCTGCACAAGCGCTTGCCCAGATGTACACCGGTAAGAAACCCGGCAGTTCCGTCGATGATTTCCTAGTCCGACGTCGCAGTGAGAGCGGCGACTGACAGAGGAGCTCCCTTCGCGATTTGCTTTTGGATTGCAGTCAGCCCGGCAAAAGCGCATCGACGAGCCGTTCGACGGTCTCGGCCACTCCATCCTCATTCAGGGCCATCCGGACGAACGCGCGTTTCGTCGTGAAATAGGCTTCCTCGGGCAAATTTACGCGCGCCGCGACCTCCGCTGCATGTAAGGCAGCGTCGGCAAGCTCGCGATGAATGTTGTCTTCAGCGTCGTATTCCGGGATCGGCAGGGTCCAGACCAGATTGTCGAAGTCGCGGGGATCGCGTTGTCCGACGGGCTGCAGATCCTTGACCCGCTCGAGGACAAGAGCGCTGTTCAGGACCGCGGTCACGTAGGCTGCTTCATCGAGACTTCTCGCGGCTGCCCAATACGCTTTGTGATCGACCACGGCTTCGTTATTCTCGATCCAGCACGCACTCAATCGGGTGCCCGCCTTTGTATAAAGAATGCGGATACCAGCGAGTTCGCCTTGCGACCTCAGACCGCCCATCGCGTCGCTGCGTTGCTCCAGCGTCATTCGCGGTGAGCCGTCGACGTTCTTGTTGCTGTGTTCGTTCCACTTGTTTTCTGCGTCCCTCAACCATCCCGCCAGACCCCGATGACCGGCGGCGTCGGCCTCAATTGACGAAAGCACGCCGTTCGGTCCGAGTGGAACGACCGCGGTGACGAAGGAAAGCGTCCGATACGGTGCGACGGTCTCCCCTAGAGCGACAGTTCGCACAAATTGACGCTCGACCGGACCCTCCGGGGGATCGAGGGTGTTCCAAGGCGCGCGATCCAGATTGCCAATCCGACCACGCAGGCGCGGTGCATCCCTGCGGCTGCGCAGGCGTCCGCCCTCGACCGGCTCGGCCAGGAAGAACCGACGCGGCGTCAACGTCGCACCTTGCCGGAAGCGCTGGCGATACGGCGAAGCGGCGAGGAGGGTTCGCGCACGGGGCCAGTTTGTCCGCGAATGCACGAGTACGGCGTCGGCTTCTGCCTCGCTGGCGTCCCGGCGAGGAAGGACGCCGACCCAGCGATCGATCTCAATCGGCATGGCCGCGTCACTGTCGCGCGTGCCGAACAGCACGCAGGTGCTCGTCGTGCTCGAGCCCGACTGAGCACCAAAGATCGGCCAAACGCGTTCGAGGCCCCATCCCCCGGTAACTGCTACCCTGACGTTGGCGAGGCTTCCATTCCGAATGGCAGCGAATACCGGTGCGTTGGTCAGCGCATAGGGAAGCACCATCGCGATCCGACCGTCATCGGCGAGATAGCGCTCGGCACCGCGCGCCCAAAATAGCGCGCACATGTCCTGATGCGTCGCGAGACTGCCGCCGACCCAAAGGTTGTAGCTCGCGAGCGCGTCACGCAGCCGGTCCTTCATCGCCGCGCTGAGGTGGCGGTAGACGATCCACGGCGGATTCCCGATCAGAACGTTCGCTCGGTTGTTCGGATGCGATAGCCAGACAGGTCGCAGGAGGTTACGGAGCACGAAGGTCCAGATGCCGTTGCGTCCGCTGACATAGAGATCCTTCAATTGCGCGAACGTCTCCGCCAGCAGCGCCGCGTCGGCGTCGTCCGCTCCGGCGCGGGCGATGGCCTGCCCGACCTGGTCGGGCTCGGCGAGCGCCTGCAGCCCGCGATTTAGCTCGTCGAGCGCCGCCTCGAACAGATATTGGTCGCTGGCGACGCCGGCGGGAATACGCAGCGGCGGTCCGTCGGGCACCTCGACCAGAACTTCCGTCGAGCGCCCGAGCGGCCGCAGGTTCCACTGCATCGCGTCACCCATGAACACCGGAACGCTGAGCGAGGCCGGGCGATGTTCGAGGAGCTCGCCGAGCGCGAGCAGCCAGGTTACCCGCGCTAGGGTGACCGCGACCGGATGGACGTCGAGCCCGAACACCTTGTCGGCTGCCGCCGCGACGATGTCGGCGGGAGCCATGTCGGCGGTCCGAGCGGTCGTGACGAGATGCCGAAGGGCTTGGAACAGGAAGGTCCCCGAGCCGCAGGAAGGGTCTAGGACACGTTCGGCTAGCGGGTCGTCGACGGCGGCCCGGACGACGCGCGCCGCGAGCCAGTCCGGGGTGTAGTACTCGCCGAGATCATGGCGCTCGTCGGGATCGATCAGGCTCTCGTAGAGGCTCTTGAGCACGTCGATCTCGACGTCGCGAAGCCGGAAGCGGACGGTCTCCGAGGCGAGCGAGCGAACGAGGTCGGCGCCGCCCTCCGCGAGCAACGGCCAGTCGAAGAAGTCCGCTTCCACCGCGCCGACGATGCCCTCGTCTGCCAGCAACCGGCCCGACAGCACGGCAGGCGCATCGTCCACGGGCAGGTCGAGGACGCGCGCGGCGATCGCCTTAACTAGTATGGTCAGATAGGTGTGCTGGAGGAACAGCGCGTCGCTGCCTACGTCGTCGCCGTAAACTTGGCGCAAGAGACCGTCCCACAGATCGCGCTTGAGGCGTACTTCCGGGTGGTCAGACAGCTCCTCCCACAGTGCCGCCAAACGGTTGCGCGCGCGCCCAAAAGCTAGGCTATGACGGCCGAAGGCGAGCGTGATCGCCATCGGCGTCGGCCGGACATCCGGCTGTGGCGCAATCAGCGGTTCGAGCCAGCCCAGCAGCCGCTCGGGGTGTTCCGGATCGACTTTGTAGCGGCCGAGCGGAAGAAAAGCGCCGTCTTCGAGCGTGTAGGCGAGAATGTCGGCGCCGTCGGTCGCGAGCCCGACCGGCGCGTGATCTGACCCGCTGCGGCTCGCCGCATCCTCCAGATAGGCCGGCATCCGCGCGAGGACGTCGCGCTCCTCGTTGCGCAGGTCGGACTTCAACTCGATTACGGTGACACCCCAGGCGACGTCTACACGGCCGCGATTGTCAATCAGGTAGCGTTCGTGCTCGAGTTCGGCGAAGCGCGCGTCGAACCCGTCGCGAAGCAGCTCGGTGATGAGGCCGCGTAGCGCTTCATGGCGCGGGCGCGAGGCCATGGCCGAAACGATCTCGGGTAGCCGGATTTGGCGCCAGCTATTGGGCATAAGCTCTCACAGTCATTGCGCTTTCATTGCACAGCGCAGAGCGAAAGCGTAGAAGATGGGGATGGCACACGCACAGGCAGACATGTTCGAGGACGCTCCGCGCGCACGCGAAGCGGTGCCGCCAGCTGTCGCCACGCGAGTGCGAGAGCGTTTGACCGCGACGTTGGCGCGCCTCGAGGCCGAGACAGTGTTTCCCTGGGCCGACGAACTCGCGGCGATCCATGAGGAAAATGGTTTTCGGGAAGCCTCGAAGTCGCTGGGCACTGAAGGAGAAGCTCTTTGGCAACGGTTCGACGCCGAGATGGACCGCCTCTACGCTACGATCAAAACGTAGCATCTCGCGCCATCCAGTCAGCCTGATCGGTTCGCTAGGGATCACTGCGCCGCGAACCTGTCGAAGGTATCTTCAATTGGTTCTTCGTCATTTTGCCAGACGGACTGCCGCTCGAAATGCAGCAGCGTAAGTTCCTGATCGTAACGATCCGAACGCAGGCACATCTCGACGACCGGCTCAGGAAACCAGGTTCCGCTCTCCTGTGGAATACCAACCTTCGCTTCCTCGGAAAACGAGCGCGTCACCGCAGTGGCCAGCGCAGGCAACTGACAAACCTCGTTCTTCGTGCGCAGGAAGCGCCCCGAACGGAATGCCGCCTTGCTCGATTTCGCCCAATGCGCGAAACCTTCGTTCGAGACCACGAGCATCGCACGGGTCTCGGTGTATTCGAGCCAACGCAGGATAACGGCGGTTAGAGAGACTCCATAACGCTGGGCTAGTTCGCTCAGAGCCGCAAAATTCGGTTGCGCCCTTGCAGGCATCTGTAACCGGAAATCGTGCAATGGCATCAGAATGTCCGCTGCAAAGATATCCGCTTCCTCTTCTATGCCGCTACCACCGCGTTGAACGACCGCTTCTTCATCGCAGTAAATCGCATGATCGAATTCCGGATCGTTCTCAATCGCAGTTCGGTGAAGCACAAAATGACCAAATTCGTGCCCAATGGTAAAGGCGCGCCTGCCTTCCGATTGTCCGCGATTATACATGATGGCCCACTGACGGGGGGCACTGTCGCTACAAACAAGCGCACCGACGCATCCCGCGATATCGGCCTCTTCTACACAATGAATGGGGCCGTCCGGCGCGACGTTTCGAGAGTACTCCATCGCGAGCTCAGCGACATCCACGGGAGCGCGATCGAACCTATCCTCGCCCAGGACGGCGTCGAGCATCTTCGTGATCCGCGCCGCTTCTTTATGAGGACGCGCCGGGGCCGCGCTCTTCATGTGTTTTTCTTCGCTCCGAGAATTTTGGCCATATCCCGCAGCTGTCGGCGGGTTTCGGGAGGCAGTCCGCTATAAGATCGGAAAAAGGCCTTGTCCTCTGCCGTCTGGAGTGTCTGCTCGTCGCTCCCAAGCAGGTAATCCACCGTGACTCCTAGCGCTTGGGCAATGACGGCCAATTTCTCTGCCGATGGGCGGGGCGGATTCTTGTTTTCCAGTTCCCAGATGTAACTTTTCGATGATGATGTAGCCTGCGCGAGCTCGTCAAGCGTCAGGTCGAGGGCGAGCCGGCGCTCCTTGATCCGGTCGCCGAACTTGATTGCCATGCTGGATCCTTGGGCTGTTCGGAGTAGCATAACACTACAGCCCTTGACACCGAATAGCAAGACACCTAGCTATGTTCGGAGTAGCGATACATAGCGTATCTGCGACGAGAACATGGATTGCTACAACCCGGAGGTTTCAGTGAACGCACCAGTCCAGCTGCAAGGACGCAACCCCTTCGACGATCCGCTCGATCGCATTCTAGCGGAAATCGCCCTGAGCGCTCAACTTCCGCCCTCGCTCCATCGGCAAGCGGGAGGTCGCTATGGGGCCGTTCGCAAGCATCTGGAAGCGGACCCCGGGTTTGAGGGTCATATAGAGCACTTCTATCCGCAAGGTTCGATGGCGATCGACGCGACAATCTCGAACCGCGGGACTGATGACGAGTACGACCTCGATATCATCTCCCAACTCGGCGGTCGTTTCCGGACCATGGATCCGCTGTCCATTTTGCTCGAACTCGAACGAGCTCTTTCTGATTACCCCGTGCAGAAAGTGGTGCGCCAGACGCGTTGCGTCACGCTTTACTACGCCGACCGGATGCATCTCGATGTCACTCCGGCGTTGCGGGTCTACGGCGCCCTAGATCGAGAGAGCTTGATCACCCATGCCAAAGGCCCTCGGATGTCTGCCGACGACCGCTTCGTCGACATGAATGCCTTCGGCTTCGCGCAGTGGTACTGCGCTCGCACGCCGCTAGAACTTCGCATGGCGAAGGCGATGCACGAGCACTGGCTTCGTCTCGAGAAGAACGCGGTGCAGGCCGATGCCGAGGTCGACGAGGTTCCCGATCAATGCGATTTCATCGTCAAGAATACAGCGACACTGGCGCTGCAGTTGCTGAAGCGGTTCCGCAATATCCGCTACGCCAACTATGATGGCCGCATACCGCCGTCGGTGATGCTTTCCTATTACGCTGGCATGGCCGCTAAGCCCGACATGACCCTGTCGGACATGCTCATCCGCCAAGCCAAGTGGATCATCGGCGAGATCGAAGACGCGAGTCGCTACTCTCGCAAGCTCCATGTTTCGAATCCGGTCTGCGAAGACGACGTCTTTACGGATCGTTGGCCCGCCACCATCGCACAACAGGATGAGTTCGCAGGACATCTCAAGGAACTCGTCGCCGGACTGGAATCCGTTAAGCGCGGCGACCTTTTCGCCGATCGACTTATGGAATGGCTGCGAGACCGATTTGGCGATCGGGTGGTGACCAAGGCAGCGGATCGGATGGCCGACGAGATTGGTGGCGGCGTCCAGGCGGCCGAGCAGCGTTATACCAGGAAAGGGGGTTTGCTTCTGCCGACAGCGGGGGTCACGGCTGCGGTCGCCAGTCCTGCCATCGCTAGCGCCAAGCCGCACCACTTCTACGGCACGCTGATCTGATGAATGATCGTGTGCTCACCATTGACGAGCAACGTGATCGCATGAAGGCGGCATGGCCCATGTTCGCTGTCCGCGCTCTTGACCGGACGACTCAATCGGCGCGCTGGGTCGGTGAAGTACGTCCGCAATTTGCGCGGTTCACATTGGAGTTTCGCTACCGGCTGGGCAGTTTTCCTGACGTGCGCGTGCTCAAACCGGCTTTGGTTCGCCTTCCCGACAATGTCGAAGGCCAGCTCCCGCACGTTTATCCGCCTGCGGATGATCCTACTCTTTGTCTCTTCGATCCGGCGCTCGATCAGTGGGGTCCGGCGATGGCTCTTTCCGAAACGACGGTACCGTGGGCATTCGACTGGATCGCCTGTTACGAGATGTGGCTGATGACCGGACGCTGGACCGGAGGCGGACGGCACGGCAGCGCGGTTCCCGATCTGGATGTGGCCTGATGTACGTCCCACCTCGCAGGTCGGAAGGGACGATAGAGCATACGCGGCTCAAGCAGCCTTGGCCGAAGGACCGCCTCTTTCGTATCCTTTCGATCGACGGAGGGGGGATCCGGGGCGTATTCCCTGCTGCCTACCTCGCCGAGCTCGAACGGCGGTTCTTGGGTGGTAAGCCGGTCGGTCGCCATTTCGATATGGTGGCAGGAACGTCCACTGGCGGCATCATAGCCCTTGCTCTAGCCAGCGGCATGAGCGCGGCCCAAGCACTTCAAGTCTACGTCGAGCGCGGTGAACGAATCTTCCCGACGCTCTCGGGCTGGCGCAGTTGGAGAAGGATGCTCCGCTGGATTTGGCGTCCCAAGCACGACCCCACAGTCCTGAAAACTGAATTGCTCAAGGTGTTCGGTGATAAGCTCATCGATGACGCAGGCATCAGGCTGGTAGTCCCGAGCTTCGAAGGGCGGCACGGCGAACCATTTCTCTACAAAACGCCGCATCATCCGGATTATCAGAAGGATCGCCACCGCAAGTTCGCGCACGTGGCCCTCCATACTACTGCGGCGCCCTCCTACTATCCCGGCGTAGAGGATGACGGCTACGTCATGATCGACGGCGGGGTTTGGGCGAACAATCCGGTTATGAACGCCGTGATTGATGTCCTGGCCTGCTACGACGTGCCCAGAGAGAATATTCGGGTTCTGAGCATCGGGACCGGCGATGGTACCTTCACGGTGCCGGACGCAGTGCGCAATGGCGGGGCTCGGCATTGGGCGGTGTTGCGGGCATTCACCGCCGCTGCACGCGCGCAATCGCTTAACGCGCTCGGGCAATGCTATCTGCTGATTGGTAAGCCGAATGTCGTCAGGATCGATCCGCCGGAATCGGAACGACCTATTCCCCTCGATGACGTCCCACGCGCCCTCCAGGAATTACCCCATGTTGCGCGCAGCTTGGCCGAAGGCTCTGGAAGACATGTGACCAAGGTGTTCTTTCGCGATGTCGCGGATCCTTTTATCCGAGCCCCATCACCAGCAAGCCCCGAATAGAGAGCCGTTGCGGTGCGCTAGTTCGGTCGTCGGCCGAAGCGGCAATTGAGAGGGTCGGCCGATCAGCAGGATCGCTGGCTCGGCCGACCCAGCGTTTTATTGGACCTCGTCGGGCCAATCGTCATAGCTGTCCGGCAGATGGCTCAGATCCTCGGGTGGCTTAGCGAATGATTCCCACTCTTCCGCCGTCATCATGTCGGTCCGAACGCTCTTCTGCAGCTGATCGTCCCACTCGGTAATGGCAGAGATGCGGACCAACATCACCTCGACCTCGCCCCTGTCGAATATTTCGAATGTCCGCGTTTTCGCCAACTTGATGTAGTGGCCGAGATCTTGCGCGAGCTCGTCCACCGAAATGCGGAAACATGCATGTGGTTTCATGGGATCAGAACCGTTCGATTGTGTACAACAATCCCGCCGACCGCGGAGCCGCGTGGGCGATGCAGTCGGGCAGGCGAAAGGTTCGTGAGAGTGATAGCCAATCGGGCATGGAAAGAAAGCCCCCCTCGCAGCTTGCGATGAAAGCGCGCGCGCTCTTCTAGCGTTCGAGCTGCCGGATCAAATATGCGGCACCAGTGGGTGTGACATCGACCGCGATCGCCAGCTTGCGACGGGTGAGCGACGGCAGCGCCATGCGCAACTCGGCCGCTTCGGCGAGCCGACTGCGTTTGGTTCGCTGGAAGCGCGTGCGCAGATCGCCCAAATCCCGCTCCATCCGACAAAGCGACCGATAGGCGGCGGGCGCTTGTTCGGCGATGCAGTCCGCGACCGCCGCGGTCCATTCCTTCGCCGAGCCGCACAAGAACTTCTGCCGCGGCACGAGCGAGGGAAGCGTATGCGCCGACAGTCCTGACCGCCGCAACATGGTCGGGACCAAGAGGTAGGCGAGCCAGGCCTTGGGATGGTCGTGGTCGAAAGAGATCTCGCGCCCGTCCGACAGCCAGGCGACCAAGCGGGTGTGATCGTCGGACTTGTCGATCAGTCGGCCCATCTCGTTCATGCGCGCGCCGATTGATGCTAGCGACGGCTCGAGACCAGACTCCTCCGCCATCCGTCGCAGCGCCCGCCACAGCGGGCCGTAGTGCACGAGATCGGCATTCGCCCAGATCGACGCTTCGCGCTCCGGATCGATTAGCGAACCGAGCAGACGGCGGACTTGCCGGGCATGTGGGCCACGGTCGGGTTCGAGACTCTCAAGGAAATAATGGACGATCGCGACGACGCTGAATGGATCGTTGCGCCCGTCACCGCTACGCGGCGGTAGCCCCGAACCGGCGACCCAGGCTTCGAGGTGGTTCGCGTCGATCGGCACGCCGGCGTTGCAGGCGGATATGGCGGCGCCCTCGAACCGCGCATGTATGGTCCAGGCGATCCGCGCAGGGCTATGGGCGAGGCGTCCATCGAGTCGTCCGAGGGCCAGAAGAGGGTCTTGCCGTTCCATATCCACGTCGTCGAATATCCAACGATTCTAGGCGCGTATGGATTCCGCAGGAAAGCAAAAAGCGATGTTGCTTTCCCTTGCCCATACGGTTCGCAAGTGGACATGTGATAAAGAGTACTTATCACATGTTGCGGGGTGTGCTGTTTGAGTTAGTTTTATGCCGGCATGTCCGATATCTCGCCCCCCTCCGCGTTGCCCGGTAGCGCTCTCGCCGCGCTCGAAACCGACCTCGCGCTCGCGCTACGCGCGCCGAATGTCGCCGTCGATCGCGAACTGCTCGCCGCTTACGTCGATGCGGCCTCGCCGAATTCGATCCGCGCGCTGCGGCAGGATGTCGAGGCGTTCGACCTGTGGTGCCGCCGCAGCGACGCTCGCGCGTTTCCGGCAACGCCCGGGATGGTCGCGGACTGGCTGAAGCATCGGGCGAGCGAGGGTGCCGCGCCCGCCTCGCTGGTGCGGTACAAAGCATCGATCGCCAAGACGCACCGGCTGCTCGACCTCGACGATCCCACCAAGCACGAGATCTGCCGGCTCGCGATCGCGGCGCATCGCCGCAATGTCGGCTCACGGCAATAGCAGGCGCGGCCGCTGCGATTTCGCGGCGCGGTCAAAGATCCGGTGCAGGCCACACCGCGCGGCATCCATATCCGCGCGATCCTCGGGGCCTGCGATAATACACCCCGGGCTGCGCAATCGCGCGCTGCTCTCGGTCGCCTACGATACCGGCCTGCGCGCGAGCGAGTTGGTCGCCGTCGCAGTCGAGGATATCGTCGAGGCGCTCGATCCCGATGCACGTCTACTGCGGATCGGGCGGCACAAGGGCGACCATGAGGGTGAAGGCTCGACCGCCTACCTCTCGCCGCGCAGCGTACAGGCGCTCCAAGCTTGGCTGCATGCCGCCGACATCAGCGAGGGTCCGGTGTTCCGGCGCGTGATTGTGCGGCGCTACGCCGATCGGCCAGCGCGCAGGCGAATCGATCCAAATACAATCTCAGGGCGCGCGATCTGGGATCCGCGCAAGTTCGCGGCGAAGGCAGCGGTTGCGGCGCGGACCGAATACAATGTGGGCGAGAAGGCACTGCACCCCGGCTCGGTCACGCCAATCGTGCGTGGCATGATCGCTAGCGCAATCGATGCGGGCGCGTTCGGCGATCTCGACAAAGAACAGGCGAGGAAATTGGTCGCAGGATTCAGTGCGCATTCGACGCGGGTCGGGTTGAACCAAGATCTGTTCGCGATCGGCGAAACGCTCGCCGGGATCATGGATGCGCTGCGGTGGAAGTCGCCAAAGATGCCGCTAGCATACAACCGCAATCTTGCTGCCGAAGCTGGCGCAGCAGGTCGGCTACTATCGAAGCTAGATTAGGTCGTTCGGCGAGCGGTGTTTCGCAGCTGACACCGGCAGCTTTGCGCCCCCATTCCAGACGTAGACGTCCCAGATATCGCCTCCTGAAAACAGACATCCCCGGCGTCATTCCGGCAAACAGCAATGAAAGCTACTTGCTCGCAATTTGGTCCCGCGTTGTTTGGTTTGGCAAACGACAACGATCCAGCGGGCTGTGGCCTTTTCGAGCACAGGGTCGGAGATTAATTCAATTTGTAGAGTGGCGCTAGGATCCCCAAGCCTGAAATCCGTCGCCCGCTTGCGAGACGTGCAAGAACGGGAAGATGCTGGTTGCACACGCTTTTATTTTCTCTACTCTCCGATCTGGGCGCTTAGCACATCAACTGAGGATCAGTCCGACCGCACCGCTGCCGACAAAAGCGGTCATGGGGCGAGGTCTTTCTTGCGGGGATGAGGGAAGTAGACATCTACAATGCGCGATGACGCTAAACTCCCCACCAAACTCTCACCTGATGGCCTGCTGATCGGCTATTCGCTCGAGGCGGATAAACATCGTCCGGTTATGGGTTTTCAGTTTGGTGAGGCGATCGAGGACGAAGATCGCGACGATGACATGCTCGAACCGGTCTTGCATACTGGAGACGGTCATCTGATCACGCTCGCTCGGACCGGAGCGGGCAAAGGCGTGGGCTGTATCATTCCTGCTCTTTTAAGATATCCCGGACCGGCCATCGTCATCGACCCCAAAGGCGAGAACTATCAGGTCACCGCACGTCGTCGCCGCGAGCTGGGGCAGAAAGTGCTCTTGCTCGATCCCTTTGGAGTGACGGGAGAAGAAACAGGGGCGCTTAATCCGCTCGACCTGATCGATCACCGCTCTCCAGAGGCGGTCGACAGTGCCGCGCAACTTGCCGAGCTGATAGTGACCAAGCAGCACACGCAGGACCCGTTTTGGGACAGCCGAGCTTATTCACTCATTACGACCATGCTACTCTTCGTGGCCTCCGGAAGGCCGCCTGTTCTGCGCAACCTGCAAGAGATGCACTACCTGCTCAATCAGACAAACGAAGATATGGACTTCACTTTCAAGGAGATCCTAAAGAGCCCGCTTCCCGCTGTCCGGCAGGGCGGTTCAATCAAATCGACCGCCGAGGCAAAGGTTTGGGCCTCGATCTTGTCGACCGCGCAATCGCACACCGATTTCCTGCGTAGCGCCGGGGCGCAAGCTACGCTTGGCCGCTCGACGATTGATCTTCAGGCGATCACTCGTGGCGATCCAATTTCCATCTATGTTGTGGTTCCGCCCGAAAAGCTCGAAAGCCACGGCAAACTCCTCCGCCTATGGATCGGAGTCATGATGGCGGCCATAACCCAGCGCTCGCGGCGTCCCGAATTGCCGACATTGTTCATCCTCGATGAAGCCGCGCAACTCGGCCCGCTCAAGCAACTTCGTCAGGCGATCACGCTGCTTCGGGGGTATGGCTTGAGAACCTGGAGCTTCTGGCAGGATCTCAGCCAGCTGCAAATGCTGTACCCGCACGATTGGAAGACTATGATCAACAACTGCGAGGTGTTGCAGGCCTTCGGGTTCGCCAATGCGCGCGTCGCCCGCGATGGTGCCGAGCTGACAGGTTACGAGGATTGGCGCGTCCTTCAGGATCTCGAATTTCCTGAAATGGTTCTTGCAATAGCAGGGGACAAGCCAGTCATCGCGCGCAAGCCCAACTATCTCGAAGACCCCGCATTCGTGAGCCAGTTCGACGATAACCTGTTCTACAGCAAGACCCCGCAGGACCGGCGGGAGACGAGGGCGCCCACCCAGCCCGCGAAACGTGGAAGCCTGGCTGAGCTGAAGCGGCAACGGGCTCGCGAGAAGGCCGAAGCGGCGCTGGGGCGACAGCCTTCCGCAAGCGAGGTGCTGGACGCCAAATTCGACCTGTCAGGCCCAGAATTCACGCCCCCGGAAGACATCCCTGACCCCTTCGCCATGCCGGACGATGACGGTCCCCATAATGGCACCGATGATGATGATCGCATCGGGGAGGACGACGGGAAGCGCGGTGCCCCGGACGACGATGCCAGCGATGGTGCGAAACCTTGATCGACAAGGAAGAGAACCCGGTCGCGGTGGGCTTTATCGACGGACAGAACCTTTTCATGCAGGCGAAGCGTCTGTTCGGCTATCGCACACCCAATTTCGATCCGTTCACGCTCCATCGCGAGATCTGCGAAGTCGCGGGTTTCGTGCCCGGAGCGGTGCGCTTCTACACCGGCATGCCGTCGGCGCGGCGCCAGCCCCGCTGGCACGCCTTCTGGTGCAACAAGACGCAGGCGATGGAGCGCATCGGCGTGAATGTGACTACGCGCCCCCTGCGCTACCGCAAACGAAGCATCTTCGATGACGACGGCGATGTCGAGTTCATGGTTCAGGCAGAGGAAAAGGGGATCGATATCCGCATCGCGCTCGACCTTGTGCGGATGGCGAGGCGGGCCTGTCTGACTGACGGACCACAGTGAGGAGAAAACATGCAAGTTGATCGTATCTTCCTCAGTTCGACCTTCCTCGACTTCGCTTGGGAACGCGAGTTCCTCAACACCGAGCTGGTGCCGGCACTGAACGAGGAGTTGCGGAGTGAGGGACGGGAGATTGACCTGCTGGACCTGCGCTGGGGCGTGTCGCGCGATGCCGGCCTAGATAATCATGCGGTCGATATCTGCATGGCCGAGATCCGCCGCAGTCGCGCGTCGGGCGCACGACCCTATTTCCTCTATCTCGGCAGCGACCGGCCCGGCTGGATCCCCCTGCCCCGCCTGCTCGGCGAAGCGGATCATAGCGCCATCCTCTCAATCCTCGGCGAAGAGGATGACGAGGCCGTCAGGCTGTTCGATGAGCTCTACCGCGCCGACGCCAATTTCATCCAGCCCACCCGCATCCTGCGTAATCGCGAGACTTTCGAGGATATGCAGGGCCTCAACTGGACGCAGGCGGAGGAGCGCATCCGCAGCGTAATCGATGCGCATCTCGATCGCCTGTCGCCCGACCTGGCGCAACGCCTGTCGACGCCGGTCACGATGCAGGAACTCGCGCTCGGGCTCAGTCTCGTCGACGGGGATGCCGAACGGATCGGCGCGATGTGGCGAAGCGAAAAAAGCTCGCTGTTCGGACGCATGGCTAAGGCGAAGTCTCCGCACGATGGCCGCTGGCGCCAGCGCGTCGAGCGCATGTTCGCCGACAAGGGCGCGCGCATCGAGAATCTTGAGCGCTCGGGCGACGGCGACAAAGCCTATCGCGCCGCGTTCGAACAATGGGCGCGCAAGGTTCTGCTGCATGCCTCCAGCGGACACGATGCCGCCGAGAGCGCAGTTGATCCGACTGCGGGACCGGCGGCGCTCATCGAGCGTAAATGCGTAGCGCCACTGGCTGAGCGTCTCGGCCAAACGACCGGACAGCCATTGCTGGTGTTCGGGTCCAGCGGCTGTGGCAAGAGCATCGTCGTCGATCAGCTCGTCGAGCGAATGCCGGACGCCATCGTCTTGCGTCCGGGTCGCGAAAGGCAACGGCTCGACGGCGATGGCTTCGCCCGGCTGATGGGCAGCGCTGTCGGCGACGGCGTCGACCAAAGCGGCGAAGCGTCCGAGGCTTTGGCGGCGCTGCGGCGGCGGCTCGAGCGACCTTTCTCGAGCAATGTGCTACTGGTCGTCGACGGGCTCGACGAATGCGACTGGCGCGATGTCGGCGAAGCCGTTTCGTGGATCCCGGCCGAA
This sequence comes from Croceicoccus sp. Ery15, assembly GCF_020985305.1. Lineage (NCBI taxonomy): Bacteria > Pseudomonadati > Pseudomonadota > Alphaproteobacteria > Sphingomonadales > Erythrobacteraceae > Croceicoccus > Croceicoccus sp. Ery15. Next base: position 2,155,727 of record NZ_CP087588.1, read on the forward strand.
CCGGGCGAGCGTCTCACCCTCGCCATCACAACCAGCGACGAGGGTATTCGCGACGCCTTTGCCGACATTTTCCCGCACGACGCCGTGATCCCGCTCGCCGAATTCGACGAGGAGGAAACGCGGCAGGCGATCGAGAGCTTTTTGGGAGCCGACGGGCGGCAACTGCAGCCGGGGCAATTTGCGACCCTGTTCGAAGGTCTGGGAGACATGCCCGCCAAGGCCGTCGCGACACGCATCGCCTCGACAATCGCGCGCTCGCTCTCCGACGAGGATCTGCTCCAGCCGACCGATGCGCGGCTGGAGGCATGGGTCGCCAGCTGGATCGAGCATCTCGTCGATCGCGAGGGCCACGGGCGGCGACTTGCCGAGACGGTTCTCGCATTGTTGGCGGCGGCGCGCCGAAGCGTTGCCGAAGCAACGCTGTTCGAGGCGGTCCGCGACGATGCCGCGATCATGGATTGGTTGCGCCGATCCTTCCCCGACGGAATCGCGCTGGACACGCTACCGAGAACCGCGTTTAGCAGGCTGGTCGGATCGCTTTCTCCGCTGCTGGAGATGACCGAGCGGGGTGGCGAACTGCATTACGCGTTCGTGCACCAGGCGCTGAAGCGGGCCGTCTGGGAGCGCGTTGGTGAATCGTGCGGTCAGTGGGCTCACGAGCGGCTTTTCAACCTCGCCGCCGACCGGATCGAACTGTCGAGAACAGAAGGATACGAGGAACCCTACAGCCTTTCCGAAATCGTATTCCAGGCCGCCGCCCTCGGCACGCCGTCGCGTGAAAGACTCGAAAAACAACTGCTTGATCCGCACTTCATGGCGGCCAAGACGGGGCGGGCGATGCTCGCCGATACGCTGGCCGAACTCGATGCCTTGCGCGCCGCCGACTGGCTCGGCTCGCCCGTAATCCGCCAATATGCCGAGATGATCGGCGAGGAACGGCATAATCTTGTTCGGCTCGAGGATGCCAGCGAACGAGCCCTCTACCTGCGCCAGCGCGTCGGGCGCGATTTCGCTTCGAACCCGCTGCGCGGCCATTTCCGCGAGGACGAGAGCGTCGCGCGGCTATGCTTCCAATCTCCGCGCATTCCGGGTGTGCGGGTGGCGGACGCCGTTTCGCCGCGTCATGTGTCAACGGCGGCGTAAAAGTCGTCCATTGGGCGGAGCAAAACCAGGCCACTTGATCCGGGTGTTGGCGAGCGCCGGGAGGGCGTAGCCCGAGCGGGGGTCGCCAACACCCGGATTGCCGTTTCTGTCAGGGGTTGGGACGTGCTTTGCGTGCCTGGCTCTGGGCCAGGCGATAGCTCTCGCCGTTCATCTCGAGGATGCTGACGTGGTGGGTGAGCCGGTCGAGGAGCGCGCCTGTCAGGCGCTCGGAACCGAACGTCTCGGTCCATTCGTCGAACGGCAGGTTGCTGGTGATCAGCGTCGAGCCGCGTTCGTAGCGCTGTGAGATCAGCTCGAACAGCAGTTCCGCGCCGGTTTTGGAGAGGGGCACGAACCCCAGCTCATCGATGATGAGAAGCTTATAGCCGGTCATCTGCTTGTGTAAGCGCAGTAGGCGGCGTTCGTCGCGTGCCTCCATCATCTCGCTGACCAGCGCGGAAGCAGTGATGAACCCGACCGTCAGGCCCTTCTGGCAGGCCGCCAGGCCAAGACCGATCGCGACATGGGTCTTGCCGGTCCCCGACGGGCCAAGGGCGATGACGTTCTCGCGACGGGTAATCCAGTCACAACGCGCCAGTTCGAGCACCTGCATCTTGTTGAGCTTCGGAATGGCGGCAAAGTCGAAGCTGTCGAGGCTCTTGGCGGCCGGGAACCGCGCGGCCTTGATCCGGCGCTCGACCATCCGGCGTTCCCGGTCGATCAGTTCCAGTTCGACAAGCCGAGCAAGGTAGCGGACATGATCTACGCCCTCTGCTGCGCATTGCCGGGCCAGCTTGTCATGCTCGCGCAGGAAGGTTGGCAGCTTGAGCGTCTTGAGGTGGCTGGCGAGCAGCAGTTCGGGAGCTTGGCTGCTCATGCCGCTGCTCCGCCGGTCAACAGCCGCATGTACGAGCGCGCCGATGTTGTCTCCACTCTGGCCCTGGGCAGGTAGGGATAGATCGCCATGTCCAGTCGGGGCGGGCGGCGCTCCACCCGGCATAACAGGAGATGCTTCACCGCATCGAAGCCGATCGCGCCCATATCAAGGGCCTGCTTCACCGCGCCATGCAGATCGGCCAGAGCGAAGCTCTCCAGCAGGCGCAGTACCTGCACATATTCGCGCCGGCCATGCTTGCCCATGCGCGTCTCCATCAGCCGGCGCAGCGTTGTAAATACCTCGGGCAGGTCCCAGCCCTGCAATGGTGCGGCCTGATCGAGGGCATTGATCTTCTGTTCGATCAGGGGAAGGTAATGGATCGGATCGAAGATCACATCCTCGCGCTCGTAGCTGCGCACATGGCGGGCAATGATCTCGCCCCGGCAACCGATCACCACCTCGTCGACATAGCCCCTGATCCACACCTCCTGGTGGCCGAAGCGCACCGGCACCGAGTAATCGTTGGTCCGGTAACGCACCAGCGCCTGCGATGAGACCTGGCCGCTGGTCTGGTCACAGGCCTCGAAGGGGGAAGCCGGCAGTTCCTGCATCGCCGCCAGATCGCGCCGCAGCCTCTCGCCAATCGTCTCACTCTCGCCCCGCAGCCGGTCGTTCTGCCGTTTGCGGCATTGCTCCTCGAGCCACAGGTTGAACGCCTCCCATGTCGGGAACCGGGGGATCGGCACCATGAAGTTGCGCCGGCAATAGCCGACAAGGCCTTCAACGCCGCCCTTATCGTTACCCTTGCCGGGGCGGCCGTAACGATCACGGATCAGGTAGTGCGACAGGAAGGCGCTGAACAGCCTCGCGCGCAGCCGCGTCCCGTCAGGCAGGATCTTCGAGACCAGGCAGCGGTCGTTGTCGTAGACGATCGACAGCGGCACCGCGCCGAAGAACGCAAAGGCGTGGACATGGCCGTCCATCCAGGCCTCGGCAACGGCAGCCGGATAGGCGCGTACGTAGCAGGCGTCGCTGTGCGGCAGATCGAGCACGAAGAAGTGCGCCTTCTGCTCCACCCCGCCGATCTCGACCAGAGCTTCTCCAAAATCTGCCTGCCCATGGCCGGGTGCGTGTGCCAGCGGCACGAACATCTCCCGGCTGCGCTGATCCCGATCCCGGATGTAATCCTTGATGATCGTGTAGCCTCCGGTGAAGCCATGCTCTTCGCGAAGGCGATCGAACACACGCTTCGCCGTATGGCGCTGCTTGCGCGGGACCGACCGGTCCCCATCCAGCCAGCCGTCGATGATCGGTATGAACGCTTCCAGCTTCGGTCGCCGCACCGGGGCGCTGCGACGGTAACCGGGCGGCTCGGAATACGACAGCATCTTGCGGACCGTGTCGCGCGATATGTTGAAATGCTTCGCTGCCGCCCGGGCGCTCATGCCGCCCGCGCAGGCAAGACGAACCTTCAGGTAAAGTTCCACGGTGTAAATCCCTCATCCCTCCTCGCCAGCATCGCGAAAAGGGAAAAAGTGGACGACTTTTACGCCGCCCGCAGCAGCACTTCGCCGCCGCTACCGTGGTCTAATTTTGCACCGCCGTTCTCAAACCCCTGGTACGCGAACGTTGTGGCGGCTGCCTGCGCGGCCCGCTCACCCACTGCATCATTATCCTTCGCGATGATGATGTGGCGCACGAAATCCGGCAGGACGACATGGCGAAAGTTCGCTGCACCCAGCACTGCCCATACCGGTTCGCCGAGCGCCATCGTGAGAGCGAGGCCATCTTCGATGCCCTCGCACAGGATGAGCTGATCTTGTGCCTCACGCAGGCGCACCGCGCCGCCGGCAAGGCGGCCAAGCGCCATACGCGGATGCGCGATTTCAGCCTTTGTGTTCCCGGTAGGGGCGAGGAAGGTCCGCATGACGGCCTGAAGCGAACCATCTGCTCCTTGGACGCGCGCCACCATGCAGGGGTGGAATGCCCCTTCAGCCTTCAGGCGTGCGAAACGCAGGTTAAGGCCGCAGATATCGGGGTCGAGACCACGACTGCGAAGGTAGCGTTCCGCCGGCGTTCCGGCGATGGGGGTGCTGCGCAACCAGGTCTTCTGAGCGAAAACCTGGTTGGGATTAGCGTTATCGGCTTCGGCCGCGAAACCTCTTTCGTCACCATTGTCACTTTTGTCACGGCGGTGCGCATCGTGGTCGCTAGATGTGCCTCTACTCGTTTTCATCGTTGGTCCTTTCTGCCGCCATTGGCGCGGCAGAAGACCAGGTAGAGGTCAGAAAATCGCAATAAAACAACAATGAAACGGCTATGGAAATAGCAACTTCGGGTTTTCGTTTTCTTCAATCATTGCAAGGGGCGGCGCCCCCGTTTTGCGCGCACCGGATCATCTGCAATGGCCTTACGCCAAGCTTGATCGAAGCCGAATGGGTTAAGCTTGTCCTGGAAATGGAGGAGTGCATCATCGCGGAAATCGCGTTTCTTTTTTCGCCTTTCAGGATCTTGGGCGAAGGCCTCCTTGAGCCAGTTGGCACACTGGTCCGAGATGCCCACTTTGTTATCGATGCGCCCAGGAGCGCGGGGGCTGATGGCATCGTTTGCCGCAATCGGCTCGAGTTGCAGGTGCCGCACCATTTCGGCTTCGTGAATCTTCAGCTCGAAGAGCTCGACCTTCCAGAGTTCCACAAAGGGCTCCGTGCGCGCTTCGACAGGCGGAGCGAACTCGTCAATGACCGCGAAGAAGCGGTCTTCACCAAGAAGCAGCCGCCCCGTCCTGAGCCGCCATACCCATTTAGGCACTGGCCAGTTGTAACGAATCTTTTCGCCTGAGGCACAATGAAAGTGGGCCGTGCGAGCTTGTACGCGGACCAGATCGGCCTGGAAACCAATCAATAGTCGCGCTTGGGGATCCTCGATCCGGGAAGCAGGAACGCTCGATAAAAGCTTCAGCGCCTCCAGCGAGCGGATCCACGGAACTTGACTTTTCGCAATCACCTTTCGCGTCTCCCGATCGGTACTTTCCCATGCAGAAGCAGTTTGCCTAGCTGAAGATGCATAACCCTTTACTATTGCCCGGGCCCTCATGGCGAAACGCGGGACAATAGTGACAATAGTGACAATAGTGACAATAGGGGACAGAGGCCACCGGTGTCGGGCGAAGTCAGAACCAAGTTCGCGTTTGTTCAGAAACCTCTCCGGCGACGAGGTTCCGACGCCTAGTCACCCGTCTGGCGTTTCATCCTCTCGAAGCGCGCGAGGACCTTGTGCGCGTTATCATTGGACGTCCGCATAGGTTCGATATGCTCGATGCTGCGCTGAATTTCCTGTTCCAGATTGCTGTTATCATCCACTTGGGCATACAGCATGTCCATGAGGCAAGCGGCTCGCTGCGTGTGCAATATGGTCCGGTAGATCGCGTCCATATTCCATCTCAGGGCCCGATCAATCACGTCGACAGCGACCGCCGGGTCATCAAGATCGCGCAAGCATTTCGCGCATTCGATAGCCAGCACCGGATCGAGCGGTACGTCGTCAGGCATCAGTCCGACCCAGTGAACGAAAAGCGCGCGCCGCCCCTCATCCGACGGTAGATCACGCACCCGCCTGATAATCTCCTTGCGATCTTTTGCGTCAGGGACGCGCATCGAACGAAAAGCATTCGCGAGGAGCGCTGCACCAGCGCGGGTGCCGATCCCCGAGATGCCCCGGGTTGCAAGCAGATCAGCGTCTCCAGGAACCGGGCGATCAGCCGATGCAAGAACCTGCAGCAGGTCCTCGCTGGCATCAACACTCCCTCGCGCGACACTCACAGCGCGCTTGATACCGTTGGCATCTACCAGCAAATTGTCCCGCTGGTTCGCGTCCGTCCCGGTGATCTCGAACGCCTTCTCGCTACCATCCGGCACGAATTCACAGCCCACGAGCGCTTGGCACACCGCCGGCGCGTGACTTGAATCCAAAGCCGCCTGAATTGTGATACCGCTGATTTCACTCATGAATTTAGCACCCTGTCTTCTAGCTCTGTGTTATCCGGCGAGGGCAAAGGATGTGTTAATCATGCGACCAAAATTTATCGCACCGGCATGAAACCGATCAACAGGAGAGCGGCGCAGCTTATCGCGCTAAGCAAGGCTTTGAGGCGATGCAGACATTACGTACTCTGGGATTACTTGCTCTTTAGGAACATCGCCTCAGGACAAACGCCCTGGATCCGGCCCATCACTGGCGAAGAGCCACCTTCTTTTGTTCTTAAGAAATTTACCTTGATTAAGCGCAGGGGGTGCTCGGTCCGTCGCGCTGCGGTCGCTCCCGCCGAGGCTTGCGAGCGGCACGGCTGTCAGGGCGCCCAACACAAGGTTCTAGCCACCGCGGCGACACCATCGTCTTAGCGATGCTTGCACATCACTCCGATGACGGGAGCAGCGAGTGCCAAAATGATCTTGGCCGTGTCACGGTGCATGGGATCTTTCCACCCCTGCATCTCGCTTGGCGCCTCCAGATAACCGCGACTGGCGAGATTCTGGACGATCTCCTGGCTGTCCGTGCTGTGTATGTAACATTGCGGTGCTTCCACGCGGGCATCGGCGAGCAACACGGACAATTCGGCTACCGGGCGGTCGACAGTATCAATCTCGTCCGGCGATCTTGTCAGTGACCAAAGCATGACCTTGAGAGCCCCCAGGACACGTTCAAAGTCCTTCGGAGTCGCAACGCCTTCAGCCACCCTCGCCTCAATGATGGATTCTAACAGATTGCCGAGCGTGTCGAGTGTTTTATCGAGTTCCATGAGTCCTTGTAGGATGGGCTGTGCGCTCGACCAACCTCTTTACCGCAGCGCATGACAATCGAATTTGTTACATCGATAGAGTGCGCGATAAAATTGGTTCCCTTACAACAACCGGATGGTCTCAATAAGCCGTCGCGCTCGTTCAGAGGCGCGGTCATACATAAGGTTCAGCCTGGGCGCTTCATCTAAAGTAATCTTCAATGTTACCCATCAGCGCCTATGGCGCAGGTTTGAGGTTGTAAATTAGGGAAGGTTCGGGCTTCGTCGCAGTAACGAAGGAACGAAGACTATGCCCAAATCCTCGGATGCAAAATCCCTTGCCTAGAAGGTGGTAGAGGACATCCGCCGCAAGACCCGCCGACACTTCTCTGCTGAAGACAAGCCTAGGATCATGCTTGAAGTCTTAAGTGGAGACGACTCCATTGCCCAGCTTTGCCGCAAGGAAGGTATTGCCCAGCCTGTACTACACCCGGTCGAAAGAGTTCATGGAGGCTGGTATGCGTCGCCTTGCGGGTGACATCGCCCGTGCCGCCACCACGGATGGGGTGAAGGATTTGCGCCGCGAGACCCGCGATCTGACGGAATGTGTGGCTGACCTCACTCTTGAGAAGCGTCTGCTCCAAATAAAAGCATGATCGCGGATGGGTGAGACGACGATCGAAGAATTCCCTGTGACGTGACCCCCAGCTTTCCCCCAGCTGGGATTAGAGCCTAGCCGCGTTGTTGCGCATGAGCGCGGTTGAAGCAATGGGCTGCGTAGCGGAGCCCGAAGGGCGTAGCGAAGCAGGCCATTGCTTATCCAGTTCGGCGGCGAACGCCGCCGGTGTTGCGTAGCCAAGGGATGAGTGTGGTCGCTCCCGATTGTAGTCATCCACCCAGGCCGCGATCTCGACACGGGCATGGGCCATGCTCAGGAACAGCGTCTCGTTGAGTAGCTCGTCGCGCATGCGACCGTTGAAGCTCTCGACATAGCCGTTCTGCATCGGCCTGCCTGGGGCGATGTAATGCCACTCCACGCCGATCTCACCACACCATGCCAGCACGGCATTGCTCGTGAGCTCTGTCCCATTGTCGCTGACGATCATGCCCGGCTTGCCCCGCTGTGCGATCAGCTCGGTCAGTTCACGCACCACGCGGCGACCGGAGATCGAGGTGTCCGGCACCGCTGCCAGGCACTCCCTGGTCACATCATCGACCACGTTGAGCACCCGGAACCGCCTGCCTGACGCCATCTGGTCGTGCACAAAGTCGAGGCTCCAGCGCTGGTTCGGCAGCGCCAGCACCGGAGCTGGTGCCCTCGTGCCAACAGCACGCCTGCGGCTTCGTCGTCGCCTGACCGCCAGCCCTTCCTCCTTGTAGAGCCTCTGGGTCTTCTTCCGGTTGATCATGATCCCCTCCCGACGCAGCAGGATATGTAGACGCCGATAGCCGAACCGCCGACGCTGGTTGGCCAGCTCGCGCAGCTTCTCGCGCAACTCGGCATCGTCGTCCCGCGTGGAACGGTAACGCACGCTCTTGCGATCGGCATCAATGACACTGCACGCCCGCCGTTCGCTCATCCCGTGGCACGCCTGGAGATGAGCGACAGCTTCCCGCTTCACGGCGGGCGTCAGAACTTTTTTGCCAGGAGATCCTTCAGCGCGGCCTTGTCCAGCATCGCATCGGCCAGCAACCGCTTGAGCTTCGCGTTCTCGCTCTCGAGTTCCTTCAGTCGGCGGGCATCGGATACCTCCAGCCCGCCATACTTCGACTTCCAGTTGTAGATCGTCGCTTCCGACACTCCGTATCGACGGGCCAGGTCGGCGGTCTTCGCACCCGCCTCCGCTTCCTTCAGCACGCCAATGATCTGTTCCTCGGTAAACCTCTTGTGCTTCATCGTCCGTCCTTCTGTCAGGGCCGGACTCTAATCATACTTGGAGGAAAATCAGGGGGTCACGTCACCTGCTCTACCTTCCCAATGAATATTCAGCCGCGCAGGCACTGGCATCGCAGCTGCGTGCCGCTAACTCCGACGGGATCATCTATCAAAGTGTTCGAGATAATCGGGGCGAATGCGTTGCCGTTTTTCGGCCACGGCTACTCTCAAACTGCCGCCAAGAGCGAAATCTTTTCTACGTTTGGGACGGCAAGGGGATTTCGAAGCTCTTTGAAAAAAGCAAATTTACCGAGGCTGCTCGTTTCTCGATTAAGCCCCCCCCCACAGCCTTCAGGATTGTGCAGCCGGTTGGGACCGCATGCTGCAACAACGGCCCATGCGAGATCAGGCCAATCAACTTCAACGCGTTTTCCAACGATTTGCTTGCCTCTCTACGGCAGCAAGCTTCGTCGCCGGCCATCCAAGGGTCAGTAGAAAACTGTCAAGAAGCTCTGTAGGCTCTTCAGCCTCGAGAGCGCGGGCGTTGTTCCAACGCGTCATGTCATCGGGGGCCAGTTCGCAAACCTCGGCCTCCAGCGCTAGGAGCTGGGTCTTCCCATATCCACGCAATGGAATTGCCACTGCGGCGCAGTGACTACGGATAAAAAGACGACGGAGCTCCTTCGATATTGGTCCATCGGCGGGGCAGGTCCCTGTATCCTTGCGACTATGGAACATGCGCCCAGCATTGTAGACCGTCGAGAACTTGTGGCTGTTCCCATCCCCGGCGGCATGCCGTCTGAAGATGCGGTCGTTCAGGCACTTTGCAGTGATCCCTATGTATCGCGGTCGTCCTGAATGATCATAAAGCGCATAGATCCCAGGTCCGGCCGGGACATCTGCAAGGCAAACTGGCGCTGCGTTCATTAGCGTGTCGAGGCATTTCGAGCCATCCCAACTGCGGGCAACTTGCCTAACCAAATCCGCTGACATCAAGCAGCTCTCCTTTCAATTCTGCTGCCACCAACGCCCTTGAGGATCGTGAAGCCTGTTGGCACGGCCTGCTGAACCAGTGGCACATGCGAGATCAGACCCACGGCGCGGCTGGCGCCGACAATGTCCTGGAGAACCTGTAGGACGCGGTCCAAAGTGCCGGTATCGTTCTCCGTATCGAGACTGCCGAACCCCTCATCAATAAAGATGGTGTCGAGGCGAATGGCCCCGTGGCTTGCTTCGACGATGTCGGAAAGCCCAAGGGCAAGCGACAAAGCGGCAATAAAGGTCTCACCACCAGAAAGTGTCGTCAAATCGCGAGCTCGACCCGTCTCAATGTCATGTACGCGAATATCGAGCCCGCGTTTCGAACGACCGCCTGCCGATTCCACATCGCGCTCGAGACGATAGCGGCCTGATGTCATCGGCTCGAGACGCAGATTGGCAGCCTCGAGCACTTGGTCGAACATTGCGCCAATGGCAAAGCTCTCCAGCGTTGTGTTCATTTCATTCTGCCCTGAGAAGGCGTCAGCGAGCGCGCGAAGCGGACCCGTCTCCTCTTCCAAGCGGCGGAGACGTGCCAACTCTTCCGCGAGCACATTCTTGAGGCTCTCCAACTTCTCGAGATTCGCCCTCATAGTGGCTGCGAAATCCACGGCCTCGTTCGCTGCCGTACGCGCTGCATCGCGCGAACCTTCGGCTGATGCGAGATCAGGGCGCTCAATTCCGGCGATCGCATCCGCTGCCTGCTTTGCAGCGCCCGTCGCCTCGCGCAGCGAGGTTTCGAAGTCCTCGACGGTTGCTGTCAGATCGTCGATTTCAGGGATGTGCGCAGCAAATTGCGCGTATTGTTCCGGTGACAGTCCTAGCTCAGCGAGCCTGGTCGCAAACTCATCCCGGGCGACTTTGCACCGCTTCTCGGCATCGATCTTCGTTTTCTCGGCGTTCCTCAGGTTGGCATTCGCAGTGGCGACAAGCTCACGCGCTGCCTGGGCATTGGCTTCAGCATCCGCCAAGGCCTGCTGTCGTTCCGCTATGGTTTCGACCATCACATCGCGAGCCGCATTCAAGCCGGCCTCATCGCGGTATTGCTCCGGCACACCAGCGATCTGATCCTCATAGGACCGACATGCAACTGCCTCAGCCGTTGTGGCAGACTGAAGCTTCTGCTGAGCCTCGGACAAGGCCTTGGCCGCGAGCTCCAATTGCTCTTTTGCCTCATCCATGGCCAGCTGAAGCTTCTGGATTTCGCCCGCCTCGCCCAGCCCGCTCAGTTCGGCATCAATCACTTCGAGCTCACGCTCAAGAGATGCGACGTCCGCTTCCGGCACTTCAATTTCCGAGAGAGCCTTCTCCCTGTCGGCTACCCGGCTCCGCGCAGAGCCGTGCGCAACCCTTGCCTCTTGGAGGTCGCCCGTGGCGCTCGAAAGCGTCTCGCGCGCACTCGCCAGCTCTTCATCGAGAGCATCGGGGTCGCCTTCCCCCAGAGCGGGGTGCGGGTGTTCGTCCGCGCCGCACACCGGACAGGGTTCTCCATCGACGAGGCGATGCGCCAGAATGCTCGCCTGCGCCGAGAAATATGCCGTCTCGGCACGGGCATAGCTCTCGCTGGCGGCGGTATGCGCGTCTTCCGCAGTTGCCAAATGCTTGGCGGCATTCCCTGCGCTCGCTTGCGCGGTTTTCAAAGCGTCCGCGGCTTTTTGGTATGCTTTCGCATGCCGCAGACCGGCATCGAGCGTAACCCGCTCACTTCGAAGCGCTAAACGCCTCAATTCGCTCTGCCTTGCTTGACCGAGGGTTGCCTCGCTTTCCTTATGGAGAGTGGTCAACCGGTCTACTTCAAGTGAGGCTGTATCACGCGCCTGCTCAGCCGCGACCTTTTCAGCAACCGCCTCTTCCATTTTGTCCCGCAGGTCCGACGCATCGGCCAAGGCTTTCTCGTACCGGTCAAGCTCGGCCTTCTGCCGCTGCAGACTGTCAATTTCTCCCGATCGATTTCGCTCGGCTAGCAGCGCAGCCTCGGCTTGTTTCAATCTGTCGGCTGCTTCAGCCGCTGCCGAAGAAACGCCTACCTCATCTTGCACGGCTTCGTTCAGCCGATCACTGGCCTCAGCTATTGCCTGCGCCTTGTCTGCGGCACGCTGAGCCTTCCGCGCGTTGTCTCTGCGAAGACGTATTTCGGCAATCTCGGCCTCCCGGCCCTCAAGAACCGTCAGCTGTTCCTTCGCGCGATTCGCTTCGACAAACCGCGCGTCAATGGCTTGGGCAGCGGCGTACGCCTGGTCGGCACTTGCAGCCGCCTTCTCCTTTTCCGCGCTTTCGCACGCCGCCTCTCGGCTCCTGGCCTGCGCCGCCTCAATCCCTTCGTCGAGCTCGTCGGAACTGTTAAAGCCCTCCGCCACCAACCGGCGTGCATGGACGCTGTAGCCATCCCGCACCTCGCGCTTCGCAGCGCTGGCCTCTTCCTTGAGGCGATCGGTGATCGATCGATACAGGCTGACATCGAACAGTTCGCGAAGGATCTTCAGCCGTTCGCTGCTGTCGGAGGTCAGAAACTTCTCAAATCGGCCCTGCGGGAGCAGGACGATCTGCCGAAACTGGTCGGCTCCATAGCCAAGGAGCGCGCTGACCTGGTCGGCGACCTGTCCGACCTTCTTCTCGGCAAGGATTACCCCGCAACCATCAAGGTTGATCATGTCGACCTCAATACCGGTCACATCGAAGAGCCATGCTGCATGTGCCTGGCTGGTCTCGCCTTCACCCCGCATCTTGGGCCGGGATTGTTCCGGCTGGCGGCGCACCAGATAGCGTTTGTCACCAAGCTCGAAGACGAAAGCGACCTCAGTTGGCATCTCTGCCGATGCATGCGCCGAGCGCAGCGTGGCTGTCGGCTGCTCCTTCTTGGCTGCCTCTCCAAACAGCGCGAAGGTCATAGCACTGAATATCGAGGATTTGCCCGATCCCGTGGGCCCGTAGATGCCAAACAGACCGGCATCGGTCGCGTCGCGGAAATCAATCGTCTGTGTTCCGGCGTAGGGCCCGAACGCATCCATTTTCAGCTTGATCGGCCTCACGCTGCGCTCTCCTCATGGTCCGCATCAACCAGGAATTGGTCGATCAAATGCTGTTCGGCATCCCCGGGTGCCTCATCGCGCACAAACTGAAGAAAATCGGCAATGATCGACTTGGGGTCGGTCAGCACCGGCTCGCTTTCGCTCCGCTCCTGCTGCTCCCGCTCACTGTTCCGATCGTAGGTCAGCTTGACCGCATTCGGGAATTTCTCCCGGATCCGCTTCATCGGATCGATCTGCGGCGTCTCGTCCGTGAGCACGACACCGGTGAAGTCGTGACAAATTTCAGGTGTCTCGATCAGCTCCAACAGTTTGCCTCGCACGGTCCTCACCGTGCGCGAGGGATTGAGCGGCAGGAGGTCGATTGTGACCGAGCCATCGGCTGCAAGGTCGATCAGCGTCATCGATTTTCCATCTCCTTCCTCATCAAGGCCAAAGGCAAGCGGCGCGCCCGAATAGCGGATATGGGTCGCCCCCACCTTCTGAGGTCGATGAAGGTGGCCCAGCGCCACATAATGCGCGCCATCGAAGGCTGATGAAGGAACGGTCTCGATGCCGCCCACGGTGCGCGACAACGGACGTTCACCTTCACTCGCTGAGGCTCCCTCGACAAAGGCATGCGCAACAATAACCCACCTGGCACCATCGGGGAGGTGGCGGCGGGCGCTTTCCACCTGCGCCCGCAGGACATCAGCAGGGCAGGCGATGGCCTCATCCTCGAAGCAGGCGCGGGCCGCGAACTCGTAGCAGAAGGGTAGAGCGGAGATCGCAACAGGCCCATGCTCGTCCTCGATGATAAGGGGACGCTCTTCAGCATCGACCGGACCTCGCACGAGGGCCCTTCCACCGGTCGGCAGGACGCCAAGCATGCCGATCTGTGCCGCTGAATCGTGATTTCCGGCGATTGCGACCACCGCCAAATCATTGTCCTGGGTGACGCGCTTGATGAAGTCGCCGAACCGCGTCAGTGCGCTTTGCGGCGGGCTGACGCGATCGAATATGTCACCAGCGATAATGAGGACATCGGGCTTCTTCTGCTCGATGGCCTTAGCGATCTGGTCGAGAATGACATCGTGGTCCTCGTCAAGCGGCAGTCCGTGGAACTGTCGCCCCAGGTGCCAGTCGCTGGTGTGAAGTATGCGCATCGTTGCTTCAATCCTCGCGTACGGTTGTGTGCGGGCTTGCCTTGCCGTGCTTAGTCGTCACGTAGCGGCCACTGATTGTGCTGCGGTAATGCGGGCCGGAGCTCCCGCTCCTGCCAGCTGCCTCGCGCACCGTCGTTCGCGGGTTCGACTTGCATTGAGCTTCCGAAACGTAGCGCCCCGTCTTTGCGCTGCGATAACTGCCACCCTTTGCCATCTGACGCCTCCTTCATGCCTATGCTGTCTCTCTTCCCGAACCGACTCGGCCCGAGACCCAAACTATGCGCGCAAGGGGTGACAAAAATAGTCACCCGCATGAATTCCTGGTGGGCAGCTCTAATGGAGCAAGCCGGATGGGAGCTGGAGCAACTGGTTGATCCTTTTCACAATCATCTGAATTGTGCGCGCGCCCTGCATGTCGCCCTCCGACATCTGCTTGTCGGCACGCATGGCCGCGATGATCAGCGCATCCTCACCATGCTCTGCGCAGGCCCAGATTTCCCAGTCAGAGATCACGAACAGCGATGGCCAGCCCAGTAGCGGTCCCAGCGCAAGGCTGTGCCACTTGCTACCATAGCGCAGGATAGATCGCCGCCACGCGGCGACATGCACCAAGCGGCGGTGCGATCGCCGCCTCCATTGCCGACCGAAACACAGGTCATAGTTGGTCCCCGGACAAGGACATGGCCGTTCGGCCCTCGCCCATAAGGCTCGCCAACCAGAGCAACGAGCGTGTCGCGCGCTTCCTCGGCAGACGCAGAAGGACAAGGCTGGTTGGAACGGCAGGTGCCATCGATCTCACGAGCAGCGATCCCGGAAAGTCTGACGCGAGGACCTTCAGCACACCAAACGGGGCCGTCACCATCCCAGACATGTGTAGGCGTACAGGCAAAGGTTTCACCGGCTGGGACCACCAAGACAGTCGTTAGAAGAATGCTCAGCATAACGGCGCGATCACCCCAACTTCCACAGCACCCTATCGAGCGAGACAATGAGGAAAAACGACCAAAAGGCGAGTGCGCCGCCCCACGGGAGGAGTGATTTAGTCTTCATGATAAGATTTTAGCTGGCCAACGGGTGCTTCGACAAGCCGAAGTAGCTGACTTTCTAAACGCCACATCCGCCAACCGAACGTATTCACCTTACGGCACCTGAGCGAACATAGGTAATGTCGGGCAGAACGGTCTCCCACTCGTCTCGCACGATAGCTTCCCGATACTCTTCAGCATTGTCCGAACGACGCCAGCGAACGACGGCTCCGACCTCGCCGTGGGCTATTTCATACCTGGCCGGAGGCGCGAAGGATCGGCTCATTCTGCCAATGATTTGGCCAGCTGCGTCCTTGATCATCCAGGCCTTCTCGCCTCTTTCCAAACTCACCCGATCACCCACCTGGCATTGCGCAATGGCCGCAAGGGAAGGATTGTAAGACTTCAATCGACCGGCAAATGAAAGATCCACCAAAGCCATGTCCGGCGGCTGGTAACTTCTTTCATCGAGCGGACCTTGGGCCGGATCGGACTGGACCGTTCTCTCAAGTATCGCGTCGGTCTCACCAGCTACGAAAGGGTGTGCGCCTTGTGTCACGATTGAGAGGCTGCGCCTTGCCCGTGTCATCGCCACATAAAACAGCCTCCGGGGCGCATCACGATCTTCATTCCTAGATTTACTTTGCCAGTCGCCATCGAGGATCACAACATCGTCGAATTCAAGCCCCTTCGCTCGGTGCGCCGTCAACAAAAGCAGCCCCTGCTGCTCACCCCGTGTTTCATAGGACCACTCCGCAATCCATTCGACCAAATCTGGCACCGCCATGCGACTGGCGCCAATCTCCCGACTGAGTGCATCGACGCCCCTTTCGAGAAGCCGGGTCCAACGATTGGCGGGCAAGCGAGCAAGAAACGCAGCCAAGTCGTCCGCGCTCAGTTTGAAACCCAAAAGTCCCCAGACTGATCTTGCCCCCGCGGCGATCTACGGGAGGGCAGGGAAATCGCCCCTTCTGAAAGGGTGGACCATGTCCCTGAGCGATTTAGGCTCCAAGACTTCGACCGCGTCGCCCCAGGCATAAAGATGCCACGCCATCTCCAGATGGCCTGAAGCATCGAATGTCACGATCAGCGAACCATCTTTAGAGCGGTTTTCGACCGATTTGAATCGATGAGGGATTCCCACCAGGTGTGATTTCTGATTCAGAATCCGTGCTGGTGAAGGAGGCCAGCATGGATGGGCCAACCTCTTTCGATGGATTTGCGTTCTCGGCTTCTGGCGGCAGTGGATGGCGGTATGAGTTGCCGCGCTGCTGCGGCCCGGTTTGGCGTTGCGCCTTCGACGGCGATCCGCTGGCGGGTGCAGCGGCGCGAGACGGGCGCCTTCGCGCCGAAGCCGCAGGGTGGCGACATGCGATCTCGCCGGGTCGAAGAGCGTGCGGGGGACATCCTCGCCATCTGGGAAGAGCGTAAGGACATCTCGCTTGAGGAACTTCGCCTGGCGCTGACCGAAGTTGGCCTGACCGTCTCCGTGGCCGGGCTGCATCGCTTCTTCGCGCGCAGGGGGATAACGCGCAAAAAAAGACTGGCCATGCAATCGAGCAGGACCGGCCCGACGTCCTGAAGCAGCGCCGGGAATGGTTCGAGAGCCAGATCGATCTGGAACCCGAACGCCTCGTGTTCATCGACGAGACGTGGACCGCCACCAACATGACCCGCAGCCATGGCCGCTGCCCGAAAGGCGAACGGCTGCGGATGGGTTTCCCGCACGGCCACCGCAAGACCACGACGCTCGTCGCCGGTCTACGCTTGACCGGCATGGTCGCGCCGATGGTGCTGGACGGTCCGATCAATGGCGACTGGTTCGAAGCCTATGTCACTCAGGTGCTCATTCCCGAACTGCGTCCCGGCGACATCGTCGTCATGGACAACCTGTCGAGCCACAAACGTGCGGCGGTGCGGGAAAAGATCGAGGCGGCAGGCGCGACACTGCGCTTCCTCCCGCCCTACAGCCCGGACTTCAATCCGATCGAGAAGGCCTTCTCACGCCTCAAGGCCATGCTCCGCAAAATCGGCGAGCGAACCGTCAGTGGCCTCTGGGACCTGATCGGCAAACTCGTCGATATCTTCCAGCCCGGCGAATGCGCCAACTACTTCAGCTCGTGCGGTTATGACCCGGAATGATCGAAAACCGCTCTAAGAAGCTCAGTGCGCTGCGAAGGATGAAATTGGAAACGCTGCGCCCGATCGACAGCTCGCGGCGCGAACTTCCAGACAACCTCGCCATATTCGGGATCGAAATGATAAGATCCAAACGCCCTCTGGGCATACTCGCGAATCTGAAAGTCAAGCGGGTATTTGAAGGAAGTGTCGGTCACTTCAGCCGAAACGATGTCTTCGACACGGTAATGACGATTGCGCCCGTCGCGCTTGGCCGTATCCACCGCCACCAGATAGCGCCGTGCTCCCAAAAGAATTCCCAGGGGTTCGATCAGTCGTTCGCTCGGAGCTGCATCACCCCGCGACTGATAGGCGATCCTAAGCAGAAACGGACCTTTCAGGGCCAGACTGATCGCGCGATCCACTTCCTCGAGCGAAGCAGGACCCGGTCCAGGTCGGGCCGCATACCCCATCGCCTCAAGCAGCGTCTCTTCATCCACTGCCAGCCGCGATCCGCTTCCAGACGGCAGAAGGGCGCGCACCTTGCGCTCTAGCGATGCCAGATTCCGTGCTTCTGGACCCATCCCTGCGCGCTCGAGCTGGGTAACCCCTGAGGTGAGCGCAACCAGTTCGTCCGCGCTTGGCGAGAGCAGCTGAGCAATCGCGCGCGCCGGAACGCGCCAGCGCGGCCTGCCAGCCTCGTCGATCTCGCGCTCCGTGGCCGGAAAGACCTCTTCCAGCGCCGCAGTCATGCGCTGCGCCGTCCTGCGCACCACAGCAAATTCCTGCTCGATCTCCGACAGGCAGACGCCCCGACTGCCCGTCGCCATCATCGCCAGCCGCAGCAGATCGACTGCCTTTCCAAAGGACATGCATTACCCCCATGACCGATTCTGTCGCCCCCACTGGCTACATCGAATGGACCAAACAAGGAAAGGACCGAATCGATGTACACCGCTCACGCTCAGACCCGCCTTCAGCAGCGCGGCATTCCGGGAGAAGCCGTTGATGCCCTGCTCGCCTACGGCAACACGCGCCGCCATCATGGCGCCGACATCTACTTTCTCGACAAGCAGGCTCGCTCCCGTGCCAGGGCCGCACTTGGCCAACGCACGTTCTGCCGCCTCGAAAAGGCGCTCGACGCCTATTTGGTCGTCGGAGACGATGGCACTGTGATTACTGCAGCGCACCGCCTGCAGCGGCTCAAATTCTGACACTGCGGCAGTATCGTCTTGACCAATTCACAATTACTTACAACACATTGCACCCCGCAAAGGGCGGAGTTTGGGGGCTTCATGTTTGCAGCAGGCGACCGGGTTCGGTTCAAGGACGATCCGTCGGTCATTGGAGTGGTCACAGGCGAGCGCGACTTTGAGCGTGCCGGTCGCCGCTTTATTGAAATCGAGCTTCCCTCAGGCCGCACCGCCTGTCCCGTCAACCAGCTCGAGGCAGTGATCGCAGCGCCTGACGCCCTGGCCGATCTCAAGTCCGGCAAGCTTTCCGCTCCTGCCGATCTCAGGCGAGCGCTTACCCATCTGCGCATGACCGGGCGGCTGGCCGACATGATCTACAGTATGGGGGCGACCAATACCGAATTTCACGCCTACCAGTTTAAACCAGTCCTAAAGCTATTAAACTCGCCGTCGCGCGGTCTCCTGATTGCCGACGAAGTTGGCCTCGGTAAGACCATCGAAGCAGGTCTGATCTGGACCGAGCTTGTCGCACGCTTCGACAGCCGCCGCCTGCTCGTTATCTGCCCCAAGGCCCTGGTTCAGAAATGGCGCGACGAGCTGCGCAACAAGTTCAATGTTAACGCGCCCGTCTGCAACGCGGCAGAGCTGCTTGAGATTCTCAAGGATGATCAGGTTCGCCGCGAGGGCTTCACCGCCATCGCTTCGCTGTCTTCACTGCGTCCACCGAGGAAATGGAACGACCCCAACGAGCCGGCCAAGGGTGCGCGCGCCGATCTGGCAACCTTCCTCGCAGATGCCGAAGACGACCTCTTCGATCTTACGATCATCGATGAAGCCCACCATCTGCGCAACACCGACACGACCAACCACCGCCTCGGGCAACTGATCTCCAATGTATCGGACTATTCGCTCTTCCTTTCAGCCACGCCGATCAATCTTCGCGCCAATGATCTGCGCGCACTTCTGAAGCTGATCGATCCTGATACCTTCGAGCGCGAGTGGCTCTTCGACGTTCTACAGGACGAGAACGCGCCGCTCATCAAGGCTTGGGAAGCAGCCCGCGACCGCCGTGTGCCTCTGAGCGAAATCGCTGAGATCATTGCCGACCTCCCCGAGGGCCAGGTACTCAAGACCGGCAAACGGCTGGAACGCCTGCGCGCCGAACTTACCAAGGGGATGGAAGATACGCCTTCAAACCGCGTGCGCCTTGCCGCGCGGATTGAAGAGATGTCGCTCCTGGGCTCGATCATCAATCGCACCCGCCGCCGCGACGTTGCCGAATTCAAAGTGCTGCGCAAACCACAGACCGCCGCGTGGGAGATGTCCAAGGCCGAGCGCGACTTCTACGATTTGGCCACCCAGCAGATTGAAGCCTATGCCTATGCGCACGACATCAACGAGCGTTTCCTCCTTGCCCAGACCCAGCGCCTGCTCGCCTCGAGCCTTGCTACAGCCTACCGCCACTGGGGCGGGCGCAGCGGTTTCCTCGAGCTCGACGAGGAAGAGGACGATGCCAGCCGCAATAAGATGCCAGGGCCGCTCATCGCCACACTCGGCGAGATTTGCGACGATCCGTTGGTGCTCGCCGAGCTCGAACGTCAGGATTCGAAAATCGACCGACTGACTGGCTGGCTCAAGACCATCCGCGAACGCGATCCCGACGAACGGATCATTATCTTCTCGAGCTTCCGCAAGACCATCGACTATCTCGCCAAGCGTCTCGGCGATGCCGGTTATTCAGTCATGGAGCTGCACGGCGGTATCAAGGCCGACCGCCAGGAAACCATTGCCCGCTTCGCCGAATCTCCCAGCGGCACGATCCTGTTGACCTCCGAGGTCGGGGGCGAAGGCCTCGACCTTCAGTTCTGCCGCATACTCTTCAATTGGGATCTGCCCTGGAACCCGATGAAGGTCGAACAGCGTATTGGCCGTATCGACCGCATTGGCCAGCAGTCGCCATCGATCGACATCATCAATCTGATCGCCGAGGATACGATCGAGCAGCATGTCTACGACCGCCTTTATCTGCGGCTTGGCATCATCCAGCAGACGCTCGGCGATTTCGAACCCATCCTCGGTGAGATCATCCGTGACATCGAGCTTGTTCTTACTGATCCCGAGCTTACGCAGGAGCAGCGCGACGCGAGGCTCGACCAATCAATCCTCGCTGCCGCCGAGCGCAAAGCGCAGGCCGAAGAACTCGAGCGCGAAGCCCCAGGGCTCGTCGCTCACGGCGACAGCATCCTCCAGCGCATCAATGACGCCCAGGCTCCCTTCAGGCGACTGACGGGTGATGATCTCAAGGATTACGTTGCCACCGCGCTCGTCAATCTCTTCGAGGGCTCCCGCGTCCAGCCGACCAGCGAGACCGATATCGAAGCTTACGAGATCAGGCTATCGCCCACCGCGCAGGCGCAGTTCTCCCTATATCGCACGTCGCAGGCGCGGCGCTATCCGACCCGATTTGCGCGCGAAGGGAATACAGGCGTCAAGTCCGTCTTTGGCAGCAACCCTGATCCGGTGAAGTTTCGCGCCATCGAAGCCATTCCCATGACGCATCCACTCGCCCGCTTTTGTGCAGGGCTGATCGAAGAGCGGCAATCGGGCATTACACCCCGTCCTGTCACAGCCATTCGCACGCCCGACCGTCCCGAGTGGGAGGTTGCACCAGGGCGCTACGCCATCTGCATCGAGAAGTGGTCGATGGAAGGCATCATCCCCATCGACCGGCTCGCCTTTGTCGGCGCGAGCCTGGAGGGCGGAGCGATCCTTCCCGAGGACATGGCGGAGCAAATTCTGATGGAAGCTCTGATCGAGGAGCCCGAGCTAAGGCCTCTGGGCGATGGGGAACAAGCCGCCACCGTTGCTCTGGTGGAGTCCACCATCCTGCCATCGCTTAACAGCCGCCGAACCGACTTCGAAGACGCGGAAGCCGCCCGCCATTTCGACCTTGTCGATACCCAGCTGGCGCTGATCCATGAGCATAAGGAGCGTGAGACGCGGCGCGCCGAAGAGCAGATCCACGATCACCGGCTTTCCGGGAGCGATCGGCGCATGAACCTGTCCTACGCCGTCAAAGCCAAGCTCGACAAATTCCTAGCCCGGATGGACCTGAAGCTCGCCGAGGTATCCAAGCGAACCCTGCATTTCCCCGCTCACTCCCTAGTCGGCATTGCCGTCGTCGAGATCGTTGGAGATGGCAAATGAGCAACAAAAAGCGCGGTTTTCAGTCCCTCAGCGATGCCGCCGACATGCTGAAGAAGGCTTTTGCCGATCAAGGCAAGGAAGCCAAGCCTGCATCCCCGGAGCCTAAGACTGCCACCACGAGTGCCGCCAAGAGCGAAGCGAACGGCTTTGCCGACATCGAGCAGGCCCTGCGCAGGAAGGCCAAAACTGAAGAGCGCAATCGCAAGAAGCAGCGAGCTGCGCAGAACAACGGCCAAGCGAAGGCTAAGGGAAAGAAGAAGCGCGGCAAGGCCGGCGGGATCAAGACGATCCTTAAGTTTCCTGGTGCCAAGGCGCTTCTTCGCCAGCTCAAAGAAGAGGAGCAGAACGCACGAGAGGGCGATAAGACGCCCGCGTCGGAACCCGCCCTGGATCCGGCTGAAGCACACAGGAAAGCCTTCAAGCGCATTCGCGAGATCGTCGGCTCCCGCTCACCTTCCATCGAGCCAAGGCCGAAGGCCATATCGGCGCATACCGCCCAGCAGATCGAAGCGCGCATCACGCGCGGCGCCGCCGACTTTGCAGCCCACCCGGAACCCGATCTCGACAACGGCTTCATCGTCGGCTTCGATTTCGGAACGAGCTCTCTGAAGCTCGCTGTGCGGCAACCCTACAAGGTCGGACCCAACATCGCGTTCCTGTCGGTACCTGACGAACTGCGGTCGGGCAGTCACAGCCTCCTATGGCAGACCGCGCTCTGGTTTGATCCTGAAAGCGAGACCTTTTCACTTTTCCCACAATCCGGGATGGCAGTGCTCGAAGGGTTCAAGACCGGCATTATCGGCGGACATGGGGGAGCGCGTGTGCATAATGACCTTCCGGTCACGCGCGCAGAAGCTGCCATTGCCTATATTGCACTTCAGATGGCCCATTTCTTTGGCTGGTACGCAGAGACACGCCCGCTCGCGTCGGGAGGCGAGCGCTTTCTGTCGATCAATATCGGCATTCCGGTTGCGGCGCATGACGACGAAAGGGCTTTCAAATCCTTCAGGCACATCGTCTCCGCTGCGCGCGAGCTTGTCCCATTTGCTGAGCAGCTGGCGCTCGCCGATGTCCGCAAGACGCACCAATCGTCGAGCGGCAGCCTGCCTGCAGGATGGGAACTCATTCCCGAACTGACCGCTGCCATTGCCGGATACACTTCCGAGCCGACCTCGCTCGATGGCGCACACGTCCTGATCGACGTCGGCGCATCAACCGTCGACATCGTGGCCTTCAATCACGTTCGCCGAGAGCGCAACGCCGTGATCAGTGCAGGCGTCGAACTTCTAGGAGCCGCAGCGCTCGAAGCCGCTCTTGCGGAAAACATAACCAATGAGGATTTCCGCTGGGCCTGTGATCGCCAGTTCAATTCCGTTTTTGGCGATGCCTGTCGTCCATCGCGCGGAAGCAATGGCTTCAGCCCCGTACTTCGCTCGCGCGAAGTGCAGCTCATTACGACCGGAGGAGGATGCGCGAGCACGCTGCACAGTACCTTTATTGAAGACAAGAATGATCCCAAGATTTTGGGATCGCTCCCGATCATGCGGCCGGAACCACCAGCTTTCAGCATCACCGGTGTTGCCGATCCATCGCGACTGCTCCTTGCCTACGGTCTGACCCGAGACATCCCCGAACTCCTCGAGCTCAAATTGCCTTCGCAGGTTCCGGATATAGAGCCGCGGCAGGGAGCGACGCAGCCCTACATTTCAAAGGACTACGTCTAGGTGACAGACTGTGTCATCTGATGCGACCCCAAGGCCTACGTAAAAGTATAAAACAAACTGTTTTTGTAAATTGGCGCAAGAACCTTCCTAATCCTACATCACTGCCATCGAAAAAAATTCTATCATTTTTATTACATCTGACGAAATTGATTTCTCGAAAAGTTTTCTAACAGAAATCTTCTAAAACCTCAAAATTGCAAGTGACGAGGAATAATGGCGCATCTTCTGGAAAAAGTTCTTACACAATATGATGACA
Organism: Croceicoccus sp. Ery15; assembly: GCF_020985305.1. Classification (NCBI taxonomy): domain Bacteria; kingdom Pseudomonadati; phylum Pseudomonadota; class Alphaproteobacteria; order Sphingomonadales; family Erythrobacteraceae; genus Croceicoccus; species Croceicoccus sp. Ery15. The sequence goes on from NZ_CP087588.1 coordinate 2,179,129, forward strand.
CGCTATCGTCTGATTCATACATTGATCCAGTCGGCACACTTATTATCTGGTCAGCATTCGGCAGGCAGGTATTTCGCAACAGGATAAACTCCATCTCGAACGATGTTCGAAATTTTACGCTAAATCTGTTCAACCACTACTTGGTGAAAAAGCTGGTTGAAGATGACGGTGACGGCGCTCGTCTCAGTCACGCGCTGGCGCGGCGATATCAGAGCAAGGACAGTCTGAATTTCAAGCAGGCGTGCCTGCTTTTCCTCGAAAATGTTTTCGTCTTCTCGATCCTGCGTCATGAGAAATCGCAAGATGTAGAATCGACAGGAATACTTGGGATCTCCAACGCGCGGCGACTTTGGGGGAATGAAGATCGCCCTCCCGCACTCATCTTCACTCATGAATCTGCCGGACAAATCCTGGTCCGGCAGCTCGGGCTCGGGGTCAGTGGTCGTTACAAGACTCCGTTAATGGAAATGGGCTTCTTCGATGGCAATTATCACTATCACAAACCAGCATTTCAAAGTCGGTGGGCTGATGCCGAACGGCTCATAATCGGCCAACCGAAGAGCTTGCTCAGCAAGGTTGCACGCAAGGCATACGACTTTCTCAAGGAATGCGTCTCCCAACCGATCCAAGGCGGGAAACTTCCATTTGCCGATGTCCCAGCAGATTTGACCCGAGCATACGCTCGAGCATTTGCCTCACCTCAGGCAGTCGGAAGTTACGCAAAGGACTTTTGGCTTTTACAGACAGAGCTCAATCAAGGTGCGGCCGGCGCAATTTTCGATGTTCTCGAAAAAACAGACGATCTCTCGCCGCAGGGGGCAATCGAGCAGGCACTTTCGTATGATCTAGCGCCCGAAGAAAAGGCCAAGCTCGAGCATATTGTGCACTTGGAGCCGTTCTTGGCGGATTGCTCGCTGCTTTTCACTCTCATGGCATCTCGGCGAACCCAATCAACCGCTGACGTAGCGAACGCGTGGGCAAACTTCGGCAGGGACGCAACGCGATTGCCAGGCGTATCGTCTGCGGTTTCTGACTATGCGGATCTGCCAGCCATTAAGGGCACGGAGGGGGCAAAGCGTCTCAAGCAGCTTTTGAAAGCTGCAAACGCGAACAGTCTCGACGATCAAATTCGCGAAATGGCGAATTACCATGGCTCAGTGATGCAATCCCGCGGTCAGGTTTCATGGCTTAATGTCAGCAGCGGCGGCGCCATCAATGTTCACGCGCGAACTGTCTTTCTGCCCGAGCCTGACAGCCGTGCGCCGGGTTCATGGCTCAACAGCTATTATCTCCCCCAGTTCAGCAGCTTCGTGAACGGCCTGCGTGGGGCGGTCGTATGAAGCTCCTGCAGGAATTGAAGCGTAAGGTGACCGGCATGGGTCCCTTGCGCCGAGCATGGTTCACCACTTTCAACTTGGACATCGAGTTTCTCGAGACATTTGTCCTGCCTGCGGTGGTAGGTGCCGAGCCTCCACGAAGCCGGATCGAGTTCGAGCAGTTACAGCAAGAACTTACGGATCAAGGCATTGATGTCAGAGTCTTTTGCGATCCGCGGTTCATCGACACCAACCGCATCAAGAGGACATGCGTTCCCATACACCCAGTCCGTCCCGACCGCTTGTCGGAGCGGTTCGGCGAACGCAGTCTTTTTCATCCCAAAGTCATCTACCTTGAGGACAACAAAGGTCGGCGCATCATCGGCGCAGGTAGCGCCAATCTAACGCTGTCCGGCTGGGGCCGAAATCTGGAAGCATTCGTATTCCGTGAGGTTGAAAGCCTAAATAACTATCGAGAAATCCGCAGGTTTTTCGACCGGCTTTGGGATGCCAGCGACATTCATGACGGTGGCGGCAAACTCCCCGAGCGCCGAAAGTTTGCCAAGACCGAGGAAAAATGGCGATTTGTCCATAGCCTCCAGAGCCAATCTTTCGTAGCGCAACTATTCGACGGATCGGCGGCATCAGACATCGTCGTCTGGTCGCCATATCTGCCTCGTAACCTCGCAAACTTTATCGGCAAGCTGCAAACTTCGACGGCGATCAGTGACCTGCGTGTCCATTTGGTGGCTGATCGGATCCAGAACAAATTCCTCAGAACTCAATGGAGCGAGGAACTAGGGCAGTTGATCGCGCGCGGGCAACTGACGTTCTATGATATTCCAGTCGAACGCGACCACAGAACTGATTTATGTCATGCGAAGATCTGGAAGGTCGGCAAGGCATTGGCTGTTGGCTCGTGGAACTTCACTGCCCCCGGCTCCAACAGCCTTTGCGACGACTGGGGAAAATGGAGCCAAGACAACAACATTGAAGCAGGCATCATCATCGAAGATGCGAATGACTGCCGGCTGATGCATGGCAAAGCACTGGCGCTGAGCGATGGGGATTGCGCGTCGGATGAGCTCTTGGCCGAGGAAGCACTTAATCCCGCCGATCTGCCACCCTTTGATCTGCACGTGACCTTCGATTGGCATGCACAAGTCTACACGTTTTCGGGTGCGTGGATGGGAAATGGAGGACGCGAGGGATTCTCTGTCCGACTGCCCGGTGTAGATGCGCTTTTGCGATTGAAGTGGGCCCGCAGCGGTGAGCCCGTGCAACCGGCGCAAATCCGTGTGAATGATAGCGTGCTGCTTAGAGATCGGATCTTTCGTGTGCACCACGACGGGAAAGAGGTTCATCGCGGCATCGTCGGTGAAACCAACCTGAAGTCCCGCAGGGCTCAGATCTTCAACAACTTGAGTGATCTCCTGGAAGCCTTGTTGCTTGGGGATGACCCGGGATCGCTTACTGACCTTCCCCTTCGAGGTCCTGACGACAGCGACAGCTTTCCTGACGACACTCCCGCTCAACCGGACTTGGGCTGGGAGCTACTCCAACGAGAAATTTCCGAGCACAGTTCGATTAGCTATTTCCGTCTTTTCAAAGCCATGCATGATTATCGCGAACGGTATTCTGCAGTGGACAAACTGGAGCAGTTGGAAAAGCAGGTCTTCGTAGCGCCTGGATGTCTACTCGAATTGGTCGAAAAGGCCGGCGAAACCATCCAAACCGAGGATCGCTCAGTGTTCAATTGGTTCCTCGCGAATGAAGTCGCGACCGTTTGCGCCTTGGCTCAAGACCGGCGCCGCAAGCTACTTCACGGCTACAAACGTCGCGAGCCAAACTATACCCCGGCGCCCAAATCACGATGGAACAGCATAGCAATGTCGGTGCCCAAATCCCCGAACGGGGTCTCCGCAGAATATGTCACACTGGTAAGGGCGCAGGCAGCATATGAGTGAGTTCTGGCGACGCTTGAAACCAATGGAGGTCGCGAAGTGGATCAACTTCGGCGGGGTCAGCGGGGAATGGACTTATGCGCCTGACCAACCGACAGGAATGGCCGCGCTTCAGACCGAAGGCGTCGCTCATTTGTGGAACGTGCTTTCAAGAAGTCCGGTTGCGCTCCTGGCCGATGAAGTCGGCATGGGCAAAACCTTTGAAGCACTGGGCGTAGCAGCACTTCTGTGGCGAAAGAAGCCCGACGCAAAGATTCTGGTGATCGCGCCAAACCGCGACATATGCGCGCATTGGCAACGTGAGTTCTCGTCCTTTACTCGAGACCTCTACGTAAAGGCCGATGGCTTCGTTAAGAGCAAGATGGACGGAAAACCCGTGCCGCCTATCGGAGTCCACTATCGCCTACCGGAATTGACCGAGGCAATTGAACAGCGGTCCAAAGATGACGCGCCGGCCCAATTTTACATCACAACAATCCATGCCCTCAGCGGCCTTCTCGATAGCGCCGACGCATCCAACGACAAGGCTCGAGCTGCGGGGAAGGTAGCCAGAAAGCTCCAGCAACGAATTCTGGCCGCGACAGGCGGGACTGGGTTCGATCTGATGGTCGTCGATGAGGCGCATTATTTCCGCAATCGCCGCGGTGGATCGCAGCGCGTCGCTGCCGCCGAAGAATTTTTCGGCAAGCCTGAGAGTCAAATTGCTCGGCGCACCTTACTCCTGACGGCAACGCCGAGCCATACTCGCCTTGGTGATGTGGCGAACATCCTGTCCTACTTTGTCGACCAGGTCTCACTTGAAGGGAAGGAAGTCGATGAGCTGATGGGCACCTACGCGCTTCGCCGGTTTCGGCGCATGGAGGGTCAGGGCACTAGCTATACAAAGCACCAATACCGCCGGGAAATCGCAACTCCGTGCAGATTTGGAGACAACCCTCAGGATGAGATGTTTTTTGCGCTCTACCAGAAGCGCCTGATCGAAGACTGCGGTGTGGCGGATGAAAAGAGGCGGGCTCTCTATGGTTATCTAGAAGGTTTCGAATCCGCAGGCCATCGTGATCTGGCCCGTGACGCGCAGAGCGAGAACGAAGGATCGGATGACGAGCGCTCGAAGGACTTCAGGGCTGCTGCGGACACACAGCTCCTGCAAGACATGAGCGGCGATTTTCGCGGCCTTTTCGGCTCGGCTCCCGATCACCCCAAATACGATGGCATCGTCAATCTCTGTACGCCATCAGAACTGTTCGAAATGACCACAGATCGCTGCCTGCATGAAGATAAGCACCTCGTCTTTGTGCGCCGTATCCCGTCGGTCCGAGAGCTCACGAAGCGCATCAATGAGCGTTACGACGAATTGCTCGCAAAGCACATTGCGGACACCCACGGCTGGGATGAAGAAGCTCGTCTTCGATGGCAGAAAAGCAATTGGTCGCGTGAGGTGTTCAACGAAATCACAGGTGCAAGCAATCGCCGCGACATCGATAGCGACGACGACCAGATGGACGAGATCGAAGGCGAGAGCGAAAGTGTCGACGAACACGACTATCTTCGCTCTAGGGTTGCAGACCTGTTTGTGACAAAGAAGGCGGCTGATGGCAGACCGCCTGCACCACCGACAGACTGCTCCCGCTTCAGCCTCAATCTGCGCAAAACAACCGGCATCTTCTCGATGCTCCTGGAACCCGCCTCTGACTATCAATCAGGTGCCTATCATTGGCACTACCACTTCGTGCAGGGGGGCAAGCAGCGCATGGATTTTGCCAAGGCTGCACAGATGCAACGAATGGAGACACGGCCCGAGTTTCCCCGAGACGCGTTGGATGCATTGCGCCCTCACGACGGAGATCAGCGCGAATACGATGCGCCGATCGAAACGATCTGGGGTCGGGTATTCGATCACCTGCCCGCGCCACAGCGGGATAGACTTGTTGATTGGGCAACCGCTCAGCCGCGCATTGCCGAAAACTTTGCCAACTACATCAAAGCCGGATTTCTCTTCGCCAGCCCCGTTATCGTCGAACTCTATGGCTGGTATGTGACCTTCGAGCGGCGTCTTGCCGACGAGGAAAAGCACGCCAATGTCCAGCGGCGCTACCGGAAATTCTTGGAATTTGCAGACCTGCAAATTCCAGATTCCCTGTTGCTGAAATACTTTACTTCAGCCATCGCAACCTTCGAGCAGCTCTGCACGAAGATCATCGATCACGAAGTCGACGCTTGGAACAAGGGGTGGCGAACACTCACAACACTTTCCAGCCCGGCGTGGTATGCAAGCGGCGAATCCAGCCACCGGCAACACCTGATCCTCGGCTTCAACAGCCCCTTTTATCCGAACACACTGATGGCAACTTCGGTTTTCCAGGAGGGGGTAAATCTGCACCTGCAATGCAGAAAAGTTCATCATTACGGTATCGCATGGACACCGGGCGATAACGAGCAGCGTGTGGGCCGCGTCGATCGTCTCTTTGGGAAGGTGAACAGCCTCTTGCAGCAGCAGGGTCCCGACACGAGCGCCTTGGAAATAAATTATCCCTATCTCAAGGACAGCTTCGACGAAGATCAGGTCGGCTCCTTCATCGAGCGAAAATATGAAGTCGAAGACAAAATGGATCGATGTACGCAAGGGGACTTCGACAGGGAAATCCACTTGAACCGATCTGGCTGGGAGGTCTTCTTGAGAAAACCTATGCCGGACGCAATGTTATCCGACCCCTACCCTGCGTTGTTTAGCCGAAGATGACCGTCGGCAGACAAGCGCGCGATCACACGGACCTTACAAGCATGAGGAGCTCCTTGAACTCCTCGTTGTCGCTTGCCCCTTTCCAGAAGTTTATGAAGCGGCAAACGATTTGGATATTCCCCCGAACGTAATGCCCGCTGCTGTCGATTCTGTCAGGAGACGGCAAGAGGTTGCTATCGGTGTCAGGGCCGTAAAAGTGGAAAGGAATGCCGGTCAGCGCGCAGCGGTTTCCCTGAAGTTCAAGCAATTCGGCGAGAAGAGCTTCGAGCTCTTGGGCGGAATGGCCTGATTCCTTGTTCTTGATCCTGCGTTCGATGCTCTGGCCGTTCGATTTCCTCACCGTATCCTCGATCGACAGACGCATGGCAATGATAGACTTTTCTTGGCCGCCGACCACGCGGCCCGCGTCTTTGCCTAACGCGGTTTGACCAATTGAACCCTCAGCCTCCAATTTCAGAAGATGGGCATATATCCAGCAAAATGAGTGAGCATCTATCGGCCTGACATTATGGATGCCGGCAGCAGCCTCGATCAGCGGGACGAGCTGCAACAGAATCTCATTGAACCTCCTGTAGTTGTCCCAGGAACACTGCTGTCGTGTCGAAAACCCGAGGCTCATGGCCGCAAAGGCGCGATCGAAGCCCGTTGGCTGGATCGGCATGAAGCGGGTCATATCCTTCAGAAAGTAGAGATAGGCGATCAGCGGGTATTTGTGCCCGGTGAGTTCGGCCAGTTCTTCGAAGACCACGCCCTCTTGACGATCTCCCCGGTAGAGATCGAACAGCAGAGCATCGAGTGCGTGCTTCAAACTGCGGTTCGTACGGGCTTCAAGCAAGATGCGGTGATCCCGATTGGCGTGCCCGAAGCGGTTTTGCCAGAAGACAAGGTTGTTGACGAAATTGGCCTTGTTGTCCTGTATCTCGATGCTGTCGATGGCATGCTCAATAATTGAGCCCGACCCGATGCTTTCGCGAGACCATGTATCGGGGGAAAGCCGTGCAAGGGCAGCCTGACGCAGCGTTGGCTTGTAGCCTTCCCATGCGGCGATTTTGCCCTCCGTGAAATTGATAAACGAGTGCCCCTTGCTTTCGGCAGTAATGAGCTCCTGAAACCGATCAAAGTGTGGCTGAAAATCGGATGCGCTGATTATTGTCATGACTTCTCAAACAACCCGTTCGCAGTTCAATCTTCATGCACTCGGCTGGTGACCGCGTCCGATTGTCAGCTCGCCGGTTTCCGTCCAAAAAATAGCCGCACCATCAACAGCCTTTGCCCCTTTAGTGCCGACTGCATCGATGTAAGCTGCCAGTTGCGGCCAGTAGCGTTCGAAGCGCAGCGCATGATCTGTGACTGCCCCGCTCTTGTGATCGATGATCATGAAGCCATTGGGACTTTCAGCGATGAGATCCAGGATGATGCTCTGGCTCCCACCATCTGAAAGAGGAACCTCGATCGGTTGCTCAACATGCAGTCGCGGATAGCCAAGGTCCGCGAGAGCCTGGCGTAGGGCATCTGCCTGCTGCGATAGAAATTCGACCTCGGCATCGAGAATGCGGCAATGCGCCTGAACCCTGTGGCGTAGATCAGGGCGGCAGAGGAGAATGCGCAGCGCTTCGTGGATCGCCGTGCCCTTATCGGTCGCCTGCAGGAGATCAGGTCCGGCCAGCTTTACACCTGGTGCGATCACACGCGTCTCGATGTGAGATGGAAGCGGGCGTGACGTAGCAATTGCCTGCGAGGGGCTTACCACAGATGTCATTGCGTCGATCGGGCGCCGCTCCAGGGCAAATCGCAGCTCGCGGTCGGACGCGTCGAGATGAACCTTGTTCTCAGCCTCGAACGAGGCTGGCAACTCCTTGCTGCAGATCGTCATGCGGGCAGGAAAATCCTCATTGCCGACGCTGATCTGGTTACCCTGAAATCTGATGCCGCAGACATCGTTCAGAAGGCGGCGGCCAGTGATCGGCAGAGGCGGATCAAGCTTGCCATCGTCCTGCGGCCATTCGATAATCAGGCGGTCCCGCGCACGGGTCAGGGCCACGTAAAGCAGCCGCCTCGCTGTTTCTTCGGACACCGGATGGAGTTCATGAAGAAAGCGATCGGTCGCTTCAGGCGCGGCAAATTCGGGTGCATAGGCGAGCGTTGCTCCCTCGATCACATGATCGAGATCATCGAACCCCGGAAATTTGGTGCTGAATGTCCCAGCACGGGGGTCGAGCTTGTGGTCGAGTCCGCAGACAACGACAATTGGCCATTCACGTCCCTTGGATGCGTGCCAGGTAACGATTTCGATGCCATCGGCTTCACTGCCCGAAGGGTTAGGCCGCAGATCTTCACCTTTGAGACCGACCTTATTTTCAAGCCAGCCGAGAAAGACGTTAGCGCTCTGCCCATAAAAGCCGGATGCTTCGCGCATGTCGCGGTGAGCATCCATGAATGCTGCCGCTTCTGCCTCGAACCGGAGCAGGTCTGCTCTCATCTGGGGTGGGTCATCGAGCCTGTCGCACCAGTCGCGAAGCCCCGACACCTCGATGACCTGGTGCACCAGACGGTCTACCGGGGTCGCAAGCGATTCGGGCCAAAGTGTCTGCAGCGCAGACAATTCAGGCGTGTCGATGCAGCCTTGCTCGGCAAGCGCCCTGATCGCGTCCGGAAGTGCTGTGGCTCCAGGACCAAGCGCGGCCGTACAAATCGCGGCATGGCTGTCTGCAGGATCGACGGCAAACCGCAGGGCAAAGCACGCGGCCTGGACGATCTTGCTCTGCCACCAGCCACCCTCAGCCACGCGAACCGGCAGGCCGAGGGACCGCAGCGCGCTGGCATAGCTCGAGCAATGGCTATGGGTGGGGCACAGAACCGCGATGTCTCTGGGCTCCAACGGCCGCAAAGTCTTCGTATGCCTGTCGATGATCATCACATGATCGTCGGACAGCAGGGAGAGAAGGCGATCCGCGACGAAATGCTGGGGCTTCCCTCCCGAGCGCGCGCCGCGCTTGTTCGCCAGTTCTATGACCTCAAGCGCCGTTTCATGCCCGGTGGGATTTTGCGCGGTGAGCGAAGTGTAGTCATCGCCAAAAAGGCAAGGGCCGAGCGCGTTGACGCAATCCATGATCCGTGGATCGGAACGCCAGTTCCGGTTGAGCGGGCTGGTTTCGAATTGCTTCGTAAGCGCGACCGTCAGCCTCGGGTCTGCGCCTTGAAAGCCCATGATCGCCTGCTTGGTATCGCCGACGACGAGTGAGCGCTTCGCTTGCCGCGCCAAGGCCCATAGGAACGTGAACTGGATCGGATTGGTGTCCTGGAACTCGTCGACAATGACGCAGTCCACCTCGTCCATGATCGCAGCAAGCACGCCGGGCTGCTCGTCGAGTATCCGCGCGGCGTTGGTGACCATGTCGCTGAAGTCGATGACGCCGAGTTCCCGCTTGCGGATCTCGTAGTCTGACATAGCTGATTGCGCGCCTTCCACGAGCGCGCGAGCATGGGATACCGCATCTTCGAGCGGGCCTGGATGATAGACCAGTGTATCGGCCGCCGCCATGACTGCAGCGGCCAGGTCATCGTAACCATCGGGTGTCGGACTTCCGCGCTTGGACTGGCGGAGATCACGCAGCCGCTGCCAGAGCTTCCAGTCCTTTCCGCCGGTCGAGAGGAGTTGTTCGGCTTGCTTCAAGGCGCGGAAATTATCCCGAAACGCCGTCTTGGCCGCGGCACTTCCAGCGTCGTCCGCCAGCGATCTCGGAAAGGCGAGAAGCAGCGCGTCGACAGCCTGTTTCAAGCCAGCCGCCAGGGCCACTGGCGTCCCGACCGGCTGGCGATATCCCTGCCTGATCGACGCATCGACAAAGTCGGCCATCGCCGGATCACCGCCCCGCGGTCCAAGCGTTCGCAGCAGTGCGATCACGCCGAGCAACGTCTTGCGGAAGCTGTCTTCAGCCGTGTCGTCCGAGGTGAAACTTCCCCGGTAGCCATAGGCCCCGAGGTTACGGGAGAGCTCGCTTAGCGCCTGGTTCTCCTCGATCGAGCGGCGGATGAGCAGGTCCTGCTCGTCCTCGGCGATGAGACGTTGCTGCGGCGAAGAGCCTGCCGCAAAGGCGTGCTCGATCAGCAATCGGCGTCCAAGGCCATGGATTGTGGAAACATAGGCTCGCTCAACGGCCAAAGCCGCTTGCAGATTGCCGTCGGCAATCAGTGCTCCACGGATCCTCTGGCGAAGTTCCCCAGCCGCGGCCTCCGTGAAAGTGACCGCCAGTATCCGCTCGGGCCGAACTTTGCCGTCGCGCACCCACTGGGTGAGGGTTTCCTGGATGTGATGGGTCTTGCCAGCCCCTGCACCGGCTGGAACGATCGAAAGCTCAGTCATCTTCATTGTCAGTAAGGGCCACCGAGGGGTTAATGTCGTCGCGCATGAAAGCGGCGATCAACGGACTGTCTTCCAGCGCATAAGTGCCGAGCGCGGCAGAGCGCTGGAAGAACTTCTCATCGGCTGTAGTGTTGGTATCGAGGCGTCCTGCCTTGAGGGCATCGAAACGCGCCGAAATGAGCGCCAGCGCATGCTCGGCAATATCGCCCGCAACAAGTTCGACCTCAGCGCTATCGAACTCGTCGATCCCGTTGAGCAGGACATTCTCGTCATTGAGCGTGTGATAGGCGACTGCCGGGAGCTTCGACCACCCGTTCAACGCCTCGGCAATACGGACCACGCCTTCGTTGCTGCGCTCGTCGAGCCGAACGCTCATGCGCCGGTAGAGATCGACCTGTAGATCCCATCCCTTCTGGAGGCGCTGACGCCGCGTGCCGGAACTGCTCTTCTTGTAATCCACGACGATCGGCTGCCCATCGGAAAGCCGCAGCAAGCAATCGGCTTTGCCGTGCACGGGATGACCGAACAGCTCTCCCGACAGCCAGAACTCATTGCCCACGATCTCGGCGTCCAGAGATTTGAGGACCAACGACCAATGCTTCGCGGACTTGGTGATTTCTGCCTCAAGCGTGTTGCGCTCGACCGCCCATGCCGACGTCTGGAGAAACGGCGCCAATGCGCGAATGCGATCGAGCAGTAGGTCGGGGACCTTGGCTTCGATCTCTTCGTTGGACGGATGCGTCTTGCCCGGCACAAACAGGCGCTCGAAAACCTCGTGCGCGAGGGATCCGCGAAGCATGACGTCAAGCGCCTCGGGCTGCCAGGAAACATGTTCGGCGCCCAGCTCAGCGAGGAGCCAGGCCAGGGGACTGACCAGAAGCTTTTCGAGCCGGCTCGGGCTCTGCGCTCGCACACTGCCGTCTTGCTTCTGGCGCAGCCCCAGAAGATTGAAGTCGAACGCATAGTGCGGCGGCACCTCCGGCATCAGCGCCGGTTCAATCACTGGTCTGGGCTTCCACGCCACCAGCCTGTCCCAGATCGTTCCCTCGCTATGGTTCAAAGGCACGATCAGATTCTCTGGGTCCTCCATCCCTTCCACAAGCCGCGAGATCAGCGGCAGGCTCGACGACGCCGAAAGCGAGCTACCACTGCGATCACGCTCTGACAGGATGAGGATAACCTGCTCGCTCGCTGCACCAATCTGGCGCGTGAAGAGCTCGAGCGCGGCAGCGAGTTGCTGCGCCTGCGATGGCAGCTGGATGCCCGTCACATCGGCAATCGATGCGACTTCGCTGTCGAGGAAAAACGGATTGCCCGCGGGCGGTGACGGATAGGCACCGTCATTGAAGCCCAGGACGAGAAGCTTGCGAAACGGCCGCTTCGGTGTTTCGTGGGCCATCATCACCGAGATGCCACCGAGGAAGTAAGCTCCTCTCGCCGGTGGCGCAGCTTGGTAGGCCGCTGCCATCTGGATGGCTTTCTCCAGTTCCGCTTCTGCCGCGTCATTGGCATTGCCAAGGGCAGCGATCAGGCGCGATGCCTGTTGCTTCGCTTCAGCGACATCCTCAGCGAGCGCCTCGTTGTCGCTGAGCAGCCTCTGGAAAGATCGAACCTGCTCCTTGAGCTGGCCGTTGGTCGAAGGCGAATTCGAGCGGATCAGGGCGAATAGAGCGGCCTGTCTGCCTGTGAAGTCACGAACATCCCTTGGCTGAAAATCGCCGTCCATGACGGCAGCCGCCAGGGCCGTCCCCACTTTTTCGGGCCAGCACAGGACTGGTGAACAGTAGAGCGATGCGAGCGCCATGGCGGGAGCTGGCCGACGTCGGCATTGAAGGAAATGCAGAAGAGCCTCTCCGCCAATGTTCCTCCGCTGACCAAACCCAGGAAGCGATGAGGCAACCAAACCAGCGTGGGCGAAGGTCTCTGCCAGATAATGACCATATTCCGCCCCCTGCGGGACGATGATGCCAATGTCGCTGGCTGCGAGAGTTGCATCATCAGTCAGCAATCGCTGCACGATGGCCGCCGCGGCCTCGCATTCGGTCAGGGAGTCTCGGACGGACAGTATGGCCAGGCTGTCGTCGAGCGGCATGACCGGTACATCCGGATCCAGAAGATGGCGTTGTACATGGCCTGCCAGACACGATCCGGTTGCCCGCGCCAGCTTCCGGTCAGAAATCAGACGGACGACGTCATTATCGTCCGCGCTCAGCTGGCCATGATGGGTTTCGATGTGCTCGATCACCGCTCGCTCCAGCGGGGTCAGCTGAACGCAGTCTCGATCCCAGACAACCTGCAACGGCTGCAGAGCATCATCTGCGTTACTTGCAAGGAAAGCCTTGAGCGTCGCAAGATCGGACGGAACAAGGGTATCGCTGATGATCCAGAGGTTGCGCAGCGCTTCCAAATGAAGGCGCGCCCTTCCCTCGCCAGGCAGCACATCAATCTCGATCGACGCCGGATCGAGATCACGCGTCGCCATCATCATGTGGCGGAGCATCGCCCCCACGGCACCAGTGGTCTGCTCAGGCGCTACCGCGAAGCTTTCTGCCCAAGGGACGCTGTCACCCAAGGCATCAAGGGCCTCGCGCAGCGGCTTCTCGGTGGACTGAGGTAAGGCATAAAGGCTTCCCAGGAGCTGCGCGCTGAGGGGCATGCAGCTCGTAAAGGGCGCTTCGCCGATCCGAAGATGGCAGTTTTCAAACATTCAAGATTACCCCTCAGAATTCGCCCTGCACCACAGTGTCACCCCTTACCTGCAAATTACGACAAATCTGGTCGCAGCATTGTCTGCGCGGCAGCGATGCGCTTCTCCATTATTTCCTTGAGTGCGTCAGGGCCGTCGATCACCAGTTCGCCGGCCCATTCGAACAAGTGATTGGCGAGTTCAAACAAGCCGCCTGATTGGAAACGAACAAGCAGCTCGTCGCCAACTTCTTCAAACTGTTGATGGGGATGGAACCGCCAAGCCCGCGCCCGATCAACCGCCGGGGCTAGCACTCGCAGAACGATCTCATGACCTGCCTCGTGCCAGATGCCGAAGCTGCGGGCCATCCATGCATCGAGATCCCAATCCTCGGGAGGGCATCCGACAATCCCGCTGTCCCGAACATTGGTCATGCGGTCCAGGCGGAAGGTACACGGCGGATCGTCCCGGTCAGGCATCTTGCCCACGAGGTAGGTGATCGGTCCATGGATCAGACCATGGGGTATAACCCTCCGCCACGACGGCTCATCCGCCCAATCAGGCTGATAATCGAAGTCGACACAATGGGATGCGAGGATGGCAGACTGGATCGTCGTCAGATCTTCGGGCGAGGCAATGACGGCAGGCCCCGCTGCGACACGCGACCGTTGTAGGCGGGTGAGCAGATCGAGGTCGTTGTCCAGCCGACGCCTTTCCGCGCTATCGAAGGCAATCTTGATCTTGGAAAGCAACTTCTCAAGCGCTTCGGTGTTGACCGTACCTTCGCGGCGTCCGGCATCAACCACGGACTGAAGTGCAGCAACCTCCGAAGAACTCGGCCTTGCGTAGGCACGTCCCGGGCTGTCCTTGATCCGAAATCGCTTGACCCGACCATCGATTGTTTCTTCGAGATCAAAATGAATCAGAATGACGTTCCGCAAGCGCTCGACTGTTCGCCGGTTGACCTCAAGCAAGGCCGCCATTTCGTCAAGAGTGAGACCTTCGATGCTCTGCGTAAGCACATGCACCAGCTTCATTGTGCGGTCGAGATTGCTAAGGCGCTTGGTCATCGCAGAATGATTTTCCCAAGATCATTTTTCGCGCTTTTATCGAAAATCACGCAATTAGCACATCAATCCGCACATTGGTCTCGCAGAATTTTTTTGGCGATCCGAACTAAAACGGGTTTCGACTTAGCCTAGCTTTCTGTCGCCATTATCAAGCCGTCGGCCATGCGGGTAAGATGATCGCGCCACGCCAGTTTGATCAACCAATCAGCAGGAATGCCATTCTCGCCGACCAGAGCGCCCATTAATTGCCCAGTAATCGCGGCAGTGGTGTCGGCGTCGTCCCCCAAATTGGCCGCGCGAAGGATTACCTCTCGGAAATCACCACCTTGGCCGACGCACCATAACGCTGCCTCAAGCGAGTGCGCGACATAACCGCTACTGCAGATTTCATCGCGAACTTTCCCGCGCCAGGATCCGCGCACGATTGCCGAGATAGGCTCGACAAGATCGAGGTCGGTCGCAGCCCTCATCGCATGTTCCGACGATGCTCCACTGATCGCTTCATAAACGATGACGCTCCACGCCTCGCAGGCATCGAGGCAGGCCCGCGTTGCGTGGGTAGTCGCACTCTGTATCCGCGCAGCATTCCGCATGACAGCAACTCCCGCGGACAAGCCATATATCGCCACGGGAGCCAAGCGCATCAGCGAGCCATTGCCCGCTGCATCGGGCGAGCGGGAGCCGGCTAAGGGATCGCCCGTTTGCTCGAACCGCGCGAGCGCAGATCGCGTCGTAATGCCAATGTCGAAACAGTCACCAGTCGGACTGTACTTGCCCTGCCGCCACCATCGCACGAAGCGCTCCATCAGATCGACCGGATCTAGCGCGCCCCGCTCAGTAATGCTGTTGGCGAGTGCCAAGGCCATGCTGGTGTCGTCGGTCCAGACGCCGGGGGCCAAGCGGAAGGGTCCGCCACCGATCATATCGGTCAACGGCGCACAACTGTCGCGCAACTTGAATTCCAGGGTGGTGCCGACAGCGTCACCCACTGCCAGTCCGAGAAGCGCACCGCGCGCTCTATCCCGAACGCTGTCGTCGATCATGCTGCGAACCCCATTATTTTCCGACCGCATCCTCGCGCCTCTGCCTCGGCACGCAGCCACCTTGCAAGGATGTGCGGGTCGCGTTCGTCCAGCAACTTGCGTCGCGCGTCAATGACCGCGAAATCGCCGGGGGTCTGCCCAAACAAGATAATCGCCTTTGGTAGCGGCAAGCTGAACCAGCTTGAAAATAGCTCAGCTGCCCGCTGCGGGTCGAGAGCGCGGAATTCCGCATGCATTGTAAAGCGCCGCCGGGTCGAGCCGGTCAGCGAGATTCGTGGTCGCTACGAATGGCGCTGCCAAGCCGTCCATCTGGCGCAGCATCTCGTTGACCATGCTGCGCTCCCACCCACGCTGAGCATCGCGGCGATCCGAGAGAAAATCGTCGGCTTCGTCGATCAGCAGCATTGCCCCTGCGCGCGACGCCTCTGCAAAGGCCTGCGCGAGCTGCATTTCCGTCTGGCCGACGAACATACCAAGCAGGTCGGAACCCCGCTTTTCGATAATCTCGATGCCCAGCCGCTCAGCGAGATGGCGAGCGTAGGCGCTTTTTCCCGTTCCACTTGGGCCGGAAAGCAGCAATGACCAGTTTCGGGCAGCCGACGCTGCGAGTCTGGTCGCCAAGCCTCCAAGGTCCTGATCCGCCAATGACAGGTCCGGATCATAAGCCACGGGAAGAGAGAACGGCTCGGGAGGGCGGCCCTGGATTACCGTCACAAGTCCCTCGCCGATCGCCTGGGCGTCCCCGGCGCTCCCGCGCGCCATGCTGGCTCCACGAATGGCGGAGGCGAGAATGGCTGGTGCTGCCGGCAGCGCGGCAAGGCGAGCGAGGTCCTGTTCGGACATGTCGATGCCGACAGCCTTGGCGTGCTTTCCAACGATGTTCCGGCGCACGTGAAGCGGAGGGCGAGGAAATTCGAGCGCGAGGCTCATGCGCCGGATAATCGATTCCTCGAGCATCCTTGGCTCGTTGACGATCCAGATCGTCGGACGCTTGCCATCCTCGATCAGCCGGTTGAGCCACAATTTCGATCGATGCTCGCGGTCGCCGGGGTCTTGCAGCACGAGGATGTCGTCTGCCTCGTCCATAACGACAATCCTGCTGGCATCATTGAGGGTAAGCGCGCGCAGGATCGTAAGATGCGCGATCCGTTCACGCCGTGAGGGTTCGCCTCCACGGTCATCCGAAAGTCCGGCGAAAACTGCTTTGCGACCAAGTCTTGACGCAAGCAGCCGGGCGAACTCGCTTTTGCCGGTTCCGGGCGGACCATACAGCAGGATCGCGACCCCCTCATTACTCGCCATGAGGCGCTTCGCAAGCTCGCGCTGGGGGCCCAGATGATCGAAGTCGCTCCACGTCAACGAGGACGGCGAAGCCGAGGGCATTAGGAGGCTTGGCAGGCTTGAAGGCCCCGATCGGACACCCGCGATGAAGCTTAGCAATGCGTTGGCATTGGTCGATCCGTCATGCGATTGATCGATCAAGCCGGTGCTCCACAACCGCGAGCCTGTCGCCAGCCGCGCCTCCACCCGCGCGGGCGAGAGCCCGCTGGCGAAGGCGATGCGTCCGATACTGCAATTCGAGTTGCGTCCGGGCAGCGCATCAATGAAATTTTCCCAGCATTCGAAAAGCGCGTATCGTGCGACGCTGGCGACGATTGTCTTTTCTATGTCATCGAGCCCGAGCGTTGCGCCCAGCCAAGAAATGCGGCGGTCGAGAGGTGCCGGGCCGGGCTTTTTGAGCAGGGCGTGTTTGTCGGCGAGACTGCGGAGAAGCGGCACGTAGCTCTGTGTCGTCAGCTTATCGAAATCCTCCGGATCGTCCATGACATGATCGGGATCGTCGATATGATCGTGCCAGACCTCGAGCATGTCTTTCCCGCGCCCACGCAACTGGCGCGATGTCATCCGATCGATTGCCGAGCACCAGGCGTGGAGGAATACCCGATGCTCGGCGGCAGTTATGGATGATGCGGCGGCGGAAGCGTAGGAACTATTGCGGCGCCGTCGTGGGCGAAGAGCGGAGTAGATCGTCATGTGATCCGTCTGACGCACGCATACGACAGGAATGGTCGTGGGACATCGGTCCTCGGCACTGCCTCTCTTGCTCCGACTATCTTAGGTGAGCTAACCAATCTGCTTATTGAAAGGGTCACAACATGAATAAGTTTGACGCCGTCGTATCCTCTATTCCTGACGAGTTTCTCGGTCGATCCAGATCAATTTTTTAATCCGCTCCACCGGCATTCGAGGGTCAGCGCGGCGTGCGCATCCTGCAGTGTTGCCATCTGATCCTTGTCCAGGTTTAGCGATCGAATAAACTTTCCCAGAAGGGAGTTTTTTGTGTCTTCGTCTAGCGGACATTTCGCTGACGCTGAGGCTTCGCTAAGTCGTCACCCCTCACCGTGTCCCTGCGCGTCATTCTTCAGCCATCCTTGCAGACGTGCAGGTGTTGTGACGCTTACCCGTTCACACGCCGATTTCGCGGCGCGCGAATTTGCGGTTTTCCGGGGTGGGGGTTCAGGGGGGGCAGATAAAGGGGGCTCGTAGCCTCTCTCCCATGCAAATTTGTTGATGCTGTCTGGAAGCTTCTTGGCCGACCAATTGCTAGAGGACTAAGGTCGCCAGCGCGTCTTCGGCATCGTCGCGCACAAGATGGCCATAATGTTTCTCGATCATCGCGACACTTGTCCCTGACAATTGGGCAACGGTCAGGATCGGCAAGCGCACGCGTACAAGGTCCGTGATTACGCTATGGCGTAAGGTGTAAGCCGACACGGCATCTGGCAAGCTGGCTTCCTTTACAGCATCCTTGATCGGATGCTTCCAAGTATCCTTGTTCCAAGCGGCGCCCGAGTGCCGAGCAAAGACGGGCGCGGTTGGCAATTTGCCCTTCGCCTGAACGGCAAGGAAATTGGCGATCACTTGTGGTAACGAAATCTGCCGCGGGCTGCCGTTCTTGTCCTTGCCAACTGTAAGTGTGCGGGTGCGCTCATCAAAGTCACGTGCGACAAGGCTTGCAAGCGAGCCGGGACGCAATGGCAGGAGACATAGCGCCCTAAGGAACGGCCGCACCTCCGCGCGGGCGGTATCGATCAGTCTCTTGCGCTCAGCCTTGTCCAAATAGAGTTCTCGGCGCTTGTCAGCGCCCTTGAAGGGCTTGAGCGCCTCTTGCCAAGCTGCATCGGTATTGGGGGAGCCGGCCGTGAGAACACGCCCCAGCGCTGCGCGCAATGGCACCATGTCGCGGTTCACTGTCGATTTCGCTCGTTCCTTCCAACGCTTCTCACCTTCCTTGGTCCGGGACAACAAGGCGGGCGCCTTTTCCAGCCGCTTGCGCCAGCTGCGCAAGTGGTGCCGCCGAAGCTTGTCGAGCTTCACCTTGGCGATGGGATCGTCGTAGACATGTCTCCGGAACACACCTTCAGCGATGGAATTGGGCTTTTCCTCCAGATAAGCGAAACAGGCATCCTTCACCGTCTCCATATCACGGGCGAGTTCGCCGCCGGTCTCCACAATTGCCGCCCAGGCCTCAGCATCGGTCTTGGCCTGCTTGAAGACATCATGTCCGGTCAGCGTGCCGTAATCGCCAAGCCGCTTGCGCTTGTTGCGATTGGTGTCCGCGTCGTAGAATCGAGCAAACCACGTGCCGCCGTCCGTCTTCTTCGATGGCCTATAACCAAGGTAGACGCCTTGGCGCAGGCGATGCCAATGCGGTTCATCACCCGCCTTTGGCTTCAACTTTTCACGATCCCCGATGCGGCTCAAATCTGGCATTCGAAACCGCTATCCCAAAATCCATGAAAAAAACATGAAAAACTTGGGTGGGCAGCGGCGAACACCAGCGGGATTCACACATTGTTTTTATTGTCTTTTTCTATTTTTAAGAACCGCAGATTCCCGTTATTCCCATCCTTCACACGGGTGGGGTCGCAGGTTCAATCCCTGCCGCGCCCACCACGGATTGGGCGCTGCCCATAATTCGCTCACATTTGCCTGCTTCGCTATGGGCTGTTGTCCGTCCTGCATTTGGCTGTACGGACGGACGGATATCCATGCGCCTTATACACAAGCACTTCCTGTTCTTCTCGCTCACCGCGATGCTGGCCGCCCTGCTGATGGCGGGGGTGCTGGCGTGGAACCTTGATCGCGGCTTCGACCGCTATCTCGACGCGCGCGACGCCGAATTGCTTGAAGGATTCGCGGGGGATTTCGAGACTTTTTTGCAGGAGAAGGATGCCGCAGGGGATTTCGCGCCCGATCCGGCCAGCCTGAAGGCTGCCGTCCGGCAAATGGCGGACGAGGGGCGCATTCGCGGCTTTCCGCCGCAATTCCTGCGCGAACGGCTGGAACAGGAAGGGCGTCCGTTTCGACCGTTGTTTCAAAAAAACGGTCCGCCCGAGCCGAAGGGTGAGGAACCTCGCCCGAAAGGTCCCGGCGGCCCGCCGCGCATGGGCCCGCCACCGCCCGACATGTTCGCCCGCCGCCTGCAGCTTTACGATACCGGCGGCAGGCTGATCTTTAGCGGCGCGACCAATGCCACGCCGGAATCCCCTTCATCCGCCTCTTCCGGCCAGTCCGAACCCATCCGTTTCGACGGCAAGCCGGTTGCCACCGCACGGCTTGCCCCGCGCGGCCCTGCCCCGCGCTCGATCGAATTCGTGTTTTTGCGCGGCCAGTTCCGCGGGGTGATCATCGTTACTGGCTTGCTTTTGCTGCTGTCGGGCCTGTTCGCATGGTTCCTTGCCCGCGCCACGGTGCGCAAGATCGCGGCGGTGCAACAGGCGACCGATGCTATCGCCAGCGGCGATTTCGCCGCGCGGGTCGAAACGCGCGGCAGCGACGAGATTGCGCTTATGGGCCAGAACATCAACGCCATGGCCCAAGGGCTTGCGCGCTTGGAAAGCGCAAGGCGGCGCTGGCTGGCCGAGATCAGCCATGAATTGCGCACGCCGCTGACCGTGCTGCGCGGCGAGCTGAACGCGCTGGAAGACGGCATCCGCCCCATCGATATGAAGGCAGTAAAATCTCTGTCCGAGGAAGCGCAACGGCTGAACCTGCTGATCGAGGATTTGCACTTCATGGCCGTCAGCGATCTGGGTGCGCCCTCGCAATGTCTTGCGGAGACCGATGCGGTGCTGCTGGTCGAGGGGATCACCGCCCGCTTCGGCACCGCTTTGGACGAGGCGGGTCTGGATATCGAAACCGACAGCCGCCCCGACCTTGCCTTGCCCGTCATTTGGGACCGGCAGCGAATTGAACAATTGCTGGGCAATGTGATCACCAATGCCATCCGCTATACCAACGCGCCCGGCATGGTGCGGGTGACGCTGGCATCGGACGGGGAAGCGGTGTCGATCACGGTGGAGGACACCGCCCCCGGCGTGCCTGCCGACCAGCTGGAGCAGATGTTCGAACCGCTCCACCGGCTGGAGGAAGCGCGCGACCGGATTTCGGGCGGAAGCGGCATGGGGCTGGCAGTGGCGCGCGCCATTGCGGCGGCGCATGGCGGCACCATTGCTGCGGGTCCATCGGATCTTGGCGGGGTGAAAATCGCGATCACCCTGCCCGTCGATGCACGGACGCAAAGCGCATGAGCACTGCAAGATCCATCTTTGTCGTCGAAGACGATGCCAAGATTGCGCAGATCGTGGCCGATTATCTGGCAGGGCACGGCCACCGTCCGCGCATATTCCCCGATGCCCGTTCGGTGGTCGATTGCGCGCGCCGCGAACCGCCCGCCGCAATCATCCTCGACGTGATGCTGCCTGCGGGCAACGGCGTCGATCTGTGCCGCCAGCTGCGCGAGTTTTTTCCCGCTCCGATCCTGATGCTGACCGCGCGGGTGGAAGAGCGCGACAAGCTGGAAGCACTGGACATCGGTGCCGACGATTATGTGACCAAGCCCTTCAGCCCCGCCGAAGTGGTCGCGCGCATCAACGCGCTGATCCGCCGGTCGGAAGGGCGCATGACCCGCAATCCCGAAGCGCAAGCGTTTCTGGTGGACGAAGATGGCCAGCGCATCGCGTGGCATGGCGCATGGCTGGATCTGTCCCCTTCGGAATTTCGCCTGTTGGGTGCGATGATGAAATATCCCGGCCGCGTCTATTCGCGCGCGCAATTGCTGGACCAGCTTGGCGAACATGCGCTGGAAAGCGGGGACCGCGCCATCGACAGCCATGTAAAGAATATCCGCCGCAAGATGGCGGCGGTGAACGCGGATGCGGGCGGGATCGGTTCGGTTTACGGGTCCGGCTATCGCTTCGAACCGACGCGACCCGCGCGCAAGCCGCGCTGACCGGCATTTCGCCGGTCAGCCGTCCCGACATATCAATCGGCGTTGTCGTCGGGCGTGCTGCGGGGACCGCCCTGGCGTCCGGGCGGCGGCCCCATGCCTTCGGGCAGGCAGGCAGGCGCCTTACCCTTGGGCGCGCGGCAGGTGCCCGCAACCTCGGTTCCGTCCGCATTGGCAACGCTGCATGCATCAGCCTCCTGCTTGCCGCTGCATGCCGCCAGCATCGCCTCGCTCGGCCCACGACCGCCTTCGGGTCGCTCGGGCCGCTGCTGTGCCGCGGCGGGGCTGACCGTCTGCGCCCAAATGGCCGTGCCGAACAGCACCGGTGCCAACATCGATATACCGATCCGTCGAGTTTTCATTTCCGTTCCTTTTTTCCGCGCCAAGGTTGCGGCGGCAAGACGGTTTCGGCGCGCAATATGGACACATTATGGACGCATTCTTGCTGCACTAACGCGCCGTCGGATTCTGCACCGGCACAGGCACAAAAGCGGTTTGAACACCGCCCGATCGGGCCTTCGTCCGAAGCTCTCCGCAACGGCTCGTCGCACAAGCCGGTCAAGCGGACCACTCAACTCGTCGTCCTGCAAAAGCTGTTCATCTGACAGCAAGGTTAAGGTGAACAGTCAGCACTGGCGTTCTGGTGCGGCAGCGATGTCGCATGAGTTTTTCAAGTGGGGTGAGAGATCTGACAGTCGGACACGCATCACGGGGGGAAGCGGGGCAGAGCGGCCCGCATTCAACGCGATGATCGGCTGATCGAACTGAAGGAGTGACCTGTATGAATGCCCTTTCCAAACGTTCCAAGGCAATGTTGCTGCTGGCCGCGATGGCCCTGCCCGTGACGGGCGGCGTTGCCGCGCATGCGCAGGATCAGGCCAGCGGCGATGTGCTGACCAGCTCGTATGGCTCGCAGATGCCTGCCTTGTCGCAAATGACCGATGGCCCCGACATCGAAGGCATGATCACTGCGCGCAGCGGCAATCAGATGCAAATCACGGCGGAAGACGGCACCAAGACCGTGATCACCGTGACCGACGAGACCAAGATCAAGTCGAGCGGCGGCTTTCTGGGCCTGAACAAGGACCGTCTGGCATCGAACCAGCTGCTGAACGGCCTGCCCGTTTCGGTCGAGACGCTGCAGTGGAGCGGCGGACTTGTCGCAGGTGAAATCGATCTGAAGTCCAAGGACCTGAAGACCGCCGAAATGATCGCAAACGGCACGGGCCAGCGTTTCGCCGAAAATGAACTGGCGATCGAAAAGAACGCCGCCGCGACCGAGGCCCTGCGTGGTCGGTTCGGTGATATCGACCAGTATAATGTGAAGGCGGTCACCAACGTCAATTTTGCCAGCGGCAAGTTCAACCTGACCGAAGAAGCGAAGCAGGCGCTGTGCAACACCGCGACCCAGGCCGAAGGCATGGATAACGCCCTGATGCTGGTGGTCGGTTACACCGATTCCGACGGCAGCCAGGAATTTAACCAGGTGCTGAGTGAGAAGCGCGCGGGCCGCGTGGTGAACCATCTGCAGCAGGCCTGCGGCTGGAAACCCTATCGCATGCTGACCCCAACCGGCATGTCGGAAGCCGACCCGACGGCCGATAACTCCACGCCCGAAGGCAAGGCACAGAACCGCCGCGTTGCGGTGAACGTGCTGGTCAGCAAGGCCGTGGACGATATGTAGTCTTTGCGAGGAGGCGGGGTTTCGGCCCCGCCTCTTTCCTTCTGGCCGTAATGGCAATCTCGCGACCCTATGAAGGGATCGCCACCAACCGGCCCGCGCCGGTTTTTTTACGCCAGCCCGATCCTTTATTGCAAATGCGAGCGAATCGCATTACTAGCCAAAACCGGTCTCGTCGGCACTAGCGCAAGCGCGGGTTCTGAGCACGCGCAATCGCTTTGGCACCGGCGGCGGGAAGGCAATCGGGGGATGGCCTTCCCGCATAACTCGGCCGCGCAAGGGCCAAAGCCTGCATAACACCGCCATGGGCAGCCGGTCAGCTAATCGTCCCTTCAATGGAAGATGCAACGCGTCCTAAGCCGACGCGACAATTCGTGAGCGTGCACCTTCGATGCGTTCGCTGGCAAGAAACGCAGAACTTCGAGGAGGTCGCGGCATTGAGCCCGCGAAATTGAAGCCAGCGACACATCCCCCCCTCCCACAATGGAAACGGCGAGCTTTCGGCTCGTCTCATACGCTTCCCTCGTGCTGGCGCTCCACTCGCGCGTCGGATCGTCAATGTAGCTGCGGTATGCTTCGGCGAGCGTGATTCTCCTAGCACCCTCAAGCGCTGACACGGGCGATGGCTGCGAAATAGGAGCAGGCACAGACACGACGGCAGAGGACGCGACCAGATCGTCTTTCGACGGTCGAAGCAGCGTCGCATCAACCGACAGGCCAGCCGTCGAACGAGCCTGCTCAATCAGAGATTCAATTCCAGCGATCACGCTGGGCAATCGACGCAACGCTACACTGAGACTGTCCGTCCGCAACGACCGCCAGATTTCCAGCCGATTCAACAGCCGCTGAGCGTCAATCGGAACCATGTGGCGGTAATAGAGATTCCGTCCTCTTCGACGCACGCCTTTCGGGAAATCTCGTAGCAGATTCTCGTAGCAGCCATTCTTGCCAGAACTGACGCTTTTCTGAGGGTTTACACCAGGCGATGGGCCACAATCTCGTAGCAAACCATCGTAGCAAACACGCTTTTGGGACCGTCTGTTCGACGATTTCTCTATATTTTCAGCATGTTGAGAAGTGATGGTGCCAGAAGAGGCATCACATTCGAAATAATTTTTTACGTCTTATCAGATAGCTAGGAATTCGGTCGTCTCCAAAAAGCCCTCAAAAGGCCCTCAAAAGCCGTCTAATGCATTGGTTCGATGCCTTTTTCGGGACTCCAAATTCAATTTCTCCCTATGCGAGTTGGGCGATATCAATGTCAGCTTTACGCCCGTATTGTGTTGAAAAAGTCGGCCCCGCCGCGCCGGAGGTTAATTTCGGGCAACAAAAATTCAGAGTGAGCTTGCCGCTTGAATCATTGTTACACTACGAGGCGTGCCAAAGTTCTAGTGTTACCGACCAAAACGGGTGGCAGAGTTTTTCAACACAATACGCCCGGATTCTGGACGTAGCCCGCGCATAGCAAGGTGCCCGAAAGCGGACCGCTTGCTTTTCTGCTCTGGCAGGCTGAGTCAATTGTGAGTGTTGGATGGAACGTTGGTCCGTAGCTTGGATCTGCTGGATTAGCCTTCGCCGGCTAAGCTTTCCAATACCGGGCACCGATCATCACTGGTAGTGCCACACTGCCTGATCAATTTTGTCAGAGCAGTTTCCATGCGCGCGAGGTCCGCCAGCTTGGCGCGGACGTTCCCGAGATGCTGTTCCGCGATTGATTGCACTTGATCGCAATGCACATCGGGCCCCGGTGTGAGGTCGAGCAGCGCCCGCACCTCTTCAAGGGAGAAGCCGAGTTCGCGCGCACGCCGAACGAAACGCAGCCGCTCGATGTCCCGAGGACCGTAGTCGCGGTAAGCGCCCCTTCGTGGAGGCGGGTCGATGACTCCTATCCGCTCATAATATCGGATTGTCTCGATTTTGCATCCGGTCTGTTTCGATACATCACCGATTTTCACACGAAACCCCTTGAGTCTGTAGTTGCTACAGACTGTAAATAATTGCGGGAATCGGGTTTTGGAAAGGGACGACTGGTGCGCAGCTTCAGCACATGGTGGAACGGATTAGCGGCGGGCAGCGGTGTCTTTGCTGCCTTCGGAGCAGCTGCTTGCTGTGCACTCCCATTGACGCTTACGTCAGTTGGTGTGGGTTCCGCGTGGCTTGGCAGCATCTCGCCTGTCGTAGCCCCCTATCGCCTCCCCCTGCTGACCCTCGCGTCGGCTCTTCTCCTCGCTGCGACCCTCCGTTTGCTCTGGCAGTTTAGGCAGGCACAAACATGCCCGGCGGACAGTGCATGCGGATCACCGACCTATCGAGCGCTGACCGCCATAGGGATTGCCATCGGTGCTGCGCTGCTGACAGGTGCCTTCCTCTATGGCTGATCCGATCCTGATCTCGCGCTTGCGCTGCCCCGAATGCGGTCATGAAGAAGACATGGAAATGCCGACCAACGCCTGCATGTTCTTCTACACTTGCACGGGCTGCGGCGTGCGTCTCAAGCCGCTCCACGGCGATTGCTGCGTGTTCTGCTCCTACGGCACAGTTCGCTGTCCTCCGATACAGGAAGGGGACTGCTGCAATGGCTGAGGCTTTCGATTTCATTGCGATCGGATCGGGAACGGCTGCGCAGGTCGCGGTCCACCAGATGGCCGACGCCGGGAAGCGTTGCGCGGTTATCGATTACAGGCCCTACGGTGGCACATGCGCGCTCCGAGGGTGCGATCCGAAAAAGATGATGGTGAGTGGAGAGGAAGCGCTCGCTGCACACAGGCGATTGAAGGGGAAGGGTATCGAAGGTTCTGTTTCGATTGACTGGGGTGACCTCCAGGCATTCAAGCGCAGCTTCACCGACCCCGTCCCTGAAAAGCAGGAAGCTCGCTACGAGCGAAAGGGCGTCGCGACCTTCCACGGCACGGCTCGCTTCGCTGGCCCCGGCCGGATCGTGATAGGCGAGACGGAACTGTGTTTTTCCCACGCTCTTATCGCGACGGGGGCGGAGCCTCGATCACTTGGCATCGAAGGCGAGCCGTTGCTGACCCACAGCGATGCATTCCTAGAACTCGAAACCCTTCCAGATCGGATCGTATTCGTCGGCGGTGGATACATAGCTGCGGAATTTGCCCACCTCGCGGCGCGGGCAGGTGCAAAGGTGACCATCATCCAACGAGGCCGCATTCTGAAAGCCTTCGACCCTGACACGGTCGATTGGCTCATGCCGAGTTTCGACGATCTCGGCATTGAAATCGTGGACGCCGAGGTGAACAGCGTAGCGAAGAGAGGCGGCGTTCTGACCGTCCATGCTGGCGACCGCAGGATCGAAGGGGACTTGGTGGTGCACGCTGCCGGAAGAGTCCCTGCGATCGGTTCGCTCGATCTGGGGGCGGGAGACGTCGCCTGTGACGAGGGTCGCTTGGTGCTTACCGCTCAACTACGAAGCCAAAGCAACCCCAAAGTCTTCGCGGCGGGTGACGCTGCTGCAAATGGTCCGCCACTGACTCCGGTCTCCAGTCATGATGCCAAAGTGGTTCTTGAGAACATACTCGAAGATAGCGGCCGAGCTCCGAACTATTGTGGGGTTCCTAGTGCACTTTTCACGGAGCCGCCGGCGGCGCGGGTCGGAATGCTGGAAAGCGAGGCGCACGAGGCAGGTTTGGATTTCACGGTGAATGCTGGATCGCACCCAGGTTGGTTTTCGGCAAGGCGGCTGAACGAAGAGATCTACGGCCACAAGGTGCTGGTCGAAACTGGAACAGGACGCATCCTTGGGGCTCACCTGGTCGGCCCTGACGCTGACGAACTGATCAATATCTTCGGCTTAGCCATCCGACATGGGCTTAATGCGGACGATATTAAATCGACTATGTTTGCTTACCCTACAGCTGCCTCCGACGCCGGATCTATGTTGGGTTGAGCAGCACCCGATCGCCGGAGTTCTCTCCATTCCAACCCAACGACTGCTTTCACACAGCGGTGTAATGCGACCAATGTCCGCTCACGGGTCGCAAGCCGAATGTCCGCTATCTGCGCCTTGTCGACCAGGACCGGACTGACCACTAGCGGCCCCATCGCAGCCCAACTTAGAAGTCGGCAGAGATGCTGGCTTTGATTGTGCGCGGGGTTCCTTGCAGCAGTGCGGCAGAAAAGACGTCGAACGCGCTGGCCCAGTACTTTTCGTTCGTGATATTATCGGCCGAAAGGCGGAGCGTGACCGGCGTGTCGTCCGCCGCGAAGACGTAGCGCGCACCGAGATCGATACGCGTCCAGCTATCGAGTTCGAGCGTGTTGGCGGCATCGACCCACTGCGGACCCGTGTGCACTGCACGCGCTGTGATCGTCGCGCCAGGCACAAAGCCCAAGTCCCACTCCAAGTCTGCATTGGCGGTGTATTCGGAAACGCCAGGTACCTCGTTGCCGCTGACGAGCTTCGCATCGGTCAGAGCTGCGCCGCCGATCAGCCTCAGGCTGGGTGTCAGATCGCCGTTGACCGTGAACTCGATGCCTTGGTGCGTCTGATCCCCGAGGTATCCGAAGCTGCCGTCGGCAAGCACACCCTCTCCCGGTCGCTCAAGGCGGTAGGCGCCGAGACCGACGAAGACATCGCCCAGTGCCAGCTTGCCTCCAACCTCGTACTGCAGCGACTTGCGCGGGGCGAGAACCTCGCCCGGATTGTTTACGAGTGCCGGATCGAGCGGCGCTGTCGGGCCTTGCTGGAGTGCTTCGATCCGGTTGCCGTATAGCGATAGGCCATCGAACGGCTTCAGGACCACGCCGATCACGGGCGTAACCGCACTATCATCATATTCCGTCGCGAGGTCGCCGCCGAAGTAGCTGTAGCTCTTCACATTGATGGATTGCAGGCGCAGACCCGCTGTGACCTGCAATCGATCTTCGATCATCCCCATCGTGTCCGATGCGAAAGCGCTCCACAGTCGCGTCCGCGCAATCGGGAATGGATCAACCAAGTCGCCGCCGACGAGGGTCGAAGAAGGCAGGTCCACTTGTGGGGTGTCGTAGATATTGGTGGCGTAGCCGGCAAAACCCGGTCCGTAGCGAAAATCGTAGGCGTTGCGGTTCACCTGCCAGCTGGCATTGCCGCCGAAATTGAACTCGTGGGTGATCGCTTCGCCCAGCTTCGCGCGGATGCCAGCTTCGAGCGCTTCGTTGTTGTCGGTCCGCGGGACGAACAGCGCCGTGCCGTTCGCAGCACCGCTGGCGGCATCGAGAACGGTTATGCCGCCGTAAATACCCTCCTCGCGCCCGTCGCGCGCACCGGCCCTGAAGTATGCCAATGCATTGTCGGCAAGATCGTATTCCACGGCCAGCGCGCCGAAAACATCGCGCAGTTCGGTGTAGGTGAAATCCTGCGCATAGTTCGCATCGCCATCGGGAACGGCGGGGATCGTTGCGCTTCCGACGGTGACCTTCGGCCGCAAGGCGTCGATCCGGACATTCTGGAACGCCAGGTCGAGAGCTGCCCGTAGCGGGCCACTGTCATAATCGATCGCACCGCCCACGACCTGAGTGCGGCGATCTTCACGGTCGATCGACGTTTCGCCGTCACGATAGGCTGCATTCAGGCGAACGCCCCATTCGCCGTTCTGGCCAAAGCGGCGAGCGACATCGAAGCTGCCGCCGAAGTGGGCATTCTCGCTGGCTGAAACGGTTACGCGATTGAGGTCGGTGTCTCCGGCCCTCTTGAGCTGCAGATTGACGCTTCCGCCAAGTCCCGATCCGCCCGGTGCTGCACCGTTCAGGAAGGCGCTGGCGCCGTTGAGGACCTGGACGCTTTCAAACAGTTTTGGAGGGCGGTGCGCTTCTGCTCGTCGATATCCGTACAAGTGCCGATCCAGCGCTGTATCTCACCCTGCTCGTTGAGGATCGGCAGCGCACGACCGATCATCCAGCGATAATCACCGCTGTGATGCCTCAGGCGATATTCAACCTCGTACGGTTCGCCGGTAGCGAGGCTGTGGTTCCATTTATTCCATGCATCGGCCTGGTCATCCTCATGAAACATCCCGGCCCATCCTTCGCCGTCGGTTGATCCGACAGGGACACCCGAGAATTCATACCAGCGCGCATTGTAATAATCGTGGGAGCCGTCGGGAAGAGTCGACCAAACCATCTGCGGCATGGTGTCGGCGAGCGCATGGAAAGCAGCTCCGGCGGATTGCAGCGCATGCTCTGTAGCCAAGGGCAAGACATCCGGCGCCGAGGAGGATTCGCGGCTGCCAAGCTGGAAATTCGTGATGACTTTTGCATTCATGGCCAGCTTGTGACCTTCCCGGGATGAACAGAATCGGACCGATAGGATACCTGTCGTATCTTGTTGATTTTCAAACGCTGACGCTCATCGCACAGGTAGGATTGAGAGTAAATGCAGCGGATATCACGAGAAGTGAGGTCCTACTTTTCGCAATACCAGATTCTCGGTCTGACTGACGGGAAGGAATTACTAGGTCCGAAATTCACCTCGGTCTCGGAGTCGAAAGCTCCATTCAGGTTTCGCCCTTCCGTAATACCGATTATCAGCCTCGCATGCACCACGCCGACTCTAAACCGCTCGCCCATGATCACAACTTTCTGAGCGCTTCGCACGACGCGCATGAGCAGCGCACGCGCTATGTTGTCGCTTTGACCGCCGCGATGATGGTGATCGAAATTGTTGCGGGGCTGTGGACTGGATCGATGGCGCTTCTCGCCGATGGTATCCACATGGCGACCCATGCAGGTGCCTTGGGCGTCGCGGCCTTCGCCTACTGGTTTGCCAGGCGCCATGCGAACAACCCGCGTTTCACATTCGGTACCGGCAAGGTGGGCGACCTCGCCGGCTTCGCGAGCGCGCTTGTCCTCGCCATCTTCGCAATCGGGATCGCGGTTGAATCGGCTCAAAGGTTCGTCAGTCCGCTCACGATTGCCTATACCGAGGCTATCTGGATCGCCGTGCTCGGCCTCGTGGTGAACCTCGCGAGTGCCTGGCTGCTTGGTGCCGATCATCACCATGGGCATGATCACGACCATCATCATCACCACGACCATGCGCATGCCGATAACAATCTGCGCTCCGCCTATTTCCACGTGCTTGCCGATGCCCTGACTTCGGTCCTGGCTATCGTGGCCCTTCTCGCCGGCATGTACCTCGGCTGGGCTTGGATGGACGCGGTAATGGGGTTGGTGGGTGCAATCGTGATCGGGCGCTGGTCGTGGTCACTGCTGCGCGATACGGCTGCCGTGCTTGTCGACGCCGAAGCGGCCTCTGAACGGTACACAGAGGTGCGCGAGGCGCTCGAGGACCGGGACGCCGCGATCGGCGATCTGCACATCTGGCGGATCGGTCCTGGCAAGTATGCAGTCATCGCCTCGCTCATCGCCGATGATCCGCTCGCGCCCGACAATTATGCCAGCCGACTTTCAGAGCATGCAGAATATGTGCACGTCACGATCGAAGTTCATCGCTGCGAGCATCCGCATCCCGAGCTTCGCGCGGCCTGATCGCGCCGTTCTAAAAGACCGAAACAGTATTCGAGGACTGTTATACTGTAACAAAAGACTTATACTTCATCGTGTTGCGGAACTTGCAATCTTGATGCGGTTTGCTATGAGCCATTGGAATCCATGACTACAAGCTATCGTCGCCTTGTCCTGCACCCTTTCGTCGTCCTGCTCATGCTGGTCGCGATGGTGTTCGTGACGGCGGCGGATGCTGCTGCTTGCGGTGCCGAAGTGGCGCCCGGAAGCACGCCCGTTCTGGCTTCGCTCGATAGCGCTTCTGCGTCATCCGCAGCCGCCGACGAAGTGCCGGGCGATCCGGATGCGCCGGCCGAGCAACACGGCGTGTGTGGACACGGCCATTGCCATCACGGGGCGAGCTTTGCCGGCACCGTGCAGAAGGATTCGGTCCCTCACTTGGTCGTGGTTCCCGATGCGCCTCCCGCCGAAGCGCTCGCTTCCGAAATTGCCGACCGACTGAAGCGCCCCCCTCGCGCCTGACGACCGTCACCGCGCTGCATGCCGCAGCGCAGTTCGGATCGTCAGCAGAGGAATTTTCGAAAAATGTCAGCCATTCATTGGCGAGGGGTCCTCCTTGGAGGGCTGTTCCTCGCCGCTCAAGCCACGACCGTGGCGGCGCAGGAGCGTGAGCTTCTGACGCTTGATGCTGCGCTCGCTCGTGCGGGCATCGTCGACAGCGCAGATGAGCCCCCAGATAATCCGCGCCTGATCGGACCGCGGGCCGAAGCCGACGCGGCGCGGGCACTCGTCGACCAGGCGCGGCTGCGGCCCAACCCCGAAATTGCTTTCGAAGCCGAAAACATTGCCGGAAGCGGCGCATTTTCGGGATTGCAGGCCACCGAGTACACTTTGTCCCTGAGCCAGCGGCTCGAATTGGGCGGCAAACGGGGAGCGCGCGTCCGCGCCGCCCAGGCGGAAGCGCGCGTCGCGGCCCTTTCAGGAGCGCTCTCGGTTGCTCAGCTAGGGCGATCGGTACGCGAACGCTATGTCGAAGCCGTCTCCGCGGCAGCCCGATTGGAACTCGCGCGGGACATAGTCGAGCGCAATCGCGAGCTTGCCAGGATCGCAGGCGTACTGGTCGATGTCGGACGGGAGCCTCCCCTGCGCTCGCTTCGTGCCGAAGCGGCACTTGCGGAGGCGCTCGCGGAGCTTGAAGCGGCCCTGGCCGCCGACAGTGCGGCGAGGACTGCGCTCGCCGCGCTTTGGGGCGAGGCAACACCTGCTACGGACGTGCCTTCGGTGTTCCCCGAGATCGAACCTCCGGCGACGCTGCTCGCCTCGCCTTCGGCCTTACGTCTTCAGGTCGCCCGTGCCGAACGCGAGGCTGCAGATGCCGCGATCGCCCGGGAACGCTCTTTAGGCATTCCGGATCCGGCGATATCCGCCGGTGTCCGACGGTTCGAGGAAAGCAGAGACCAGGCGTTCCTCGTAGGCGTTTCGATCCCGTTTCCGTTCAGTAATCGCAACCAAGGAAACATCGCTGCTGCCGAGGCGCGGCTTCGCGCCGCGACGGCACGGGAGGCGATTGCCCGCACCGATTTCGAACTCGAGGTCACGCAGGCCCGCGGACAATTTCTGGCAGCCGAAGCGCGGGTCGAGACCCTCGCGGAGACGTCCTTGCCCCAAGCCGAAGAAGCCTTGCGCCTCGTTCGGATTGGCTACCGCAACGGCAGATTTCCGCTGATCGAAGTTCTGGCTGCGGCCGAAGCGCGCGACACCATCCGTGAAGCATTGATTCAAGCCCAGGAAGATCGTGGCCGCCTGGCGGCGACGCTGATCTGGCTCGGCGCACAATGAGGTATTTCCAAATGAACCGTAGACGTCTGGCCGTTTTTATCGGCGTGATCGTTTCAATCGCCGCTGCAGTGTTTATGCTGTGGCCAAGTGGCAGTGCCGACCAGCACATTGAGGAAACGAGCGAGGAGGCCGAGCTTCCCGAAGGGCTTGTCCTGCTTGGCGCCGAACAAATCGAAGCGTCCCAGATAGAGGTCGAAACCGTCGGTCAGGGATCGGCGGTCGAGCTGGTCTTTCCGGCCACCGTCGCGGCAAGCCCGACGGCAAGTGCCCGCATCGATGCCCGCGCAGCGGGCGTAGTCCGCAGTGTCGGCAAAACGCTGGGTGATTACGTGAGGCAGGGCGAGACGATTGCCCGCATCGAGAGCGCCGACGCCGCTGCTCTTGCGGCGCAACTCAGCGCAGCGGGCGCGCGGGTCAACGAATTGTCTGCTGCCTACGATCGGGAGCGCCGCCTTTTCGAAGCCAATGTCACCGCGCGGCAGGATCTCGAGGCCGCCCGAGCCAATCTGCAGGTTGCTCAATCGGAACTTGCACGCGCCCAGGCGGCAGTCTCCGCGGCGGGTGTTAGCGGCGACGGGCGCTCCCTTGCGGTTACGAGCCCGCTCGCGGGCCGAGTGACCTCGGCGCCTATCGTTCTCGGCTCCTTCGTCGATGCCGGGGAAGAACTCTATCAGGTCGTGAATCCGAGCGGCATGCAGGTCGAGGTTGCCCTCCCGTCGGCTGAAGCAAGCCGCATCCAGCCTGGCGACGAGGCTACGCTGGAAATCGCGGACAACCGGGAAGTGGGTGCGCGCGTGCGATCCGTCACTCCCTCGCTCGATCCCGAAAGCCGCAGCGCTACGGCGGTCCTGTCGCTCGCAAGGCCGATCCCCGGCCTGCAACCCGGGGCCTTCCTGCAGGCACGTATCCGCCCCTCGGGTGAGGTCGACACAGGCCGCATATCGGTGCCGGAAAGTGCTGTCCAGACAATCGATGGCGCAGAAGTGGTCTTCGTTCGCACGCGCCGCGGGTTTCAAGCCCGTCCGGTGGTCACCGGTGCGCGTTCGGGAGGACGGGTGGTCATCGAGTCCGGTCTCGAAGCGCAGTGGCGGATCGCCACCGCCAATGCCTTTTTGCTGAAGGCTGAACTCGAGAAGGAGGAGGCCGAGCATGGACACTGATCACATGCAGGACGCTGATCGCTCCCACCGCCATGGCCTGATCGGCATGATCCTCGACGTCGCCGTGCGCTTTCGCTGGGCAATGGTCGTGCTGACGCTCGGTGTGGCAATCTATGGCGTGGTGAATTTGCTGCGCCTGCCCATCGATGCCGTACCCGATATCACCAACGTACAGGTGCAGATCAACACCGAGGCACCAGCCTTGTCGCCCTCGCAAGTCGAGACGCAGGTCACCTATCCTGTCGAGACCGGGCTTGCCGGTATCGAGGGTCTGGAGATGACCCGCTCGATATCGCGCAACGGGTTCAGCCAGGTGACCGCGATTTTCGAGGAAGGGACCGACATCTATTTCGCGCGTCAGCAGGTCAACGAACGGCTGACGCCCATAAGCGCCTCCCTACCCGAGGGTGCCGAACCGGTGATGGGACCCATCTCGACCGGCTTGGGCGAAGTGCTCATGTATACCATCGAGTTCGAGTTTCCTGACGGCAAGGAAGCACCGCTGGGCGGAGCGGTCGGTTGGCAGTCCGACGGGAGCTTTGTGACCGAACGTGGCGACCGGCTCGACAGCGATGTTGCCAAGGCTGCCTATCTGCGAACCATCCAGGACTGGGTGGTTGCCCCCCTCATGCGGTCGGTCGACGGTGTGGCAGGTGTCGACTCGATTGGCGGCTTCGAAAAGCAATACCTCGTTCAACCCGATCCCGTGCGATTGACCGGTTACGGTTTATCGTTCGACGAGGTGATCGACGCGCTGGAAGCGGCCAATCTCGCCGAAGGCGCCAATTTCGTCGAGCGGGCCGGTGAAGCCCTTCTCGCCCGGGTCGATGCGCGCCTCGGCAGTGTTGAGGATATCGAGCAGGCGGTCGTTTCCACCCGCGAGGGGGTCCCCATTCGCGTAGGTGACGTCGCCACGGTCAGCATCGGTGGCGACCTGCGAACGGGCGCGGCGTCGCTGAACGGCGATGAAGCGGTCGTGGGCACCGTGCTCATGCGCGCGGGCGAGAACAGCCGCACCGTGTCGGCCGAGGCGGCCGAACGGCTCGAGGAAGT
Source organism: Croceicoccus sp. Ery15 (assembly GCF_020985305.1). Lineage (NCBI taxonomy): Bacteria > Pseudomonadati > Pseudomonadota > Alphaproteobacteria > Sphingomonadales > Erythrobacteraceae > Croceicoccus > Croceicoccus sp. Ery15. The sequence goes on from NZ_CP087588.1 coordinate 2,213,800, forward strand.
TCGCAGCTCCCTGCCGGAAGGAATTGTCGCGGAGATCGTCTACAACCGGTCTTCCCTGGTCGATGCGACGATCGCGACCGTCGAGAAGAACCTTGTCGAGGGCGCGCTTCTGGTCATTGCAATCCTGTTCTTGCTGCTGGGCAACATCCGGGCAGCGATCATCGCGGCGCTGGTCATCCCCTTTTCCATGCTGATGGCATCGATCGGAATGAACCGGCTCGGCGTTTCGGGCAATCTCATGAGCCTGGGTGCGCTGGACTTCGGCCTGATCGTCGATGGTGCCGTCATCATCGTCGAGAACAGCGTCGCGAGGCTCGCGGCTCGACAGGAACACGAAGGCCGACTTCTTACACTTGGTGAGAGGTTGACGGAAACGCGGCTTGCCGCGCAGGAAATGATCAAGCCGACCGTGTACGGCCAGGCGATCATTCTTCTCGTCTTCGCACCGCTTCTCACCTTTACCGGCGTCGAAGGCAAAACCTTTTCACCCATGGCGATCACGGTCATGCTCGCGCTCGCCTCGGCGTTCGTGTTGTCGCTGACCTTCGTCCCGGCAATGATCGCCATCCTGCTCAACAAGAAGCTGACGGAAAAGGAGGTCAAGCCGATCCGGATCGCCAAGGAGCGATACGGACCCCTGGTCCGCAAGGCGATCACCCGCCCCTGGCCGGTCATCGGCATGGGCGTCGGCATCTTCGCCTTTGCGGCCTTCGTGTTCAGCTTCCTCGGGAGCGAGTTCACACCGCAATTGGACGAGCGCGACATCGCCGTGCAATCGCTGCGTATTCCTTCGACATCGCTCGAACGTTCGCTCGCGATGCAAAGGCGGGTAGAGGACCGGCTCGAGCAATTTCCGCAAGTCGAGCTTGTCTTTTCGCGGACGGGCACGGCGGAAGTGGCCAGTGACCCGATGCCGCCGAACGCTTCCGATGCGTACGTGATCCTCAAACCCCGTGAGGAATGGCCCGATCCCGACCTCGCCAAGGACGAGTTGGTCGCGCAAATGGAGAGCGCCCTCAGCAGTCTCGTCGGCAACCTTTACGAGTTCAGCCAACCGATCGAATTGCGGTTCAACGAATTGATCGCAGGCGTTCGCGGAGATGTTGCCGTCAAGATCTACGGAGACGATCTCAGCGCCATGACCTCGGCGGCGAACGAGGTTGCGGGCGTGCTGCGCAATGTCGACGGCGCCGCGGACGTCAAGGTCCAGCAAGTGACCGGGTTCCCCACCCTCGATATTGCCTTCGATCGGCCAGCGATTGCCCGTTACGGGCTGAAGGTCGAAGACGTTGCGCAATCGGTGGCGATCGCACTGGGCGGTCGGCCTGCGGGCCTCGTTTTCGAAGGCGATCGCCGCTTCGATGTGGTTGTGCGGTTGTCGGACGCGACCCGCGACGATTTCGACCAGCTCGGTGCTTTGCCGGTGCTGCTCCCGAACGGGGCAACCATACCGCTACGCTCGGTTGCCGAGTTCCGTGTGGTGGATGGTCTCGCGGAGGTTCGCCGGGAACAGGGACGCAGACTGGTGATCGTTTCGTCCAACGTGCGAGAACGCGACCTCGGGTCTTTTGTAGAAGAGGCCCAGGAAAGGGTTGCGGCGCAGGTCGAACTGCCCGCTGCCGCGTTTATCGAGTGGGGCGGTCAATACCAGAACCTCCAGGCTGCTCAGGAAAGACTTCAGATAGTCATTCCTATCGCTTTCGCGGTCATTCTCTTGCTGCTTTACATGGCGGTTGGGGGCTGGGTGCCGGCGCTCGCCGTATTCAGCGCGATCCCGTTGGCCCTGGCAGGCGGGATTTTCTCCTTGGCTCTACGCGGGATGCCATTCTCGGTATCTGCGGCGGTAGGCTTTATCGCCCTGTCGGGTGTGGCGACCTTGAATGGCCTCGTGATGGTGACTGCGATCCGTCAGCGGCTCGACAGGGGCATGGCGCTCGATGACGCCATCGTCGATGGTGGATTGGCGCGCCTAAGGCCGGTTCTCATGACCGCGCTCGTTGCATCGCTCGGCTTCGTGCCGATGGCCATTGCGACCGGGACCGGCGCGGAAGTGCAACGTCCCTTGGCGACAGTCGTCATTGGAGGATTGATCACGGCCACCGCGCTCACCCTCTTCGTCTTGCCCGCAATCTTGAAGCTGGTTTTCGGGACCAGAGAAGATGACCGGACCTGGCGACAGCGTTGGTGGGACAGGCTGCGGCGCAATGTGACGCCTGAAGAGCGCGAGGAGCTTCAAAATGTGACCTAGTGGCGAAGCTATATGGCGGGACAGCGTCCTTTCTCGCAAGCGCGCGGAGGAGTGGCAGCGCTGGCCCGCCAAGCTATCGAATGACCGGCTCGTTCGATCCATGAAGGCTCGGGTGCCGCGAATTCCGGCACGGCTCAATTGCGTTCGACGGTTTCTTCAAAGGAGAAAGGCAAATTGGCACGTACTATTCAAATCGAAGTGTCAGCTCTCGTGCCCGAAGCAACGAGCGATGATCCGTGTATCGGAAGACTTCAGGCGCTGCTGCGTGGACAGACAGGTGTTCACGACGTCACCGTGGAAGAGCAGCCGGGCCAATCTGCAGCGCGGCTTAACATCTCTTATGATCCAGACCGGCTCTCCGTCGCGCGCATCAAGGAGCTTGCGCATGTGGCCGGGGCAGAGATCTCCAGTCGGTACGGCCACCTGACCTATGACGTCGATGGCGTGAACTCCACACGGCGCGCCCGGACCGTTGCCGATCTTATCGCTCGGCAAACCGGGGTGCTCGAAGCCTATGCCGATGCGGCGGGGACGTTCGTGATCGAGTTCGACCGCCAACGGACCGACGAGCAGAAAATTGTCGCAGCGCTAAAACGATTTGGCGCTACGCGACGAGCGAAAACTTCCGGCAATGTTTCCCACTCTTCACGCGAACGGCATGCCCACGATGGAGGTGGCGAGCACGATCATAAGCATGGCGGCATTCTTGGTGCCAATACGGAGCTCTATTTTTCCCTGGCGTCGGGGGGCTTGCTCGCAACGGGCTTCGGCATTGAAAAACTATGGGGGAACTACCCCCAGTTCGTGCCTCTTCTCTGCTACGTTACGGCATATTTTTTCGGTGGGTTCTACACACTCAGAGAGGCCTGGGACAATCTCCGGCTCCGCCGGTTCGAGATCGACAGTCTTATGCTTGTGGCGGCTGCGGGCGCTGCGATCCTCGGCGAATGGGCGGAGGGCGCGTTGCTGCTTTTTCTGTTCAGCTTCGGCCACGCCCTTGAGCGCTATGCAATGGGTCGCGCGAAAAGAGCGATCGAAGCGCTCGCCGAGCTCGCTCCCGAAACAGCTCGCGTGAAGCGCGGCGAGGCTGTCGAGGAGATACGCGTCGAGGAACTCGTGGTAGGCGATGTTGTGGTCGTCCGCCCGAATGAGCGCTTGCCTGCCGATGGCTTTGTGTCTGAAGGGGCGAGCGCCATTAACCAGGCCTCGGTCACGGGCGAAAGCGTGCCCGTCGACAAGAGCGCGGTATCGGATATCGCTTCCGCGCGGAAGACTCCCGACAGGCTGGCAGACACCCACCGGGTTTTCGCCGGCACAATAAATGGCTCGGGGGCTCTCGAAGTCGTGGTGACCCGCCGGTCGAGCGAAACCACTCTTTCGAAAGTGGTGCAGATGGTGAGTGCCGCCGAAGCGCAGCAATCGCCAACCCAGCGTTTCACGCAGCGCTTCGAGCGCATTTTCGTGCCTGCCGTGCTCGCGCTTGCGGGGCTTTTGCTCTTCTCCTGGGTCATCATAGACGAGCCGTTCCGCGATAGCTTCTACCGCGCCATGGCAGTGTTGGTCGCTGCCAGCCCCTGCGCACTCGCTATTGCGACGCCTAGCGCGGTCCTGTCCGGGGTCGCGCGAGCTGCGCGAGGCGGCGTCCTCGTAAAAGGCGGCGCACCCCTCGAAGATTTAGGTGCATTGAAGGCCATCGCATTCGACAAGACGGGCACGCTGACTGAAGGTGAGCCCCGAATAACCGATATCGAGACAGCGACCGGCGTGTCCGAGCGCGAATTGCTGAGAATCGCGTCGGCAGCGGAGAGTTTGAGCGACCATCCGCTGGCCCAAGCCATCGTCAGGGATAGTGCCGAGCGAAATGGTGAAGAAGCGTTGCCGGCGGCGACCGACCTCGAAAGTTTCACGGGCAAGGGCATTACCGCGATCGTCGGAGGTGAAAAAGTCTGGATCGGCAAACTCGAGATGTTCGGTGTCGACGGGGTCCCTCCGCTTGGCCCTGAATTGACGAGCGCAATCGAGGTTTTGCGCGAGCGTGGGCGGACCACGATGGCTATCCGTTCGCGGACGCGCGATCTTGGAGCCATTGGGCTATTGGACACACCGCGCGCGGCAGCAAGAACGACGCTTAACGCGCTGCGCGAACTCGGAATCACGAGAATGATCATGATCTCCGGCGATGATCAGAGGGTCGCCGACGCTGTCGGAGAGGATGTTGGTCTCGATGAGGCATGGGGCAATCTAATGCCTGATGACAAAGTCGAAGCTATCCGCAAGCTCGCCGGTCAGGACAAAGTGGCAATGGTCGGAGACGGGGTGAACGATGCTCCTGCCATGGCAAATGCAACCGTCGGGATAGCAATGGGCGCAGCCGGGTCCGACGTCGCATTGGAAACCGCCGATGTCGCACTTATGGCAGATGACCTCGCCAAGCTGCCGTTCGCGGTCGACCTCAGCCGCAAGACCCGTTCCATCATTCGCCAGAACATGGTGGTGAGCCTCGGGATTGTCGCAGTGCTCATTCCGGCGACCATCTTCGGTCTCGGCATTGGTCCCGCAGTTGCTGTGCATGAGGGCTCTACACTGATTGTCGTTGCCAATGCTCTACGGCTTCTCGCCTATCGCGAGAAACGTTCTAGCGACAATGGGCCTCCATCCCACCATAGCAGTGAGCAGGCTTTGGCAAATGTCGGCGCTTGAACTTTCCCACGTCCCCATGCCGACGGCCCGCGCTGAACGAACTTCAAGTGTACCAACTTTGGAGGGAGCTGTGTTGAATTTGTCGGAAGAGGATGGACTGAACCTGGTCGAGGCCGCCCGAACGGTGCAAACATCAGATTGCGATACCTTCGTGGCCGTTTTCGAACGTAGCGCGCGGCGCAGAAACGATACGGTTCCGATGCTGCTCGCACTCGCACCAAACTTTTCGGGAGGTCTTTGGCGTGACCTTAAGTTCGACATCCGGCCCAAGGACAGCTTCGGGCGGATTGCTATCGTCGACGACCAGAAACCGGAAAAGCGGGGCACTCGAATATTTGACCGCCTGTTCCGCGCGGAGTTGCAGGTCTTTCCGTTTTCCAAACGCAAGCAGGCGGAGAATTGGGCTCAAGCCCGAGGTGTCAACGCATGAGCGGCGAAGGGGATCTGCAACTCGATACAACTGCCAAGCGGAAAACGCTTTCGATTGTTCTGTGGCTCAACGTGGCGATTGCCATCGGGTTTTTCGCCGTCGGCTATCTGGCCGATTCCAACGCCCTCCTGGCTAACGGCCTCGATAATTCTTCGGACGCCATTGTCTATGCGCTCAGCCTGCTCGCCTTGACCCGATCACGGAAATGGAAGCGCGGAGCCGCTCGCTTTTCAGGGATCATGCTGCTGGTCTTCGCTGCCGGGGTCATTGCCGATGCCATAAGGCGCTTCGTGGAGGGTTCCGATCCCGGCGGAGTAATGATGATGGCGATGGCTGCAGTGGCAGCTGTCGTGAATCTGATCTGTCTACGAATGCTGCAGAACATGCAGGAGAAGGACGTCAATCTCCGCGCCGCCACAACCTTCAGCTTTAACGATTTCATCTCCAATGGTGGCATCATAATTGCCGCCATTATCGTCATGCTGACAGGTGCCAACTGGCCCGATCTCGTCGTTGGCGTCGCCGTTGCGGCAATTGCCATATATGGCGGGATCGACATTCTGCGCGACACCCACAAGGATCGGCATGACGAACGCGGAACCGTGCATGGCGACAAGCGCGAATGACGCTTATTCATGAAATATTCGCCACCGAGGATGCCTCGCGGGTTCTAGGCATGGCCATGATGGCGAGCCTAGGTCTCGGGATCGGTGCAATCTGGGAAGAACGGAACGGATCCTCGCACGCCGTAGAGCGACTCTGGGGCGCTATAATTTCCGGTGTGTTCGTCATGCTCGCGTTCATTATGGCCGAGCAGTCGGGCGGTTTTATAGCGGGAAGCTTGGGGTCCGTCGTCTTGTTTCCTGCGGGCGGTGCCCTCTATCTTCTATCGACGAAGGTCGTAGAAGGGATCTACCGGCGCTGGGGACCCAAGCGCGGGCCGAAAGTAGGCATTCTGTGTGCATCCGGCATCGCGCTGGCATGCGGTGGGCTCGTTTTAGGAGCTGCATCGGCCATCTCTGTCTACGCTGGCTTGGCTGCCACATTTGGAGTCGGCCTATCCGCTCTCTTGGTCGCAAGAAGAACCACCGCCAGTCTGCTCGAAGAGATCGTGAACCCCATGGATCGCGGCGCGGTCCATGTCATTCTCGCGCTTGTCTTCGTCGCCTGGGTTGTCGGGGCTTTCTGGCTTTTGCACGGGAGAAACAGCAACGTCGATGGCGCGATGGCGATACTGCTCGCGGGCTATTTTCTCTTGGCCTCTGTTCACTTGATTGCCCGGCCCTTTGTCAAGCGATGCCGAATGAACGTGAAGGCGCTGGTGGCATTTATATGCGGCATGGCGGGATTCGGCCTGCTCGCCGCCGGTCTCGACGCCGTGCTCCAAGCGACAGGGGTTTCCGATGCCATCCTCCAGCATCCGAGCGCAACCGATAGTAAACTTTCTAAAGAAGGAGCGCGATGATGGCGCACGCCCACGGCCATGCAGGACACAGCCACGGTGAGGAAAACCTGAGCGATCGCCAGCTTGTGTTTGCTGTCGCCATCAATGTTCTCCTGACGTTGGCCCAGATCATCGGCGGCATCGTTTCGGGCTCGCTGGCACTAATCGCGGATGCGTTGCACAATTTCAGCGACGCGGCTTCCCTGGGCCTTGCATGGTTTGCGCGCCGGATGGGTCGACGTCCGGCCGACAAGCTGATGACCTTCGGGTACGCCCAGGGAGAAGTGGTCGCCGCGCTCATCAATTTGACGACCTTGCTCATTATCGGATTCTATCTGATCGTCGAGGCAGTCAACCGTTTCGCCGAGCCGCAGCCGGTCGAGGGATGGACGGTGATCTGGGTGGCGGGCATCGCTCTGATCATCGATCTCGTGACCGCCTTTATCGTCTATCGCGGCGCGCATGACAGCATCAATATGAAGGCAGCCTTCCTGCATAACGTCTCGGACGCGTTGGCATCGGTTGGCGTGATTGTAGCCGGCGTACTCATCCTTCTCTACGATCTTACCATCGCCGACCTTGTGATTACGCTGATCATCGCAGGTTATGTGATCTGGCAGGGTGTTACGCTTCTTCCGCGAACTGTGCGACTATTGATGGGAGCTGTTCCCGACGAGCTGGAATTCGACCGGATCGTCGCCTTTCTTGAAAGCCAGCAAGGCATCGAAAGCGTGCACCACGTCCATATTTGGAATCTCGGCGAACACCATCGCGCTCTCGAAACGCACATTGTTCTCTCGTCGGGATCACTCGATGATTTTGAAACCTTAAAAATGTCCGTGAAAGAGCAACTCGCTCAGCGGTTCGAAATTGCGCATGCGACGCTCGAGGCTTGCAAAGCGCACGATTGCAACACCGACCTGGTTCCGCCTCATCACTCTTCTCGGTGAGGTAGCTGTTTGAGCGTCCCGCCAAGTCTCTAGCACCCACCTTTCGCCTCCTCGCAAACGCAGGACATCGGCATATATCACTATTGCGAATCAATAGCAGAATGGTTATTAGGGCGTCGAACGGATTTGAAAGGATTGAATATGTACCGTGCAACTGTCTCTCTTCTGGCATTGGCGCTCTCCAGTCCGGCGGTCGCGCAGTCGGTTGATGCCAAAAGCGGTTCAGGCGCGCAGGGCGGCATGCCTCCGCAATCCGAATCGATCATCGTCACCGGCGGGCGAGTTGATGAGGGCGACGTCGCCGGGTCGGCGGACATTGTCGGCCCCGAGGACCTTCGCGAATTTGAGTATGGCGACGTCAATAGGGTCTTGCGGCAGGTGCCGGGGGTCAATCTTCAAGAAGAGGACGGGTTCGGACTTTTTCCCAATATCGGATTGCGCGGTACTCCGGTGGAACGTTCGAGCAATATCACGCTGATGGAAGACGGGGTGCTCATTGCGCCAGCCCCCTACGCGGCCCCCGCAGCCTACTATTTTCCGGCGGTTGGCCGAATGGCGGCTGTCGAAGTCGTCAAGGGAGCTAGGGCTGTGGCTTACGGACCCCGCACGATCGGCGGGGCCGTGAACTTTCGCTCGACGCCGATCCCCGTCGCGGGCTTCGCCGGTTCGGCTTCAGGCCAATACGGATCGCGCGGCTACTACCAGGGACATGGCTGGGTCGGTGGCGAGACAGATAATGTGGGTGCGCTGCTCGAGACCTTTCAGCAGGGGAGCGACGGGTTCAAGACGATTGACGGGTTCCCGAATGCCGACACCGGCTTTGATCGTCAGGATTACCGCGGGCGGTTTGCCGTGCATTCAAGCCCTGACGCGCCCACCGACGCTCGCCTCGAGCTTGTCTATGGAAGATCCGAGCTGGACGCGAACGAGACCTATCTCGGGCTTGTTGATACAGACTTTGCCGCCGACCCTTATCGACGTTATGCGGCAAGCCAACGCGACCGCTTTACCGGTGAGCATGACCAATACCGGATAACAGGCAGTCTCCGCCTCATCGATGATACGAAGATCGCCGCGACGCTCTATCGCAACGATTTCGCTCGAAGCTGGTCAAAATTGCAGGATATCGACTTCGATGGCGATGGCCGCTTTGAGGCCATTCAGCCCGTGTTTGATGATCCTAATGCAAACCCTGAAGCCTTGGCCATTCTTCGTGGAGCGGACAGCGCCGCGGGAGCGCTTCGGGTCCGTAACAACAATCGCGTGTACCGCAGTCAAGGGTTGCAGGTGTCGTTGGAAAAGCCTTTCGATACGGGATCGCTTCGACACAATCTTACTGTATCGGCGCGCATCCATGAGGATGAAGAGGACCGTCTGCAAAATGAGGACTTTTATTCGCAAACAGCCGGCGATCTTGTTTTTGTCCGTCAGACGGCGCTCGGAGCACAAGCCAATCGCGAGGCCAAAGCTGATGCCATCGCCTTTTACTTCGAGGACAGGATTGAGTTTGGAAGGCTCACACTCACACCTGGCATTCGCTACGAGGGCATCACGTTGACCAGGCTGGATTATGATCGGGACGATCCCGAGCGACTGGCTGGTCCGACACGCACGCGCAAAACGAACATCGATGAATGGCTCCCAGCGCTCGGTGCCACATACGATCTCGGGAATGTTCGGCTGATTGCAGGAGTCTCACGCGGCTTCTCCCCTCCCGGCCCGGGCAATCCGGACGCCCGTGCGGAGAAAAGCTGGAATTACGAAGCTGGCGCCAGGTTCCAAAACAATCTGGTAAGCGCCTCTGCAATTGCGTTCTACTCCGATTATTCCAACCTGCTCGGAAATTGCACGCAGTCGGTCGGGTGCAGCGTGGGAGACATCGGCGATCAGTTCAATGGTGGGGCCGTTACGGCCAAAGGTGTTGAGCTCTCCGCCTCGGCGACACCGACGATCGGCGAGGCGATTTCATTTCCCATCTCAGTTGCGTACACGTTTACCGACGCACAGTTCGACAGCAATTTTGAGAGCGAATTTTTCGGTTCCGTTTCCGCCGGCGATGCCCTGCCGTATCTCGCCCGCCATCAGCTGTATGCCGAGACGGGCGTTGTTTACGGTCCTGTATCCATGACGCTAGGTGCCAATTATGTATCAAAGGTGCGAACCGAAGCCGGCAGCGGCCCCATTCCGGTTGCCGAGCGGGTGGACGACAGGATCATTTTTGATCTTGCTGGACGATTTGCCGTAACCGACGAGGTATCACTCTTCGCGCGTATCGATAATCTGCTCGACGAAACATATGCTGTCGCACGCCAGCCAACCGGCCTGAGACCGGGTGCGCCGCGCCGATTCGTGGGAGGAGCTAGTTTGCGCTTCTAGAGGCGCCTCCGATTTATCTATCGCGCACGGCAAGAGTGTCTATGATCCTACACTCACTGATCGTGTCCTGTTCGCACTTCGCGATCATGCGCGAGAGTTCGTCGCGCATGACCTGCAGGGCGGCAATCTTACGCTCTACCTGACCAAGATGCGCGCGCGCCAATGAATCAACCTCTGCGCAGGATCGATCATCCTCTTCCGAGAGCTCGAGCAGTTCGCGGATATCCGGCATCGAAAAGCCGAGATCGCGCGCGCGGCGAATGAAGATCAATCTCGCCGCTTCGGCAGGTCCGTAATCGCGATAGTTCGATCGGGTTCGGGATGGGGCGGTTAAAATGCCTACGCGCTCGTAAAAGCGGATCGTCTCGGCTTTGACGCCGGTCTTCCGCGCGACCTCACCAATTCTCATACCATCATCCCCAATCGCTTGACCTTGTAGTGGCTACAAGGTGCATAGGCGGTCTTGAAACCAGGAGTCGAGTAGATGGCGAAGAATTGTTGCGATGCTGCCGATGTCGGCGATGTCCATAACGATCCGAGATGGCGCAAGGTCCTGTGGGTGGCCCTTGGTCTCAACGCCATCATGTTTGCAGTCGAAATCGTGGCCGGGATTGCCGCCGATTCGCGCGCGCTACAGGCCGATGCACTCGATTTTCTGGGCGATTCGGCCAATTATGCCATCAGTCTCGGAGTTGCCGGAATGGCGATTGCATGGCGGGCGCGCGCGGCGCTCGCGAAGGCGGCGACCATGCTGGGCTTTGGTCTTTGGGTCCTGGGCTCGGCGATCTGGGGCCTCTTCGCCGGCGCATCTCCGGATGCCGGAACGATGGGCATCGTCGGTTTCCTGGCGCTCGCAGTAAATCTCGCGGTCGCGGCGATGCTCTTTCGGTATCGAACCGGGGACGCGAATATGCGCTCGGTATGGATCTGTTCGCGCAACGACGCGATCGGAAACGTCGCGGTGCTAGCGGCCGCGGTCGGTGTTTTCGGGACGGGGGCGGCATGGCCTGATCTTGCTGTTGCCGGAATCCTGGCAAGCTTGGCGATCTGGGGAAGTGCCGACGTGTTCGTCCAAGCGAGGCGCGAGCTCAGGGCAGCATGAACGGTCTAAAGCACAGCCGCCGGTTGCGTCGGACATGAGAAGTAGTTTATTTGATATTGCGACTTAATTGCATAGCCTGAGAAGGGTTCGGATGTCTGTTTCCATTCCATCGCCGCACATGGTGCTAAGGGTCTTCATCATCTCCCTCCTTCTAAGCCTGTCCGGCGTAGCGCGCGCGGAGGGCGCAGAGGTGCGCACGACCTGGCGCCTTCTCGACTACATTGCTGTCGATTACTCCGCAGCGGTGTCGAACGGGCAGGTCATCGACGATTTCGAATACAGCGAAATGGTCGAATTTTCTTCGACCGTCGGCGAACAAGTAGCCGCGCTTCCCGATGCTTCGGCCAAGCCCGGTCTCTTCGCGATGTCTGTCGAGCTGCGCCAGGCGATTGAGAAGAAAGCCCCGGTCGAGCGCGTTTCCCGGCTGGCCCGTGCCTTGGGGGGATCGCTGTTGGAGGCGTACCCGGTTCCGCTGGCTCCCCGAAGCCCGCCGGATCTGTCTCGCGCAGCGGCGCTCTTTGCGCAAAACTGCGCCTCGTGTCACGGTGCTTCGGGCAGTTCCCCTCCGGCAGCCAGCATGACGCTCGAGCCTCCACCGATCGATTTTACCGATGATAACCGCGCGCGCCAGCGCAGCCTCTTCGGTCTCTATCAGGTTATAACTCAGGGCCTTGAGGGCACGTCGATGCCCAGCTTCGCCACACTTCCGGAAGCCGATCGTTGGGCCCTCGCATTTCATGCAGGCGGCATCGCATTCGAGGATCTCGAACGCGGGGAGAAAATCTGGCGCGAAGATGACCGGGTGCGGCGTCTGATACCCGATCTCGAGACACTTGCGGCCATCACGCCCGCAGAGCTCGCCGACGCGATCGGAGAGAACCGGGCATTGGCCGTCATGGCATACCTGCGATCAAATCCCGGAGTTGTCAGCCAGAGAAGCGAGAACGGCTCGCTCGATCTTGCGCGGCAGACCCTGCAGCAAAGTCTCGCCGCCTACGAGCGGGGCGAACGCGCAGAGGCGCGCCGACTAGCTCTGTCGGCCTATCTTGACGGCTTCGAACCGGTCGAGGGTATTCTCGCGACGCGCGATGGTGATCTCATGCGGCAGATCGAGCAAGCGCTCAGCCAATATCGTTCAGATATCGAGCGCAACGTGCCTGTCTCGCGATTGCGCGAACGACACGCTTTCGCCGCGAGCCTGCTTGAGCAAGCGGATGTCGCTCTCGCGCCCGAAGCAGCCAGCGACATCTCCACTTTTCTGGGTGCCTTCACGATCCTGCTGCGCGAGGGGATAGAGGCACTTCTCGTGGTGATTGCCATGATCGCCTTCGTTCGCAAATCGGATCGCGGCGAAGTAATCGCCTACGTTCATGGCGGCTGGATCGCCGCGCTGCTGGCAGGCGTCGCCACCTGGGTGGCCGCGACCTACTTCGTCGCTATTAGCGGAGCGAGCCGCGAGCTCACCGAAGGATTCGGTGCGCTGTTGGCGGCGGTCATCCTCATTTCCGTCGGGATCTGGATGCACGGCAAGAGCCAGGCAGATGAATGGCGACGCTATATTCAGCAGAAGATGGGGAAGGCTCTCTCCAGGCGATCGGCATGGTTTCTCTTCGGGCTCGCCTTTGTCGTCGTCTATCGCGAAGCCTTTGAAACGATCCTGTTCTATGCTGCCCTCTGGACCCCTGATAGCAGTTCGGTGATACTTGCAGGGGCCGTGTCGGCTCTCGCCGTCCTGTCGGCTCTTGCATGGTTTATGCTGCGCTACAGCCGCAAGCTTCCGATCACGCAATTTTTCAAGTACAGCGCGATCCTGATCGCAGCGCTCGCGATCATCCTGACCGGCAAGGGTGTGGGCGCGTTCCAGGATTCCGGACTTCTTTCCGCCACCTTCATTTCCGGCTTGCCGCGCCTCGCCGAACTCGGCTTTTTTCCGACTGTGGAGACGACCGGCGCGCAGTTGATCACGTTGCTGACACTGATTGTCGGATTTCGCGCACGCCGGGCTTCTTCCACCCCGGCCCCGGCAAACATCAAGGGATAAGCGGTCCCGGTTACACAGTGTCCTCGGTCTGGACGCGGGGCGGGCCTGCGAATGAACATCCTACGCTTCAGAGCAAGCATAAAGCTACGCCGAAAAAGGATCATGCAGATATGTAATATCTCGCTGACTGATGCGTCAGTCATATCGAGGTGTTCAAATGGCCGATGATATCGCCGGAAAATTGAAAGCTGCCGCGGCCGAGCTGTTCACTCAGCACGGATTTACGGCGACCCGCGTCGCCGACATCGTCGCGAATGCGGGCGTAGCGCAGGGGACCTTTTACCTGCATTTTGAAAACAAGCCATCGCTGTTTGTCGCGCTTATCGATGAATTCTTTGCAGGACTGATTGAGGAGACCATTGCCCGCCATCCCGCCAAGCGGCTGCAAACCGGAGAGCATCTATCAGCCGAGGTTGAGGAGATCTGGATGACCATCATTCGGTATGGCCGCAAGCATGATATTCTGACCAGGCTGGTCTTGCGTGAGGCCTATGCGCTTCCGCCCGAGCAGCGCGCTCATATCAATCGACATTTCGAGCAAGGTGCTGACGCGCTCGCGCGGTATCTCGAAGATGCCCAACAGCTCGGCCTGGTGAAGAATCTCCCGGCGCGACTCATTGCTTGGCTTCTTGTCGGAATGATCGAGCGGGCAATGCACTACGCCGTTTTTGTCGCGCCGAACGCACCGAGCGTGTCGCTGGCAGGGCATTGCACCGAGTTCGAACTCCTGGGCCTGCTGGAACCTAGTGCCGCTAGGACCGGAGGCGAATCATGAGATCCAGACAGAAGGTCTACATCGGCATTGGCCTGCTCGTATTGCTAGCCGCTTCGGCAGCGACAATCTGGCTGATGCAGCCTGATCGGCATGAGCGAGAAGGTCATCTGGTACTCAATGGAAATGTCGATATTCGGCAGGTCAATCTGGCGTTCAAGGTTCCAGGCAGGATCGACCGATTGGCGTTCGATGAGGGAGATAGGGTTGAAGCTGGCGATCTTTTGGCCTCGCTTGAACCTCAGGATTATAAGAACGAGATCGCGCTTGCCGAAGCGCGTGCCAGCCAACGCTCCGCAGCGCTCGCCGCTCTCGAATCGGGCAGCAGGCCGGAGGAGATCGAGTGGGCGAGAGCGCGGGTTGCAGAAGCGGAGTCCGCGCTGAGCGTTGCCCAGGCAACCCTGGACAGGGTCGAACACCTCGCCGGGAAGGGCTTTGCCTCACGGCAGACCCGGGACGAGGCGCGCTCTCAGCGCGATCGCGCGGCCGCTCAGCGGCAGGCGGCACTCGAAGAACTCTCGCTTGTCCGCGAGGGACCCCGACGCGAAGAAATCCGGCAAGGACGCGCGGCGCTTGGAGCCGAGCGAGCTGCCGCTGCACTCGCCCGGCAACGCCTAGTAGACGCGAACCTTTACGCGCCCGCTGACGGGATCATCCTGACGCGCGCACGCGAGGCTGGAGCCATCGTGGGGCCGGGCGAAACCGTATTCACACTCGCACACACCTCGCCCATGTGGATCCGGGCCTATATCGAGGAACCCGACCTCGAGCGCGTCGAGATCGGTACCCCCGCGACAGTGTTGACCGAGGCTGGCCGCGAATTTCCCGGCCGCATTGCCTACATCTCACCGACAGCCGAGTTTACACCCAAGTCCGTTGAGACCCGCGAACAACGCACCAGCCTTGTCTACCGGGTGCGTGTGCGTACCGAAGATCAAGACGGAATCCTGAAGCAGGGCATGCCGGTCTCCGTGATCGTCCGTCCCGTCGCCCGCGGGCGTTGACGGGTGGTGGCCCTGGTAACCATCGAAGGCCTGACCAAACGGTTCCCCAAGCAAGCCGAACCGGCATTGCGCAGTGTTAGTACACAGATCAGATCGGGCCACATCGTCGGGCTGGTGGGGCCCGATGGCTCGGGGAAGACAACCTTCTTGCGCTTGATCGCCGGACTGCTGCGCGCCGATGAAGGCGGGATCGACGTGGGAGGTTTAGATCCCGTCGCCAACGCGAAGGAGGTGCGCGCGCGCATTGCCTATATGCCGCAACGTTTCGGCCTCTACGAGGATCTGAGCGTGGAGGAAAATCTCAATCTCTACGCAGATCTGCGCGGACTGGTTGGATCAGCGCGCAAGGCGACATTCGAGCGGCTTCTCGATTTTACCGGCCTAGCGCCATTTACCGGCAGATTGGCGGGCGCCTTGTCGGGCGGCATGAAGCAAAAGCTCGGGCTCGCCTGCGCTCTCGTTGTGACACCTGAACTCCTGTTGCTGGACGAGCCAAGCGTCGGCGTAGACCCTATTTCGCGGCGCGAACTCTGGCGAATGGTAAGCCGACTGACCGATGAAGGGATCACGGTCGTTTGGGCAACCGCCTACCTCGATGAGGCCGAGAAATGCGAGACTGTGCTCGTGTTGAGCGAGGGCGATCTCATCTTCGACGGTCGGCCGGCCGATCTGGCCGCGCGTGTCGAAGGCCGGGTGTTTATGATCGAGGGCATCGAGGGCGATCGGCGCTACGTTTTGAATAAGGCTCGCCAACACGAGGCTGTGATGGATGGAACAATCCAGGCCAGCGACGTCAGGCTGTTGCTCAACGAGAATGCGCATGCCCCCTCACTGGCTTCGATTGGCGCGGGGGATGAAGCTCGGCTGCAACCTGTCGCGCCGCGTTTCGAGGATGCGTTCATCGATCTCATCGGCGGCGGGTTTCGCGCCGAGTCGCCCTTCGCCGGTGGATCGGAGCGCAGCCACGATATAGCGATTGCCGTAGAGGCGCGCGGACTAACGCGGATGTTCGGCTCCTTCACTGCGGCGTCCGAA
Organism: Croceicoccus sp. Ery15; assembly: GCF_020985305.1. NCBI lineage: Bacteria > Pseudomonadati > Pseudomonadota > Alphaproteobacteria > Sphingomonadales > Erythrobacteraceae > Croceicoccus > Croceicoccus sp. Ery15. Next base: position 2,229,902 of record NZ_CP087588.1, read on the forward strand.
ATCAGTTTCGATGTGCGTCGAGGTGAAGTGTTTGGGCTTATCGGACCCAATGGCGCGGGCAAGTCGACTACATTCAAAATGCTCTCCGGCCTTCTCAAGCCGACCAGCGGTGAGGCTCGTATTGCCGGTGTCGATTTGCGTACTGCCGCGAGCGAGGCACGGGCTCGTCTCGGATACATGGCGCAAAAATTTTCGCTGTATGGCGATCTCAGCACGTTGCAGAATCTGCGGTTCTTCGCACGTGTTTACGGCCTTACCGGAGTGCGGCAGCGTACCATGATTGCGCGTATGATCGAAAGCTTCGCCCTCACGGACAAGCTCGATGAGAATTCCGGTCAGCTCCCGCTTGGGTTCAAGCAGCGTCTGTCACTCGCCTGCGCCGTCATGCACGAGCCTGACGTCCTTTTTCTCGACGAGCCGACCTCGGGTGTCGATCCGCGTACGCGCCGTGAATTCTGGGCCCATATCAACGCCATGGTCACGAACGGCGTAACCGTCATCGTGACGACACATTTTCTCGACGAAGCGGAGTATTGCGACCGCGCCGCGCTCATATATCGCGGGCAGATGATTGCTTTGGGGACTCCCGCCGAACTCAAGGCGCAAGCGGCCTCCTCGACCATGCCCAACCCGACCTTTGAGGATGCATTCATCGCTCTCGTCGAAAAGAACGAAGCGGAGACCTCGCCATGAGTTTTTCGCGTTTCGCCGCGATCATGCGCAAGGAAACCCGGCAGGCTATCCGGGACCCGAGCACACTCATGATTGCCGGCCTATTGCCGATCATGCTGATTTTCCTGTTCGGTTATGCGGTTTCGTTCGACCCCCGGCAGTTCTCGGTCGGCGTTGTGGTCGAACAGCCGACCGGAGAGACGGAGAGCTTTGTCGCGTCGCTGCGCAACACGCGCTATTTCGAGATTGAAACAGCGCCTGTGCGAAAGGACTTCGAAACCCTCATGGCCGCGGGCGAGCTCGATGCGATCATCATCCTGCCACAGGATTTCAGCGCAATTGCGCTCCGCGGAGAGGCGGCGCCGATCCAGATCCTGGTCGATGGGGGTGATCCAAACACAGCCGGACTGGTTGGCTCCTATATTGAATTGCTCGTTATCAATTGGCTCGAGCAGGAATGGCTCGATCGCGGGCAACCGCCGCTCGCGCCTCTCGTCTCGATTGAGCCGCGTGTCTGGTTTAACGCCGAGATTTCGAGCCGCAACTATCTGGTCCCCGGCTCGGTGGCGATCATTCTCACCATAATCGGCGCCTTGCTCACAGCGCTTGTGGTTGCCCGCGAATGGGAGCGCGGCACAATGGAGGCCCTTCTTGCGACACCTGTCGCTCCGCTCGAACTGCTGCTGGGCAAGCTTGTGCCCTATTTCGTGCTGGGCCTCGGCTCGTTCATGCTGTCCGTGTTTGTGGCCGTGGCGTTTTTTGGTGTTCCCTTCCGCGGATCGTTTCTCGCGCTCTCGCTCGCAGCCGCACTCTTCATGCTGTGCTCGCTGGGCCAAGGACTGCTCATTTCGACGCTCACCCGCAACCAGCTTGTGGCAGCGCAGGTCGCGGTGATGCTTGCCTTTTTGCCCGCGCTCTACTTTTCCAATTTCGTTTTTGAGCTCGACAGCATGCCACTGGCGCTCCAGCTCTTCAGCTACGCGATCCCGGCGCGCTTTCTCGTCTCTACCCTGCAGACGCAGTTTCTTGCCGGCAATGTCTGGGCGGTTCTGCTGCCCGATCTCGCTGCCCTTGCCATCTTCGCGATTGTGATCTTCGCGATCTGCGCTCTGTTCACACGCACCCGGCTCGACTGAGACCATGTGGCAACGCATCTACGCCTTGATCGTGAAGGAGCTTCTGGCAAGCGCGCGCGATCCGCAAACCCGTTGGGTGGTGCTGTTTTCGCCGCCCTTTCTGCTCCTCATCTACGCCTTTGCAATTACGCAGGAAGTATCGGACGTCACCCTGGCGGTCTACAACCAGGACCACGGCAATGCCTCGGTCGAGCTTATCAGCCGCTTCGAGGGTGCCGAAGTATTCGATCAGATTATCCATTTGCGAGCAGGCGCGGATATCGCGCCGACAATCGACGCACGCCGTGCGACGCTGGTCATGCGCGTTGGCGAAGACTTCTCGCGGCGACTCGAGCGCGGCGAAAGTGCCGAGGTTCAGCTCATCCTCGATGGCCGCAGATCCAACACCGCTCAGATCCTGCTGGGATACAGCAGCCGGGTCGTCGAAGCCTATAATCAGGAGCGGCTCTATAGACTGCGCGCGACAGCACCTGTGCGTCTTGTCCAGAGGACCTGGTTCAATCCCAATCTCGAGCCGCTCTGGTCCGCAGTGCCAGCGCTCTTTGCCGTCCTCGTAGCCGTGGTCGGTTTCATGGTGTCCGCGCTGTCGATCGCCCGCGAGCGCGAGCTCGGTACCTTCGAGCAATTGCTGGTGTCGCCGCTGCGCCCCTTCGAGATCCTGATCGGCAAAAGCGTGCCGGCTCTCCTGATTGCGCTGACGAGCGCAACTGCGATGCTGGTTCTGGGGATGCTGTTTCTCAACGTACCGATCCGCGGTTCTCTCGCCCTGCTTTTCTTCGGAATGGTTGTCTATCTCGCTGCAATAATCGGTATCGGCCTGTTTATCTCATCGCTCGCCAAGACCCAGCAGCAGGCGATTATCGGGCTGTTCATGTATATGGTCCCGGCCGTGCTTATTTCGGGCTATGCCACGCCGGTCGAAAACATGCCCGACTGGTTGCAGGGCCTTGCCGCCGCCACGCCGATCACCCACTTCATAGTCATCAGCAAAGCGGTGTATCTTCGTGAAGCGCCACTCTGGCTCTATTTCTCCCACATCTGGCCCATGGCGCTTATCGCTGCCGTGAGCCTGCTGGCGGCGACCTGGCTGTTTCGCCGCCGAACGGGTTAGACAGTTTCACGGGGCCAAGCGACCAATCCCGAGTTCGGCAACCGGGAGGATGACCGAAGGGTCGGGACGCGCGAGGCGTCGATCGACCGCCGGACATGCGATAGATTGCAGCATGTGTCGGATGATGTTGAGGCGTGCGGCGCGTTTGTCGTTGGCGCGCACTGCAATCCACGGAGCATAGGCAAAATCTGTGCGTGTCAGCATTTCGTCCCGGGCTTTGGAATAATCATTCCACTTCTCAAGCGCCGCTGCATCGATGGGGCTGATCTTCCACTGCTTGAGCGGATCAGTGCGCCGCGCTTTGAGGCGCTTGGCTTGCTCTTTTCTATCGATGTCGAGGTAGTATTTGAGAAGCGTAGTCCCGTCGCGTGCCAGCATTTCTTCGAATTGCGCGACGTTAGAGAAGAAGTCGGCAACTTCCTCCTTGTCGGCAAATCCCATCACCCGTTCGACCCCCGCCCGGTTGTACCAAGAGCGATTGAACAGAGCGATCTCCTCATCGGCGGGCAGCTGTTCGCTGTAGCGGCGAAAATACCAGCTGCGCGCGTCGCGATCGGAGGGTTTGCCCAGCGCCACGACGCGAGTCTCGCGCGGACTCATATGTTCGCGCACACGCTTGATCACACCGTCCTTTCCGGCCGCATCTCTCCCTTCGAAGATGATCAGAACACGCTCGCCATGGGCGATGACCTGGCGTTGAATCTTGACCAGTTCGATCTGCAGCGCGCGCAATTGTTGCTTGTATTCGCTCTTGGATATTTTCTTCTTTTGCGAACTCGACATGTTGCTCTCCGGCTCTTTAGCTGCGATGAGGGGACAAACCCCGAACATGTCGCGACGATACTGCCGTCCGCGACGGATCCACGGAAAGAGACTGGCTCTTCACCGGCATTGGGGCACTGGCGCTTCGGGGTTTTCCATGATCGAAAATAAAGCCGATAAAGCTGACGGGTCTGAGGAGGCGTTGCGACCGATGGATGAAGCAGTACGCCGGGCCCTGGTGGATAGCCACGAAGATATGCTGCGTTTCCTCATCGGCCGTATGCGGGGGCGTCAGGAGGCGGAGGAAGTTCTTCAGCGTTTCATGCTTCGCGCGATCGAGCGGGCTGGGGACCTGCGGAACGTGGGTTCGGTCAAGGGATGGCTCTCCCGAGTGCTGGCGACGACGATTGCCGACTTTTACCGACAGGCTGCGCGCGGCCGTAAACACGAAACCGCCATTGATCCTCAGGAACTTGCCGAACTCGCAGAAGCGGAGGTCGTTTCTGACGCGGAGATGGAGGCTGCCGTATGCAACTGTCTCTATCGCCTCCTGCCAACGCTCAGGCCGGACTATGCCGAAGTCATCTGGCGCGCTGATTTGCTCGAGGAGCCGCGTGAAAGCATTGCCAGCGCGCTCGATACGAGTGTCAACAATATCAACGTGCGTCTTCATCGTGCGCGCGGCGCACTTCGCACGCGCCTGCTCCAGATGTGCCGCACCTGTGTCATTCACGGTTTCCTCGATTGCGAATGCCAGCAAGAGAAGGAGCAAGCGCCCGCGCTGTAGACGCGGACTGTCGGGGCCGCACTATCTGGGCGATGCTAGTCTCCCTCCTTCGGCCGCGCGTCTCCTGGGCTGTATGGCTGTGTAGCTTTATCGTTTTGGCGTGGATGGCTGTCGACGCCTAAGGTCCAGGCCGGCGGGTCGCTTGCGGGAAACGTTTCGATCAAAGCTTCGTCGATCGCTCGCTCTTCCAGGCCGGAGGATCGCGTCTTTGGCTTGCATCGTGGCCGGTCCGTGGGGGCGTTCGTCATTGGCTTCGCTCTTGCCTTCAATCGCTACAATCTCAGCTCGTCTGCTCCGATACCAAGCGTCTTGTTTGTCAATCGCATCGAGACCTCGGGCTGCTCCTCGCTCGACGCCAGGGCACGGATCGCATCTATCGTTTCAGGGATGACGATGGCTTGGTTGTCGACCATGTAATTGTAGCACAGTTCGGTTCCATCGACCGCGAGAATGTTGCTCCAGAGGGCCACCTCGTAGAGGTCTGCATTGGGCCGCCCCTCCATCGCCATCGCCTCTTTGACGCTGTTGAGTGCTGACAGTCCGCTGTCTTCATCGATGAGCAGAATTCTTGGCGAGGCCGCAAATGCGTCGAGGACTTCCTCCTTTGTCGCCGGCCGGGTGAGCTCGACATACCAGCTGTGTAGATGAGCCAGGGTCTCAGGAACCTTGATCGCAATCGTCACCACATCGAGTTCCGGATCCACATGCCGGGCATCCGGCCCCTGATGGCTCGGGATTGTCGGCTCGGGCACGAGCGTGTTCATGATCCCCCCGAGATGGCTCTCCCAGGGGTCGGTGGCCCGGCGCATAAGTGTCCCGCGCGCTTTTTTGAGCAGGCCTGCGCGCTTCAGCGCCCCTAGGGTGCGGACAATCGACGTGGTGTTGCATGACACGACCCGTGTCGCATCGCGTCCGAATGCGCTCCCGTAGGTTGCTTCGGCGACGAATGAGTGCCCCGCCACGTCGTGCTTCTCGCCTCCCTGCACGATGAATGGCTTCCCGGCGCGGCGATAGATGTTTGCGTTCTGGGCACCGATGCCCTTGGGTGTGCAGTCGACAATGACGTCGCTTGCCGCGATGAGATCCTCTAGCGAACCCGCAACGTCGAGACCCGACTCCGGCAAGGTTTGCGAGGCCTGCGAAATGGCCGCGAACAGGCGAACGCCGTCCTTCGCGAGCATTGCGATCCGCCAATCGGCGGCGACGTCGGCGACACCGGCCAATGCCATATCGGGTTGCAGCCTTACGGCGCCGACAACGCGGCGACCGATTACCCCTGCTCCTACGACCCCTACCGAGATCTTGTTTGGCTCCTTTGTCATTGAAAATGAACTCCAGTTGGTGGTTGCGGCGCTTTCGTTACGCCGAAAGGGTGGGATTAGTGGCCGGCTCCGATCAGCTCATCGTTCTGGACGCTCCATGCGCACAAAGCCTCGGCGAGTGCCGGCGAAATATCCACCGCGTTGGTTGGATGCGCGATGGCATTGACGCTGATCACGCGCTTGGCCCCGGCCTGCAGGAGCTCGTCATATGCATCGCCGGCAAAGATGGGGTGGACCACAACGCACACCGGCGGCTGTGTCCCAGCCTTCGAGAGCAGCTTGACTGTTTCGACGAGCGTTCGCGCACTAGAGGCAATATCGTCGATGATGACGGGTTGTTTGTCGTCCATATCGGGAAGGCTCCCGCCGCTGATCGCCACATCGAAGTCGCCCCAGCGTTTCTTCTCCAGAACGGCTGAAGGGATCCCTGCCCTGTCTGCGACATCGAGCACCCATTGTTCGCTCTCCTCGTCGGGCCCGATGACGAAAGCGTCCGGAATGTTGGCTTTTAGCCAATCCGCGATCGCCGGTGCTGCGGGCACGACCTTGCTCGGCACCGAATAAATCTCGTCGAGATTGTCGATGCGGTGCAGGTGGGGATCGACGGTGACGAGGAAATCGAAATAGAACGACAGCAGCCGCGAGAACGACATGGATGTGATGGCCTCGCCCGGATTGAACGCCTTGTCCTGGCGCATATAGGCTAGATACGGCGCGACGAGCGCGATGCTGCGTGCGCCCTGATCGCGCAGCGCATCCGCCGCAAAAAGCAATGGCGCGATTTTCGCATCGGGCCGATCAAGAGTGCAAAGCAGGACTACATCGCGGCCACTTACGGGTGTGGCGATCCGCAGGTAGGTTTCTCCATCGGGGAACCGGCGCGTCTCGAGTTCGCCGAGATCGGCCTCGAAACACCGGGCAAGTCCTTCGGCCATGCCCGGTGCCGCGCTAAGGGAAAAGACGACCCTGCTCATTGTGCCTCCAATCTGATCATATCGCTGTTGCGCAAAGCAAAGGCGAAAGCATAATCAAGCTCGCCCATGCTTTCGCCGTGAATGGTGAAGAGTGGCTGCCCTTGCTCAACCAAGTCGCCCGACTGGACATGCAGAGCGATACCGGCCGTCGCGCGCTGCGGTGCGCCAGCGAGTTTGGCAGTGCGCGCAAGCAGGCGGTTGTCGAAGGTGGCTACCCGTCCTGCGCGCGCGGCGAGGAATTCGCGCGTCTGGAGCGCCCGCCCTGGCTCTTTGAAGCCGCCCTGGGCCTCGCAGATAGCAAGAAATTTGCTTTCTGCGCGCCCCTCGACCAGCAATTGCGTCGCCCGATGGAGAGCATCGGAGCGTGGTGCGCCGCTCAATTCGAGGATGCCGGCAGCCAGCGCCAGCGCGCGAGCTTTGAGATCCTGCGGCGCGTCGTCGCGGTTGGCCAGAACCGCAAGGACATCATGTGCCTCCAAAGCCGGCCCGATCCCGCGTCCCACTGGCTGGGTCCCGTCGGTCTGGACCGTCGTGACGTGCAGTCCGCATTGCAGCGCCACGTCCTTGAGCAGCCGCGCCAGGGCATCGGCGTCTCCCGTGCTCCTGATCTTCGCGGTTGGCCCTACTGGTAGGTCAAGCAATACGTGCGTCGATCCGGCAGCAAGTTTCTTGGAGAGCACCGAAGCGACAAGTTGCGCATCGCTATCAACATCCAGAGCCCGCTCGATCCGAATGAGGACGTCATCTGCAGGACTGAGATTGACGCTGCCGCCCCAAACGATGCAGCCGCCTTCGCGCTCGACCACTTTCTGCATGGCCGCCACATCGAGCGTTACAGGCGCCATGGTCTCCATCGCATCCGCAGTGCCGGCCGGTGACGTGATCGCCCTGGATGACGTTTTTGGCATCGTGAGCCCGGCGGCTGCGACAATACTGACCACGATTGGTGTTGTCCGATTGCCCGGCAGCCCGCCGACGCAATGTTTGTCCATCACGCGGTCGGCATTCCATTCGAGCCGGTCGCCTGCAGCGAGCATCGCTCGGGTGAGGGCGGCGGTTTCCTCACCTTGTGCCGGTTGCGCAGCGAATGCGGAGACGAACGCGGCGATGTCGACATCCGAATACCGACCGTCCGCGATATCGGCGATGATGTGTCCCAGTCGGTTGTCATCAAGCCGGTGGCCATAGAGTTTAGCTCTAACGTGGCTGAGCGACGACAACGGCTGAGGATGCCTGACCTGAAGCTCTTCGCCTTCGGCGAGCGAAAGCCGTGCCATCAGCCGATGAGGCAGACCCACTTCATCATCGGCCAGGAGATTATCAGTGGCCCGGTAAAGCGTCGCCAACACCGTTCTTCCTCGCGCGACAAGTTCCACCCGGGCGCGGGCGCGGAACCCTTCGGACCGCGCAACCGGACAATCCTCATGCATGAAGATCATCGCTTCGCCAGCGGTTTCGATCGGTAAGGCGCGCGCGCGCAACGGATGAGCAAGTGCATCCGTGGAGGAGGTGGGGGTAAGGACACCCTCTCTCATGAAAGCACGACCTCTTCGGCGTGCTCGGGGACGCGCGCATTCCAGCCAAGACGTTCGGTAACAAGATGTCTTAGGGTGTCGGACGCACCGGGTTCTCCATGGGTTACGAAGACCTGCTGCGGGGAGGACCGGAAACCTTCAAGCCATCGCAGCAGCTCGTCCTGGTCGGCATGGGCCGAGAGCATGTCGAGCTGTGCCACCTCGGCGCGAACGGGGATATAGCTGCCGTGGATTTTCAGTTCAGTCGCGCCATCGCGCAGGGCTGCGCCCCGCGTGCCGCCAGCCTGAAACCCTGCCAAAATGATCGTGTTGCGGTGACTGGGGGCATAGTGTTTGAGGTGGTGGAGAATCCGCCCGCCGGTTGCCATGCCGCTCGCTGAAATGATGATCTTCGGCATGGCGCTGCGATTGAGCTGCTTCGAATCTTCGGCTTCGCGAACATATTCGGCAATTCCGCAGGCATCGCGGCATTGCTTTTCGGTGAGCCGGTGTTCGCCGAGATGGTCACAGAAAATCGAGCTGGCGTTCACCGCCATGGGACTGTCGAGATAGATCGGGATTTGCGGCAGGCGGCCTTGCTGCCGCAACTGACCGAGATGGTAGAGGAGCGTCTGGGCGCGCCCGATCGCGAAGGAAGGAATGATGACCGACCCGCCGCGCTGGACCGTTCTTCCGACAACGTCTTCGAGTACACTTTCAGGATCGGCCTCGCCATGATGGCGATTGCCGTATGTGGATTCGGTGACGATGTAATCGGCCTCTGGAACCGGCACGGGGTCGACCATCGTGGCGCTGCCATAGCGGCCGATGTCACCCGAGAAGACAATCTTCATATCGCCGCACTGCAGCTCGATACTTGATGCGCCGAGAATATGGCCCATCGGCCGGAAGATCGCCTTGCAATCGCGCGTAACTTCGACCAGCTGCTGGAAGGGCACAGGCCGGAATGACTTCAACGCGGCTTTCGCATCGGCCTGGGTGTATAGGGGCCGAGGCGACTTGTGCTTGCTGTACCCTTTCCTTTTTGCATAGCGGGCGTCGGCCTCCATCAAATAACCGCTGTCGGGAAGCAGCAATTCGCACAGTTTGAGCGTTGCGTGCGTGCTCAGCACTCGCCCCTTAAACCCGTCGCGGATCAGGGCAGGAACGTAGCCTGAATGATCAAGGTGAGCATGTGTGAGGAGGACCGCATCGATTGACGCCGGATCGACCGGAAACGGCTTCCAGTTGCGCTCACGAAGCTGTTTGAAACCCTGAAAGAGACCGCAATCGATTAGGATCCTGTGATCAGGCGTCTGCAGAAGATATTTCGATCCGGTGACCGTTCCAGCTGCTCCTAGAAAACTTAGTTTGTAGCTCACCAGACGTGTTCCCCGCCAATCGGATAGATGCGTAACCCCCAACAGACGGGAGCACGTGGCGGGAATTACAGTTTATCCTTTCGAACTTACCGGAATCCGCTGTCAGGCGCATCCGGCATGGGAAGGATCGGCGAAAAGCCGCCACCCGGGGTTCGCATATTTGTCGCCTGGCCATGGTAGAGCCGTGCCGCGCGCAACAGTATTTCTCCGGCATAGGTATAAAGCCGCACATCCACTTTGAGCTCGACGATATCCGTCTCAAGGCGGACCTTGCGCGTGCTCGGAGGCGTAAACCGCTGCGCGACATAGCCGCCCTCGACGATCTCGGACCAGACCCGCTTCGTCAGCTTCGCTCCGCGATAGGCGGCCTTGCTGCCATAACCGCGGGCAGGTTTGAAAAACCAGTCTCGCCGTTCGGACCAGAATTTCTCGGCGTTAAAACGATCGACGATTGCTGTTTTCGGCACCGCGGCGAGGATCACTTTTTTCTCGCGTTCGCTCAAACCGCACGAAGCCAGCCAATCCGGATCGGAAAGCAGGCAGAGGTTCCGCTTGTCGGCATAGAGCGCATGGATATGCGGATTTGGCGAGAGCACGACGCGGCCTGTCATATAGGCTTCCCGAAGGGTCCGGCTCTCCGGGCGATCGAGCGAGAAATCGACCAGGCGATTATACACAAGATCGATTTTCCTGCCCTCGAAGAGTAATCCGGCGGGGGAGAGCTCGAGGTCCTCGGGCCCGGCGACCACCGCTTCATATCCGTGCTCCTGCAACAGGGTCCTTGCTGCGAGAAATTCGGGAAAAAGCGGCTGTCCTTCAGGATCATCATCGACGATGGCGATGGATTCGAGCTCACCGGCACGATCCTGCGCATGCCACTCCTCCTCGAACATCCGGGCAATTCTTGTCCGAAACGTGTCCTGTGAGATGTCTGCGGCCAGAGCCGGTCGTGTTTCCCTGCAGCATTGGGTTTGCGCATCGGCAAGCAAGGCGTTCAGAAAAGCGCCGCCGGCATTGGTGTTGATCTCGATGAGCCGCGGACCGTTGGCGGTGAGATGGAAGTCGTAGCCCATAAGAACCCCTTTGGGCCCGAAATCTCGGGCGGCTGACGAAGGCGCCCAGCCCATGACAACCGAGCGGAAGGCGGGGGTTTTGGCGACGGTCTCGATGGCCGTCACAACCTCCGTCATGGCCGAAAGCGTAGCTGGATCGATGAAAACCGGGGCGTTGGCGAAAAGGTTCGACTGTGATGCAAGGAGGGTGTCGCCGGCTCCGCTCTCGCCGAGTTCCGTATCGAGGAGGGTCGCCAAACGCTGCCGGTCGAGCGTTACGCACATGCACTCGGCATTGGCCCAGTCCGCCGCCTTCCCTTCAGCCTGTTCTGCAGCACAGCTGTCGGTCTTGTCATCGCATGGCATCATTCGGTTCCATCAATAATGGGCAGATAAAGCACTTCGCCCAGTGAGGAGTTGCGCTTTTTCGCTGTCTCGGCGAGACTCGGATATGCCGAGAATCTCTTTGCCAGACCAGCTTGCCACGCATGAGGTGCTCAACCAGCCTCCACCCCTTGTGGATTTCAACGCCTTCGAGCTCGACGTTCCTCTGCAAAGCGCACTCGAACGAAACGGGGCGGCTGCGCACCGCGACCAGCTTGCTGTATTTGGCAAACGCGTCGGCAGTTTCGAGGCGCTCGAATGGGGGCGCCTTGCCAACGAAAATCCGCCAAAGCTGAAAACCTTCGACCGCTTCGGCCACCGGATCGACGAAGTCGAGTTTCATCCCGCCTACCACCAACTCATGCGCCTCGGTCTTGAATCGGGCGTGTCGGGGGCGGCCTGGACCGCCGAACAGGCGGGTCATACGCTGCACGCTTCGCTCCTCTACCTCATGACCCAGGCCGACGCGGGCACGGCCTGCCCGATGTCGATGACTTACGCGGTCGTTCCCGCGCTCCGCGCCGAACCGGCCGTAGCCGCTGAATGGGAGCCGCGCGTTACCAGCGGCCGATATGACCCGCGGTTTATCCCGGCGGCTGAGAAGACTGGCGCGACAATGGGCATGGCGATGACCGAGAAGCAGGGCGGTAGCGACGTTCGCGCGAATACTACACGCGCGCATGCGCTCGGCACGGGGGAATATGAGCTGATCGGCCACAAGTGGTTCTGTTCCGCCCCGATGTCCGACGCCTTTCTGACCCTCGCCTACGCAGAAGGCGGTCTGACCTGCTTTCTCGTGCCGCGCTGGCGCCCCGACGGGACCCGCAATGCCATTCACATCATGCGGCTCAAAGACAAGCTCGGCGACCGCTCCAACGCCTCGTCCGAGATCGAATATCACGGCGCCTGGGCCCAGCGTGTCGGGGAAGAAGGTAGGGGCATACGGACCATCATCGATATGGTGCAGGGTACACGGCTCGACTGCATTGCAGGGTCCGCCGCGGGAATGCGTGCAGCTCTTACGCAAGCCGCATGGCATACGCGGCACCGCACGGCCTTCCAGCGCCAATTGGCCGACCAGCCCGCCATGCGCGGTGTTCTCGCCGACCTCGCGCTCGAGGTCGAGGCCGCGACGGCGCTGATGATCCGCATCGCCTCGGCGTTCGACGCTGCGCAGGCCGGCGACGAACGCGAAGCGGCCTTTGCGCGCCTCGCGACACCGATCGCAAAATATTGGGTCTGCAAACGTCAACCCGGCTTCGTCTACGAAGCGCTTGAGTGTCTTGGCGGCGCCGGCTTTGTGGAAGAGGGGCCCATGCCGCGCCTTTTTCGGCAGAGCCCTCTGAATGCGATCTGGGAGGGGTCGGGTAACGTGATCGCGCTCGATGCCCTCCGCGCGCTCACGCGCGAACCGCAAGCGTGGGAAGCCCTGCGCGCGGAGCTTGGCCGGGCGCAGGGCGCGCATCCGCTGCTCGATGCGGCCATCGATCGCCTCGACGGCATTCGTGTCAATGGTGTCCCCGCGGAATCCGAAGCGCGCGCCTTCGTCGAGACGGTCGCGCTGTCGCTCGAGGCAGTCTGCCTCCGCGATGCACCATCTGCCGTTCTCGCCGGGTTCTGCGTGACGCGGCTCGACCCCGACAACCGTGCGTTTCTTTATGGCGGAGCGAATGCTTCGCTTGACACCGACCGGCTGTTGGCCCGTGCCCTGCCGAGCGAATGAGGCGTCGGACGCTCTTGCAGTGAAGGACACTTGGACGGCATCAAGGCCTGACACTCAGGCACTCGCCTGACCGGTAACAGGCGGTGTGGGGGCCTCTTCGGCAAAATTTTCAGGCTTATAGCTGTCTAGGCGGGTGCGTTTGAGCAGCAGGGCATTGACCGCGACAAGGACGGAACTGCCGGACATCGCGATTGCTGCGACAGCGGGACTGATAATGAACGGATAGAAGACACCGGCGGCGGCGGGAAAGGCGATGACGTTGTAGGCGACCGCCCAGAACAGGTTCTGATGCATCTTTCGCAGCGTCGCACGCGACAGCTCCACCGCGCCCACAACATCGTAGGGATCACTTCGCATCAGCACGACGTCTGCGCTTTCCATGGCCACATCGGTACCGGCCCCGATCGCAAAGCCCACATCGGCCTGGGTCAGGGCAGGCGCATCATTGATGCCATCCCCGACCATTCCGACTCTTTTTCCTTGCGCCTGAAGCTCTTTCACCTTGTCGGCCTTCTGGCCGGGAAGCACATCGGCGAGCACGATGTCGATACCCAGTTCCTCGGCCACGCGCCGCGCGGTACCCTCATTGTCGCCGGTGAGCATGGCGACCTCGACGCCCTTGTCATGTAGCCGGGCAATCGCGGCCTTGGCCGTCGGACGCGGCGCATCGGCGATCGCGATCAGGCCTACAAGAATCCCCTGGTGAGCGACATGGACGACCGTGCGGCCCGCTCCCTTGAGTTCCTCGGCCTTGTCAGCCAGCCCTCCCAGTGAGATTGATTCTTCGTCCATCAGCCGGCGGTTGCCGAGGAAAACGGTATCGCCGTTGACCTCCGCCTGCGCCCCTCTCCCGTCGCGGTTGAGAAAATCGCGCGCTTCGGGGATCTTCAGTCCTTCGGCCTTGTCAAGGATCGCAAGGGCGAGCGGATGCTCCGATCCCTTTTCGACCGCAGCGGCCAGTAGCAACACTTGTTCGGGCATGCGGCCCTCGGCGGCCACGATATCCACGACGCGCGGTTCGCCCATCGTCAAGGTGCCGGTCTTGTCGAAGATAACGACATTGAGCTTTGTGGCGTCTTCCAGCGCCGACGCGTTCTTGAACAGAATGCCGCGACTTGCGCCGAGCCCGGTGCCGACCATGACCGCCATCGGTGTGGCCAGTCCGAGCGCATCGGGGCAGGCGATCACGAAGACCGTGATTGTCAGGGTCACGGCAAACAGCAATGTTTCACCGATCCACCAGAACCAGACAGCAAACGTTCCGAGGCCAATGACGATCGCGATCAGAACAAGCCATTGCGACGCGCGGTCGGCGAGCAATTGCGCGGGCGCCTTGGAATTCTGCGCCTCCTGCACGAGCTTCACGATTTGCGCGAGCGCCGTGTCAGCGCCGACCTTGGTCGCCCGGTAGCGGAAACTGCCGCTCTTGTTGATGGTCGCTCCGATGACCTCGTCACCGGGTCCTTTTGCGACCGGCATGGATTCACCGGTCAGCATCGATTCATCGACCTGGGAGCTGCCTTCCAATACCTCCCCGTCTACGGGGATCTTGTTGCCCGGGCGGATGAGCACGGTGTCGCCTTCAAGGACGTCGGCCGTTGGGATTTCCTGCTCCTCGCCATCGCGCAGAACGACCGCCATTGGCGGGGCCAGGTCGAGCAGAGCCCGGATCGCCGCCGACGCGCCCGCGCGCGCGCGCATTTCCAGCCAGTGCCCGAGGAGGATGAACACGAGCAGGATGGCGACGGCCTCATAGAATTGCACGCCGGGAAAGAAAAATGTCGATCCGACGCTGAAGAGATAGCCGGTGCCGACCGAAAGCACGACAAGCACGGCCATATTGAGAATGCCATTGCGAAGGGCGCGCCATGCAGCGACCACAAATGGCCAGACCGGATAGAGCACGGCCGCGCTCGCCAGGCCGAACAGAAAAAGCTCAAGATTCATGCCGAACGGCGGGGCCGGAGGAGTGAAAAACCCGCCCATCGGGGAGTAGATGAAAATCGGGATCGTGAAGATGAAGGCAATCCAGAAACGGTTGCGCATGTCGCGTACCATCTCCTGCATGTCCATGCCTGCCCCGTGGCCCATTTCCTGGGCCATTTCGTCCTTCGCCCCGCCTTGGCGGTGGTCGTGGTGAACTGCCTGTTCTCCCCTGCTGTCCGCACCGCGCCCCGGTCCCGTGCCGGATTCCGAAAGATTTGCTTCCGCCGGTTTACAGACATGCTTCGGCATGATGCCGCCACGGCAGCGGAAACCGCAGCTTTTGATCAGGCTCTGAAGCCGCGTCCCATCGGTCTGCGCAGGGTCGTATTCCACGGTCACGCTGCCCCCCGCGGGGTTTGCAGTGGCTCGGCTTACGCCGGCTTCATGCCGCAGCTGCTTCTCCACGCCGAGGTGATCGAGTTCTTCAAAGAGATTTCCGACTTCTAAAGTGAGTGTTGCCAAAGCGAATTCCCTCTAGGCTGAACCATAGTGCTTCTGGATCAAGACGGTAATGAGCGCTGGCTCTTACAGTTGCTTGCCTGCCACCCTAGCCCTCGCTGCGCGCTCTGAGTTCGGCATAGAGCCGCTCGACATCGCTGCGCTTGCATAGCGAAGTTCCTGGTGTAAGCGCCGTGGCAGCGCCAGCTGCCATGCCGTAAAGAAAGGCCGCCTCGGGCGCGTCGCCTGCGGCAAGGCGAACGGTCATTGCGGCAAGGAAGCTGTCTCCCGCACCGACGGCGCTTTGTGCATTGATCTTCGGGGCGGCGTGCATCACGGTCTTCTCGGGCGTTACAAGCATGGCGCCATCGCGCCCCAGAGTGAGAGCGAGCATGTCGAGGCCATTATCGCGCACGATGGCTTGGGCCGCCGTTTCCTGCTCTGCCGCGGTCGCCAGCCTTCGGCCGACGAGCGTTTCGAGTTCGCCTAGGCTCGGCTTTGCCAGGTGAACGCCGCCACCAATGCCATGCCGCAGAGCGTCTCCAGAACTGTCCAGTACCAGCTTGATGCCTCGGCGCTGGCAAATCGCACCGACGACGGCGTAGATATCGCTACGCAGGCCGCGCGGAAGACTCCCGCTTGCCACGAGATATTTGCAATCGAGCGTTTGCAGCGCTCGCAGGACGACTTCGCAGTCGCGTTCGGAGACTTCCGGACCCTGCGGCACGAAGCGAAATTCGAGATTGGTGGACCGTTCGTAGATCGCGTGGCTGATCCGCGTGGAGCCGGAGATCGAGAAGCGTTCGGCCCGCACCCTTGCTTGCTTGACGAGCTCCTGCAACACGCCGCCTGTTGCTCCACCTGCAAGATAAAGCGCGTAGGACTCGCCGCCGAGTTCATTGATGACGCGCGCAACGTTGAGACCGCCTCCGCCAGGGTAATAATGCTCATCGAATGTGCGGATCTTGTGCATCGGCTTCACCACCTCGGCCTGCGCCGCACCATCGATAGTCGGGTTGAGCGTCAGGGTAGCTATCATGACGAGGGGATCCTTTGTCTTTTTTACGGTCTCCCCGGTTAAGACGCGGCAGGATACGCAGCCTTACGCCGCCATGATCCGCTCGTATGCCTGTCTGGTTTCGTCGGCGCTCGTCAGACTGAGCCGCCCGTGTAACCTTGGCGACGCCAAGGCGTCTGTCCTGCAGGCGACGCGCGAAAAATCAGAGAAATGGTGCAAGATTTGATCCTCCCTTCAAGACGCGATCGCGACCCTGAGCTATTTGTGAAGATATTTGGAAGCGGTGTCCGGACCCTGGTGTTCGTTGCGGGGCTGGGTGGGACCACGCGATATTGGGAGACGCGGGTAACCGAGCTTGCGCAAGAGCATAGAATTGTGCTCGTCGACCTCTTGGGCTTCGGACGATCGCCCAAGCCCTGGGTGAAGTATAGCGTCGAACGGCATGTCGATGCCCTGCAGCGCGTTCTCGCCCCTCTCGGGCCGGTAACGCTCGTTGGCCATTCGCTGGGCGCCCTGATTGCCGCAGCCTATGCGGCCAGACATACCGAGACTGTCGAGCGCCTCGTACTCATCAGCCTGCCTCACTTCGGATCGCAGGACGCGGCGTATACATATATGCGCCAGGGACCGGTTAAAGGAGGGCTCATATACACCAACGTCCTGTTGACCATGCTAGCCTGCATCATCACGCGCCGCCTGTTAGGGAGAATCCTGCCCTATCTCATTCGAGATATTCCGCGCGAGGTCGTCGAAGACCTTGTCAAGCATACGTGGAGGTCATCTACCTCGTCGCTATGGGATGTTGTCTATCGCCATGATGTTGCGGACGACCTGAGAATTCTAGAGCCCGTTCACAACGTGCTTTGTATTCATGGGAGCGATGACATCATGGCACCGCTTGCGCCGGTAAGAGCGCTGGCAGAAGCTTTCTCGAGTGTGCAGCTTTGTGTCCTTGAGGGGCTCGATCATCACCCCTTTCTGCGCGAGCCGGAAAGGTGCTGTGAGCTTATCGCGAGCTTTGCCGAGCAAGCGGCGCGAGAAGCCATGCTGCCGAATGGCTGAGCCCGCCTGACTCCTTTGGCCCCGGACGGGGAGGGCCGAGCCGCGCTGATGCGGGCCGAGGGTGCCTCTGCGCCTGTCTCCGCCGTAATCGCCGGCCCTCTTTCCCGTCCGATAGACGAGACGCAGTCTGGCGCTGCTTACGGCCGAGCGGAGGGCGACATTACATTCAGCCTATTTCTTGCAGCGCTTTCGCCCCTGCTCGCGGTTCTGCTTTTCCTTGTCGGTCTGCGGATGCCCGCATCGCGGGCCATGGCACTGGCCTATCTCGTAACCGCCGCTGCCGGCTATTTCCTGTGGCACATGGCGCCCCGCACAATCCTCGCCGCTTCGATCGAGGGTTTGGCGATCGCGGCCTCGGTCTTGTGGATCATATTTGGTGCGATACTTCTCTTGAGGCTCCTTACCGAAGGCGAGGCGATGGCCCGGATACGCGAAGGATTCGCGGCCATATCGCCGGAACCGCGGGTCCAGCTCATCGTCATCAGCTGGACCTTCGGTGCTTTCCTCGAAGGCGTCGCCGGTTTCGGCACACCGGCCGCCATTACCGCTCCGCTGCTTGTGGCGCTTCGTTTCACACCGATGGCAGCCGTGTCGCTTGCACTGATTGCCAATAGCAGCCCGGTTGCCTTCGGTGCGATCGGTACGCCGGTGGCCATCGGGCTGCGCGAAGGACTCCGTCAACCTGCCGCAAATGGCGGGCTCGATAATCTGATCGAAAACTCGGCGCAGATGGCAGCTGCAATTGATCTGACTACCGGATCGCTCGTCCCGTTCGCGCTCATCCTTATCTATTCGCGGTTCTTTTCCAAAGAACGAAGCTGGTCCAGTGCGCTGGGCTATTGGCGGTTCGCTCTGTTTGCCGGTCTGGCTTACACCATACCTGCCTTTATCGTCAGTGCGACGCTAGGTCCCGAACTTCCCGCGCTTGCCGGCGCGCTTTGTGCCATCGTGCTCGTGGTTCCAGCAGCCCAACGCGGTTTCCTCAAACCCAGATCTGGCGCAGCCACTTCGGGCGCGCCGATTGCCGTAGAACCGTCACGCGTTACACTGAAGCGAGCCTGGGCACCCTATCTCTTGCTCGCCGCGCTCCTTCTCGTGAGCCGCGCAGATCTGTTGCCGGTTAAACAGGTCATGCAGGATGTCTCGTTTGCCTGGCTTTCGGTCTTGGGGACACCGATCAACATTGCGATTGCGCCGCTATATTTGCCGGGTTCGATGTTTTTGATCGCGGGTCTTTTGGCCGTCTTCCTTCTGCCTCTCGACAGTGAGCGGCTCCGCCGCGCTGGCCGGGACACCCTGAAGATCGCGGCCGCAAGCGCTGTGACGCTTGCAGCGGCGGTCCCGATGGTGCGCGTCTTTGTGTATTCGGGAATCAATTCGGACGGTCTGCCCAGCATGCCAATGGCGCTTTCAGTTCTTGCGGCCGATGCCGCCGGACAGAACTGGCCGGTGATTGCACCATTCATCGGAGCGCTGGGCAGTTTTCTCTCAGGAAGCGCGACCTTCAGCAATATGACATTTGCCCTGTTTCAGTTCACCGCAGCCAATCAGGCCGGACTGCCACCGGAAACCGTCCTTGGCGCCCAGATCCTTGGCGCCAGCGCGGGGAACATGGTGTCGGTCGTCAATGTGGTGGCAGCTGCAGCCGTCGTCGGCCGTGTCGGGCGCGAGGGAGAGATCATCCGGGTCACGCTTGTGCCAATGCTCGCCTATACTGCCGCCGTTGGCCTTGTCGCAGCTGCCGCAATCGGGTTCGCACGATGATCGAGCATGTGCTGCATCTCATTCTCCTGCTGCTGGCGGCGAGATCCTTCGGAGAGATTGCAACGCGCCTCGGCCAGCCCGCGCTGGTGGGGGAGATCGGGGCCGGGCTAATACTGGCGGTTTTGGCGGCCTCCCTCAACGCTCCGTTTCTCGCCGAATTGTCGCGCAGCGCCTTTCTCGACCTTGCCGCCGAGTTCGGAATTTTCTTCCTGCTGCTGCTTGCCGGCCTCGAAATTGCCCCCGGAGAGCTGTTCAGACATTCGGGTCGCTCGGCTGCCGTGGCGCTCGGAGGCGTGCTGTTGCCACTCGCTTTGGGCATGGCCCTTGCGTGGTGGGTGCTTCCCGACAACCCGATGAAATTCGTCCAGGCTCTGCTGGTCGGCGTTGCATTGTCAATTTCTGCGGTCCCGGTCGCCATCGGCGTGTTCATGGATCTCGGCATGGTCCACACCCCAACCGGTCGCACGGTGATCGCCGCTGCAATTCTCGACGATATCATCGGACTTGTGCTCCTCGCGATCTTGACCGGCGCAATTGCGGCAGGTTCCGTCCCGGGGATTGGGGCGATGTTGCCGCTGCTTGGCAAAGCCGCGCTGTTCTTCCTCATTGTCGCTGCCGCCGGCTATTTCGGGGCGCCGAGGATCGCCAATCTGATCTCGCGCCTGCGGATTCCCGCCCCTGAGTTTACCGCGCTCATTCTGACAGCCTTGGGGTTTGCAGGGCTGGCCGAACTGCTTGGCATGGACTTCATCATCGGAGCCTTCGCCGCCGCCCTTCTGTTCAACGCCAAGAGCCTGGGTCAAGCCTCTTTCGCGCGCCTGAAAGCAACGGTCAGCGATCTCACGATGGGCTTGCTGGCCCCGCTTTTCTTTCTTTCGATCGGTATTCGCGTGGATTTCGCGGCCCTTGCCATCATTCCTGGCATCGTGCTGGCGCTGATTCTAGTCGCACTTATGGGCAAGATCATTGGCGCCGGGCTTCCTGCTCTGCTTTCTGGTCTCACCCGCAAGGAGGCGCTCGGGGTCGGGTTCGGCATGAGCGGCCGCGGGGCGGTTGAATTGATCATCGTGAGTATCGCATGGGAGGCAGGGCTCTTCGATTATCCCGGCACGGTCGTCGCCAATCTCTTTTCCGCTCTCGTCCTCATGGCGCTCGTCACCACGATTGTCACACCCATCGGACTGCGCTGGCTTTTTCGCGAGCGGGGGCAGCAGGGCTGTAATCGGCCGGGCTGAAAACCGTCTCACCATATGGACGATGCTTCGGCGGCGACGGGTAAGATTTAGCCGCCGCTCGAGGCAACGTCCACGTTCGACCACTGCCGAGCACCGCTCGCGAATGACCCGGAGATTTCGATGCCCGACGCCCTTATTGCCTGGTTTGAGGATATTGGACGCGGCGACGTCGCCATGGTTGGCGGAAAGAATGCTTCGCTCGGTGAGATGGTCGGCGCGCTGTCGAAGCGCGGTATCAGAGTGCCGGGAGGCTTCGCCACAACGGCGCAGGCCTATCGGCACTATATCGCGACCAACGGCATTGAACCCGAAATGAGGCGCTGGATCGAAGCGCTCGATGCCGGGCGCGCCTCGCTTCAAGTGGCAGGTGCTGCGATCCGGCATGCGTTTCTGGAAGGGGCGTTTCCACCGGAGATCGAGGCGGCCATCGGTGAAGCCTATGACGCTTTGTCTGCGCGCAGCGAACAGGATGCGGTCAGCGTCGCGGTCCGCAGCAGCGCGACAGCGGAGGATCTTCCCGAAGCGAGCTTCGCCGGGCAGCAAGAGACCTTTCTCAATGTCACCGGGAAGCGCGCACTTCTCGATGCCTGCCGGCGCTGCTTTGCCTCGCTCTTTACCGACCGGGCGATCAGCTACCGTCAGGCACAGGGTTTCGACCATATGGATGTTGCCCTGTCGATCGGAGTGCAGCGCATGGTGCGCTCGGATCTCGCTGGATCGGGGGTCATGTTTTCAGTCGATACCGAAACGGGTTTCCCCGACGTGATCGTGATAAGTGCCGCCTGGGGGCTTGGGGAGACTGTCGTCCAGGGCTCGGTCGATCCTGACACCTACCGTGTCTTCAAACCCTTTCTCGAACGTACAGATACGGTTCCGCTTATCGAGCGCAGTCTTGGGGCCAAGGAGCGCAAGATGATCTATGCGACCGGCGGCAGCGTCAGGACGTTGACCAAGAGAACCACGCGCCGCGAACGCGAGACCTTCGTCCTCTCCGATGACGAGGTACTTGAGCTGGCGCGCTGCGCCAAGACCATCGAAAAGCATTATGGTCGCGCGATGGACATGGAGTGGGCGAAAGATGGTGCAACCGGCGAACTCTTCATCGTCCAGGCCCGCCCGGAAACGGTTCAGGCGGGCAAGGCAGCGGGAAGACTGACTACCTACAGGTTGAAACAGCGCGCCGAACCGCTGCTTACGGGCGCGGCGGTCGGCGAGGCGATCGCCACCGGGGAGGTTTGCGCGATCCGGGACGCCTCGCAGATCGAGGCTTTTCGAGATGGTGCAATCCTTGTGACAGGCATGACCGATCCGGACTGGGTGCCAATCATGAAGCGCGCAGCGGGTATCATCACTGATCACGGCGGAACTACCAGCCACGCAGCGATCGTCAGCCGCGAACTCGGCGTGCCGGCCATCGTTGGGACACAGACAGCGACGCGCACCCTGCAGGACGGGCAGCCCATCACCCTGTCATGCGCGGAAGGCGACCGCGGTGCGGTCTATGAAGGGACGCTCGAGTTCGAAACCATCGAGTTCGACCTGGCGGATCTGCCCGAGACCGAAACCGATGTGATGCTCAATATCGCGAGTCCGGCCGCCGCCATGCGCTGGTGGCGCCTTCCCGCGCGCGGAGTAGGCCTCGCGCGGATGGAATTCGTGATCAACCACCTGGTCAAAGTTCACCCGATGGCGCTCGTCGCCCCGGAGAAGGTCACAAGCGAGGATGCCAGGCGCGCGATCGCCGAGCTTACGCACGGATATGCCGAGCCTACCGACTATTTCGTCGACACGCTCGCGCTCGGCATAGCCAAGCTCGCGGCCCCGTTTCATCCGCAGCCGGTGATTGTCCGCCTCAGCGACTTCAAGACAAACGAATATGCTCACCTTCTCGGAGGAGAGGCCTTCGAACCGGATGAGGAAAATCCGATGATCGGATGGCGCGGCGCTTCGCGCTATTACAGCCCAGGCTACAAGGCGGGTTTCGCGCTCGAATGCCGCGCTTTGCGGCGCGTACGCGAGGAGATCGGCTTTGAGAATGTCATCATCATGGTGCCATTCTGCCGTACGCTCGCCGAAGCCGATCGGGTCCTCGAAGTGATGGCGGAAAACGGTCTCGAACGAGGCCGAAACGGTCTCCAAATCTATATGATGTGCGAGATTCCGGCGAACGTCCTGCTCGCGGAGGAGTTCGCACAGCGCTTTGACGGATTTTCGATAGGTTCCAACGATCTCACCCAGCTCGTGCTCGGGATCGACCGCGATTCCGAGCTTCTCGCCGATCAGTTCGACGAACGCAACGAGGCGGTAAAACGGGCGATTGGCGAAGCCATTATCAAGGCGCACCAGGCCGGGATAAAGATCGGAATTTGCGGCCAGGCACCGAGTGACCATCCCGAGTTTGCCGGTTTCCTGGTCGATTGCGGGATCGACTCCATTTCGCTTAACCCCGACAGTTTTGTTGCCGCAGTCAAGGTGGTCGCTCAAGCCGAGGCCATGTCGGATAAAGGCCGAGCACAACCGGCTGAGGGTTCGCGGATATGAAGGTCGTCATCTTCGAGGCCGAGGAATGGGAGGCGAGGGCATGCCGCGCACTTTCCGGCAATCACGAACTCACTTGTGTCAAGGAACGGCTGACATCTGATAACGCGGCAAAATACAGCGATGCCGAAGTGATCAGCACATTCATCAATTCACGGCTCGATGCAGAAGTCCTGCGCCACTTCCCCGAGCTGCGGCTGATCGCCACCCGCTCGACCGGCCACGACCACATCGATCTGGCCTGGTGCGCCGCAGAAGACATCGAGATCGCCAACGTTCCCGACTATGGTGATGTTACTGTAGCCGAGCACAGTTTTGCCTTGATGCTGGCTGCCGCGCGATATCTCGTTCCGGCGGTCGAACGTACACGGCGCGGAAATTTTTCACAGGATGATCTGCGCGGTATCGAGCTGCGCGGGAAGACCCTTGGCGTCGTCGGGACCGGCCGCATCGGGCGCCGCGCGATCGAGATCGCGCGCGGGTTTGGCATGAATGTCGTAGCGTTCGACGTCGATCCGGATAGCTCTGCGGCAGCAAATCTCGGCTTTACCTATTTGCCTTTCGCCGAACTCCTTTCCCAAGCCGACATCGTCACATTGCATCTGCCGGCAACCCCTCAGACCCAGGATCTCCTGTCCGATGCCGAGTTCGCTGCCATGAAGACCGGCGCGCTCCTGATCAATACGGCGCGCGGCAACATCGTCAGCGTTCCCGCTCTGGTGCGCGCGCTGGCGGAGGGGAAACTCCGCGCCGCTGGCCTTGATGTGCTCCCGCAGGAGCCGCTCGTCCGTGAAGAGGCAGAAGTGTTTCGCGGACCGCCGCTGGAGAAGGAGAATTTGGAGGCCCTCGTGGCCAATCATGTGCTTCTGCGCTTTCCGAACGTCATCGTGACTCCGCATGTCGCCTATAACACGCATGAGGCGGTCGCGCGCATCATCGAGACGACAATTGAGAATATCGAAGCTTTTGCAATGGGTTCGCCGAAGAACCTCATTGTTTAGGGGGTCAGTCGCTCGGTGTGCGGGCGGCGAATTCTGCCGCTTCGCGCGCCATTCGCTCCTCGATTCCGCCACCCCAGCCATTCTCCAGTGATGCCAGGCGCTTCATGGCTTGCCGTTCGTCAAACAGATAGAGCAGCGTATCGCTTGCGATGGGATAGGCCGCTCCAGACCCTCCGCCATGTTCGATTACCACCGCCACCGTATAGCGGGGCCGGTGAACCGGCGCATAACCAACGAACAATCCATGATCGCGCAGCTTCCAGGGGAGAGAGGCATTGGAGCGGACGCCGCGGCGACGTTCGGCCATCGTGATGCGGCGAACCTGCGCGGTGCCCGTCTTGCCCGCCAGCTTGATGTTCGGAAGGGGAAGGCGGGCGCGGGTTGCGGTGCCCTGGCCATTGACAACATCCTCCATTCCCTGGCGGACGATCGCAAGCATTCGGGGGTCAATTTCGAGTGGTGCGGCAGGCGCCTCCTTTGCGGCAAGTAGCTTGGGATGGGTTTTCTCACCGGCGGCAAGCCGCGCCGTCATGACCGCAAGCTGCAGCGGGTTGGCGAGCAGATAGCCTTGCCCGATTGTCGCATTGACAGTGTCATAGGCTTCCCAAGGCTCGTTGTATCGTCGCCGTTTCCAGGCAGGATCGGGGACAGTGCCGTAATACTGATAGGGAACCGGCAAGCCTAAAAACCGCTCGCCAAGCCCAAAACGTCTGGCCATGTCGGCAATTGGCTGAATGCCCACCCGAATGCCCATGACATAGAAATATATGTCACAGCTTTCTGCAATCGCCCGGTTCATGTCGACTACACCGTGGCCACTACGGCGCCAGCAATGGAACGTGCCGCCGGCAATGTTGATCCGGCCGGTACAAAGGACGGTTTCGTCTGGGTCGATGTTCTCATTCAGCAAAGCCAGGGCCGTGATCGGCTTGATGGTCGATCCGGGCGGATAAAGTCCCTGGAGGGTCTTGTTTCTGAGTGGAACGCGTTCGTCTTGCGACAGCATGTCCCATTCGAACTGGCTGATCCCATCCGAAAAACTGTTGGGATCGTAGGCTGGCATCGAAGCCATAGCGAGAACGCCGCCGGTGACCGCGTCGAGCACCACGACCGAGCCGGACTGGGTGCCCAGTCGCCGCGACGCATAGGTTTGAAGCCCACCATCAATGGTCAATTGTACGCTTTTACCTATAGTGTCGGATCGGACCTCTAGCGCGCGTACGACCTTGCCCGTGGCTGTCACTTCGGCCCGGCGCGCGCCGGGCTTGCCCGTCAAATGCTCGTCGAGCGTCTTCTCGAGCATATCCTTGCCGACTTGCATGCCCGGAACCATTAGCAAGGGATCGCCGGTTTTTTCATACTCCTCGCGGCTTGGGGCTCCGACATAGCCGAGCAAGTGAGCTGTCGCGGCTCCTGCTGGATAGTGCCGCGAAAACCCTCTCATCGGGGATACGCCGGGGAGGTCGGGAAGGCGTACATTTACAGCGGCATATTGGTCCCACTCGACATCGCTCGCAACCCGCACGGGCTGGTGATCCAATGCTTGTTCGAGGTCGGTCTTGAGGCGGTCCGTCTCATCGGCGCTAAGATCGAGCAGCTCGGCAAGCTGCTTCACGACCTTATCGGCGTCCTCGAGGCGATCGGGCAGGAGATCGATCATGAAGACCGATTTGTTGCTGGCGAGGGGGACGCCCGTGCGATCAAGCAGCAATCCGCGCCTCGGCGGGATCAGGCTCAGCTGAAGCCGATTGCTCTCGGAGAGCAGTTGCCATTTTTGGTTTTCGGCGATCGCAAGCCAGGCGAGCCGGCCTGCCAACACACCGCCGAGACCGAGCTGCACCGCGCACAAGATTGTCGCCCGGCGAGAAAACTGCTGCTCCAATATCCTCTTGTTCGTTGGCGGTTTCGCCACACACACTGCTCCTTATTGCAAGACTCCCGGTTTTGATTGTCCGTCCAGACCGGCTCCTGGTGCGCGCTGGCCTGCCCGGGCGGCACCTCATTCGGATAAACAGACGCGGGGCGCGCTTGGTGATTACGAGAACGTCGCCGACGGCGAAGTTCAGAACAAATGGGTGTTGCCTCTCGCAATGAGATGCAAGATCATGTTCATGGGAGCGCAGGCCTCCTCATCCTCATAGGGATCCGGGCCCTTTCGGCGGTCAGTCTAGGCCTTGTTCAGATTGGCGACTTCGACCGCGAGGGACCGCTGTGCCTGCGCGACAAGAACTCCATGATCGGTAGCAGGTGGGATCGGCGGGAGTATCGAAACGGTAATCGATCCAGGATGCAGCCGCATGCCCTGCCGCCAGAGCCGGCCGGCATCGTGGGCAACGATTACTGGGGGTATCGCCAGATTTCGATAGAGCAGTTCCACTCCGCGCTTGAATTCGATCGGGCTTCCCGGCTGCTTGCGTGTGCCTTCGGGGAAAATGAGCACCGAGCGACCCGCCGCTACTTCCGCGCGGCAGGCCGCAAGCATTTCACGCAGCGCCCGCGCCGACTGAGCGCGATCGACCGGGATCATGGGGGAGTTCTTCAGGAACCATCCTATCACAGGCAGCGCCAGAAGCTCACGCTTGGTGACAATCGCCACGTCAGGGAAGAGAACGAGTGCGGCAAACGTTTCCCAGGCCGATTGATGGTTGGCGATGATGAGGACGGGACCCTCGGGCAGGTTAACGCGTCCCCTTTCCGTATAGCGGATTCCGGCCAGCGCAGCGAGGAGACAGAGAAGGCCGCGCGCCCAAATCCGGGTGAGCTGCCGAATGATCCGCGGCGGACGACCCAGAAGAACCAATAGCGGGATCAAGGGCGCAAAAAGGAGAGTCCACACCGCCGCCGACACTGCAAAGGCGAGACTTCGCATAGTGGTGATCAGGCGGCTCATCGGGTTTTCTCGTCTCGGTGCAGAGGATTTCTAAACGGGCTGAAACAAGAGACGGGGCACGGCAGCTCGGCTTACAGGACGAAGCGCATCAGCGCGTTGTTTCCCGGCCGGAACCTCTCATCATCCGCCGAAACACCAAAGAAATCTGAGGGGCGGGGCCTCTCCCTGCGTATTCCAAGTAGGTGGAACTTCGGTGGGGAAGAACTCATGCCATTATCTTACGCCGCACAATCAGAGGATATTGTTGCCGAAGAGCAGGAGCGTTCCGAACCTGAGAACCGGCGAGAGACGAACAGAGAGATTATTGAGCGGGTTCTTGTTGGCGATTATGTCATCTTCCGCCGGCTTGCTCTCAAGCGTCTGCGCGACCGCCTCGCGGCGGATGATGTCCTTCAGTCCTTCTGCGTCAAAGCGCTTGAGCGCGCGCATCAATTGCGTGATGAAAATGCCGTCCACGGATGGCTGCGGCGCCTCTTCGAGACGACGTTGCTCGACCATTACCGGGCCTCGGCGCGGCTCAACGCCAAAACGACCCCGCTTGAACCCGGCGGCCCACCCTTGGAAGAAATCTCGGGAGAGAGTTTGTCGGTCGATGAAAGCGAGGTGGTCGAGGAGGTATTGGCGACGCTTCGGCCAGCCTATACGCAAATCATCCGGCAAATGGACCTGGGGCGGGACGAGCCTTCAGTCATCTCTTCGCGCCTCCACATTTCGCCCAACAATCTCGCCGTAAGACTCCATCGTGCCCGCGGCGCATTTCGCGATGCTTTGGCCGACACCCCTATTGCTTTGCAAACTTGAGGAGCCGACGCGCTCGTGTGGGCGGGCAGAGACTATGTCATGCCTATTCAGTGAGACCGAAACGAGGTCTGCGCTGTAATAGCAGGCGCGCTCCCGCGTCTATGTACATGCATGCGAGCTCTAAGGGTCGAATTGTCGGGACCATTTGGCTGCGTAAAAGCCCGAACCCGCCAAGCTCGTTGCCGCGGCGATGCCTCCAACCCCGCGCCTCGGCAGTGCGGCACGCCGTGATCCTCCCCCCTCCTACGGCGTGCCGCCATTGCTTTCCGACAAGCGGGAGCAAGACCGGTGTCTGATACGCTCTTGCTATTCCTCACGCTGGATTGGCTCGCGCGGTTTGCTATCTTCGCGGTGATCATTTTCAGCCGACCAGCGGTTGGCGCACAGGGCTGGCTCGCGCTGGTTCTCGTCTTCCCCATTCCAGCCATTCTCGTTGTTCTCTGGGCGTTCCGTCCGCTGGCAACGGCGCGCAGGCGTGCGCGTTTTGCTGAAGCGCGCAGGCAGCTCAAGATTGCGCGCCGCCAGATCCTGATGTCGCAGCACTGCTCACCGCCGCAGCTTCCCGCGCATCTTGTTCGGGCAGCGCAGCTCATCGAGCGGGTCAATTTGTTCCCTGCGGTGGGTGGAAACAACATCGAAGCGCTAGCGGATTATCAGGAAGTGATCGACCGTCTCGTGGCCGACATTGGTACTGCCCGGCACCATGTTCATCTCACGACCTACATCTTCTCCGACGATGCTGTGGGCAACCAGATCATCGCGGCGCTCGTGGCTGCCGCAAGCCGCGGGATAGAATGCCGCGTTCTGATCGATGCGCTCGGTTCCTATTGGTGGTCCCGCCGGATCATTCGAAAACTCAGGAGCTGCGGGATAACGGTGCGCCGCGCGCTGCCCGTATCGCTAACGAACATGGAGGCCCTGCGGCCCGATCTGCGCAATCATCGCAAGCTCGCTGTGAT
Source organism: Croceicoccus sp. Ery15 (assembly GCF_020985305.1). Classification (NCBI taxonomy): domain Bacteria; kingdom Pseudomonadati; phylum Pseudomonadota; class Alphaproteobacteria; order Sphingomonadales; family Erythrobacteraceae; genus Croceicoccus; species Croceicoccus sp. Ery15. The sequence continues at coordinate 2,258,413 of NZ_CP087588.1, forward strand.
CGACGGACGGCTCGGATATATCGGCTCGCAGAACGTCATCAGCCCCGAGCTACCGGGAGGTCAGCGCAGCAAGGAATTCGTGGTGAGGGTCAACGGACCCGTCGTGCTCCAGATGCAGGCGCTCTTTGCCAATGACTGGTTTTTGGAATCCGGCGATCTGTTGAGCGACGGGGCGCTCTTTCCGCATGAACGGTCCGCAGGGGCGGCGCGCGCACAATTGGTGGCTGGCGGACCCGAATATCGGCGCTCTGTCATCCGGCTGCTGCTCGATGCGCTGGTGCATACGGTCGAACACCGTCTGGTCATCACGACCCCCTACTTCGTGCCGGACGAAGCGCTCCTGCTCGCGCTCGAAGGGGCCGCCGCCCGCGGTGTCGAGGTCTGCTTGATTCTACCGAAGAAGGGCGACCATCGTCTGGTCGATCTGGCGCAGCGCTCTTTCTTCGATCGAATGCTGGAAGCGGGCATCGACATACACCTCTATCATCGCGGCTTCCTGCACGCCAAGCATGTAAGCGTCGACGATGACCTCGTCCTTGTCGGTTCGATGAACATCGATTTGCGCTCGCTGGAGTTGAACGGAGAAGCTGGCCTCCTCATCTATGATCAGGACACAACCGCGCGCCTGCGCGAAGAGGAGGCGCGCAACATTGCGGGGAGTGAGCGCTTGGTTCGCGCCGAATGGAATGCCAGACCTGCGCTTGCCCGCGCTGCGGAAAATGCAGCACGGCTCTTTAGCCCGCTATTATAGGATCAACTTTGCTTTGCACGGCAGACTTCGCGTCGCGCATCTTTGCCAAACACCCCGCCAGGATTTTCACGCGCTGGGAGGAGCGTTTTAATAGCTCCGGGCGGAATTCTCAGGCGGGGGAGGGGTGTTGTACATTGCGTCCAACAATGCGGACCCGAAGTTCGACTGTTTCGCCATTCTTCGGGAGTACAATCGCATTCCCGGCATGAGTTTTGCCATCAACGGTGAGTTCGACGTCAGCGCAGCCAAGCCCTTGCGGATCTTCGACTTTCACTGACACCAACCCGCCACCAACGCGCAGTGTCGCGCTGAAGCCGCCCCAGTTGGGCGGGATACAGGGATTGACGATGAGTTGGCCATCGATCTGTTGCAACCCCAGGATGCTTTTTGTGGCGAGCTGCCATGCCCAGCCAGCGGCCCCAGTATACCAGCTCCAGCCCCCTCTGCCCGTATGTTGCTTGCCCGCAGATATGTCTCCGGCGACGGCGTAGGGCTCCAGGCGATAATGCTCGGCCTTGGCGTGATCGTCAGAGCGACGGACGGGGTTGATCATGTTGAACAGGGCAAAGGCCTTCTCGGGGTCCTTCACCCGCGCAAAGGCCATGCCCAGCCACGCGGTCGCATGCGAATACTGACCCCCATTTTCGCGAATTCCCGGGGGATAGGCCTTTATGTAACCGGGATCGATCAAGCCTTCGTCAAACGCGGGCCAGAGCAGCCTGGCCAACTGGTCTTCCTGCGAAACAAGCATATCCCATGCGGACTGGAGAGCCTCGCTCACGCGCTCTTGATCAGCCGAGGCAAAGGCCGCCCATGACTGCGCGATCGAATCGATCCTGCATTCGTCGCTTTCTGCCGAGCCGATGGGCCGCCCGTCATCATCGAACGCGCGCAAGTACCATGAGCCATCCCACGCGCTTTCTTCCGCGCGCCGTCTTATCTCGGATGCCCGTTCTTCCCATTCTTTCGCCTCGTGCATCCGACCGGTCCGGCGGCAGATGTCGGCGAAGCCTTGCGCTGTGACCGTGATAAACCATGCCAACCAGACGCTTTCGCCATGGCCCTTCGCGCCGAGGCGGTCCATTCCATCATTCCAGTCCCCGGCGCCGATCAGCGGCAGTCCATGGGCCCCGACTGCCAGAGCGCGGTGCAGTGCGCGCTCGCAGTGCTCGAACAGCGAGCCGCGCCACTCGGTCGCATCGAATTGCGCATATCGATTGGCTTCGTCGGGGGCGAGTTCATCGGCATCGAGGAACGCGACTTCCTCGTCGAGGATATCAAGGTCACCGGTCGTCGTGACATAGATGCCGACAACATAAGGCAACCAGAGTAAATCGTCGGAAAAACGCGTTCGCACGCCGCGATCAGCAGGGGGGTGCCACCAGTGCAGAACATCGCCCTCTACGAATTGATGCTGCGCGCTTTCGAGGATGTGCGCGCGAGCGAGCGCCGGCGCGGTGTGGAGAAGCGCAAGAACGTCCTGCAATTGATCGCGAAAGCCGAAGGCCCCGCTCGACTGATAGAATCCCGTGCGCGCGAGAACACGGGACGACAGCGTCTGGTAGAGCAGCCAGCGGTTGACCATGACGTCGAAAGCAGGGTCCGGGGTTGAGACTTGAAGGGCGCCGAGTGTCTCATCCCAGAAATTCTCCAGCGCTATCATTGCCGTCTCTGCCTCGTCTGGCTCACGCCAGCGCTGGGCGAGTTCCATGGCCGCATGGTGGCCTAGCCCTTGGCCGAGCACGAACAGGATTTCTTCTTCCTCGCCCGGGCCAAGATCGAGGTGTATCTGATAGGCTCCGCATGTATCGCCGCCCGCGCATACGCTGTTGGTTAGACCCCATCGCCGAAGCGCCGCGGGATCCGCCGGGTCCCCACCCCTGCCGATGAATTCGCCGCGGTCGGTCGTGAAGCCGTGCGGTGGGCGGTTTGCCGTGAGAAACGCCACCTGTCCGGCAAAATCGCTGTTCCAGCGGTTCGTTGCCGTGATGGTCTGCGTCTCGGTGTCAAAGTCGCAGACTATGTGCGGGCGTGCGATACTGGGAAGAGAGCCGAGCAGCCACTCGGCATAATAGGTTGCGGTTACGCGCCGGTGCCGGTCTTCGCAGTTGCGGATCCGCAGCCGAACGATCTTCACCGATGCATCAAGCGGTACGAACATTGTGAGCTGATGGGCCAAGCCGGCGAACCGTTTTGACCATGTAGTGTAACCCGCGCCATGCCTGACTTCGCAGGCAGCGGCATCGCCAACAGGAGCAGGCGTTATGGTCCATACCTCGCCAGTTTCCTCATCACGCAGGTAGAGTGTTTCGGAGGGACGGTCCGTGACCGGGTCGTTCGACCATGTTGTGAGACGGTTCTCGCCGCTGTTTATTGCCCAAGTATACCCCCCGCCAGCTTCGCTTACGAGCGCGCCGAAGTCACGGTTGGCGAGAATGTTGCACCACGGAGCAGGCGTCGCCTGCCCGGGTTCGACGAAGATGACATATTCGCGGCCATCCGCCGTGAACCCACCCAGACCATTGTCGTAGAGAAGGTTCGCTGAACGTTCGAGCGATGTCATCGAGGGATGCTGCGCAGCCCTTGTTGCAGAAAACAGCGGCAAGCGGTTTGGCACATCGTGCGCTTCTTCCAGCTGTTCCTGCAAACTACCCCGTGCGTCGTCGAGGGTGACACGCGCCGTGCTCTCCAGAAGGCGCACCCGATCCGCACCGATCTGATCCGCGAAAACGATATGCACGCCGCCCTTGCGTCCAAGCAGCTCCGCCATCTTCGCGCGTTGCAGCGCCTCCCTGAGCTGGTCGAGCACCGGTTCGATGTAAGCTGAGCCGGCAAGCTGGAGGATCACCAGATCCACCTCTAGTCCGTGCCGCCGCCACAATCGATGGGCGGCGAGGAGGACGGGCAGCAGGGTCGTGGTCTCACCGGCAGACCGCAGCAGAAGGATGGGGTAATCGCCGGACACGCCCATCCCCCACAAATCCGCTTGTCCGAGACTGTTCTCGTTCTTGATCGTCCGCGCGCTCGATGGGGCGTTCTGCGGATAGATGAGAGCCGAAGCGAGCTGCTGCACGACGGGCAGGTGTTCGGCTTCGATGTTCATGTGAACCAGGGAGCGTGCATTTTCGGTTGCCGTATCGTGGAGCGCCCATTCGATCGAATCGAGAGACGAATGACGCTCGGCCAGCTCGACGGCGGTTTCGCGCGACGCGGCTGCGACTGTCAGGAAACAGATTTCCCTAATCTCGAACGGCTCCAGGTCGATGAGGTGTTGAAGAGCCATGACCGGGTCCAGGGTCCACCCTTGGGTGTTCTGCACGGCTTCGGTCGCTCCTGTTGGGGAGCGCAGGCTTTCATGACGCCTGATGAAGGCGCGCCGGTCGGTTTCGAAGCGGGCATTGCGAACCGGTCCCCCGCCATCGACCGCAAAATGAAGGAGCACCGGCGGCGTGTCCTGTGGCGCGCGCGCGCGGCGCTCGAACAGCAGACCACCAAGCGATGGGACATGCTCGCTCTTGATAAACAGTTTGCTGAATGCCGGGTGCCGCTCGTCCTCGAGCGGCTCGCCGAGCACGATCTCGGCATAGGTCGTCACGCGAAGCTTGCGGTGACGGGAACTCTCGTTGATGAGCCGCAAGCGCCGCACCTCGATGTCGCTTCCGGCAAGAACGCCAATCTCGAGACGCGATACAACGCCTTGATCGCGCCGGCGAATTACTGCCTGGTGCGCATGGCATGTGACCTCGTACTCTTCCGCTTCGGACCCGGTTGGTTCGAGCGTCGCCGACCATAGCCGTCCGGTGTCTTCATCGGCGATGTAGATCCAGTAACCGTCCGCGTCGTGAGTGGCGTCGGCCACGAAGCGTGTCAGCGCCCGGTGATGCCAGCGCAGTCCGCCGCTACCGCTATCAGAGAGCCACGTCGATAAAGGCCCGTTTCCAAGCAGGAGCATTTGCGGCACGGATGCTTCGCGCCTGGGTTGCCATGACGCAGGCAGAGTGACGGGCGTTCCCCGAACCATGGAAATCGTAGGGTCGGCAAGCCTGTCAATTTCTGGTGGAATCTCGCGTGGCACCCGTTCGCTCAACAACAACATCGTGGGCCGCATTCGTGGATCTTCGGCGAAACGGCTAGCGAACCGGTCTGAGAACAGCGCATTGACGATCGCCGACAGGAGCATGCCTTGGTGGTGTGCCATATAAGCATTAACGGTCCGGGGACCGCTGCCCGGGGACCGCTCAGGCGTGAAGTCGAGCGCTTCGACCAGGCCATATCGACCGCTGCCGCCCGATCGTGTCAGCAGCCTGAGGTTCGCTACTGCCTTCTTTGGTGCAACTGCCAGTGCAAGCGCAGTTGCGTAAGGCGCGACAACCATGTCCCGCGAGAGGCCCCGTTTCAAGCCAAGTTCGGGAACGCCGAACCCTTGATACCTGTAACGGTGTTCAGGATCGCGAGCGGAATATGCCGATTCCGAGATACCCCAGGGAACGCTCTGGGCTCGCCCGTAGCGCTCCTGGACGTCGACCACCATCCGCTCGCTCTCGCCCAGCAGCGTGCCGGTGTCCGGCTTGAGCAGCAGGCGCGGCATAAGATATTCGAACATCGAGCCGTTCCAGGAGATCAGCATCGCTCCACCCTCGACGCGCCGTAACGGGCGGCCCAGATGGAACCAGTGTTCTGGCGGAACATCGCCTTTTGCGATGGCGAAAAAGCTCGCTAGCCGTGCCTCGGAAGCGAGGAGGTCATAATAATGTGTATCGGGACGTCCCAGACTGACATTGATGCCAATGCGCAGGAGGCGCCGGTGCTCGTCATAGAGAGGCGCAAACTCCATTGAATAGGCCATCTCGATTGCTTGGTCTGCGAGGCTGGACAGTTGGTCAGCCGGGATACCGCCGTTCCCCAGGTCCCGGCACATCGAACGTATCTGGTACTGCAACCGATCGACGAGCACCTCGATGTCGACCAGATGGTTCGGCGCTGCCTTTTCGGACTGCTCGCCCAGACCAAGCGCTGCCTCCATCTCCGGGATCAATACCTCGCAGATATCCTGCAGGCCGGCCATCCAGTGGGCACGGTCTTCCTCGACACCCTCCAGGCGCGACCTTAGCTGGGTGATCCAACGAGGAAGCGCTGCATCCTCAGAGTTTTGCGCGACTTGTTCGATCAGATCGATCACATCGATCAGGCCGCGCCAGCGTTGCTCCTCCATACCTTCCGCACGCCGCGCCTCACGCAAGGAAGCAGCGTAGGCGAGCAGGGCCGCCGCGAGATTGCCGCTGTCCACCGTCGAGACATATCGAGGTTCCAGCGACGCGAGCGTTCTTGTGTCGTACCAATTGTAGAAATGTCCTCGATATCGTTCCAGGCGATCGAGCGTGGCGAAAAGGTTCGCCGTCCGCGCCGCGAGTTCCGAACGGCCGATGTAACCGAGGTCCCAGGCTGCGGCTGTCGATAGCATCAACATGCCGATATTCGTCGGTGACGTGCGCTGCGCGATTTCTGCATGCGGAGCGCCCTGGTAGTTGTCCGGGGGGAGCCAATTGTCTTCCGGACCAGCGAAGGTCTCGAAGAAGAGCCAGGTCCGCCTCGCCAGGCCCCGCAGGAAGCGCCGGTCATCCTCGGCAAGCGGTTCCGCATCTTCGCGGCGTTCGCGGGCCATCGCCCAAGTGATTTCCGGCGCGGCGATCCAAAGAATGAGCAGCGGAAGGGATGAGGCCAAAGCGTCAGGTTTGATGGCGGCAAGAAGCGCCGCGAGAGCGACCGAAATAGTCGGTCCCAACCACATCTTGCGCCATATGACACCTCGCGCTCGGTTCGAGCGGAGGTCGGTGGCGGAGTGCGCGGCGCTTGTCCATTCGAGGAGGTTGCGCCGGCTTGCAAAAAGCCTCCAGAGCGTGACCGCGATCGCACGCACCGACAATATGGCGTCATCGAGCAGATAGACGACGGCCAGAAACCAGCGGCCGGCCTGATCGCGCAATTGCGGCCCCAGGCTACGCGATGTCCCACGCCGCCGTCCTGTCGCCAATCCGGTCACCAGATCGGTGAATACCTGGCCCGCTGGCATGAAGAAGGCCAGCAGGCTCCAGAACCAGGCTTGTCCCGGCAGGATGAGCCAACCCGAGATCGCCAGCAAGATCGTTGCCGGGGCAACCAGACTCCGCCTCAGATTGTCAATAATTTTCCATCGGTCGATGGCGGCGATCGGATTTGGGGATCTTGTGCCATCTGATCGCCTCACCTTGCCTGCCAGCCATGGCAGGAGCTGCCAGTCCCCGCGGATCCAGCGATGCGCGCGCCGCGCATATTCGAGGTAGTTTCCGGGAAAGCCTTCGAACAGGACGATATCGCTGGCCAGACCAACCCGGCCATGGACACCTTCGAAGAGGTCATGGCTGAGAATGGAATTTTCGGGCACGCGCCCGGCAACGCTGCGGTGGAAAGCATGAAGGTCGTAAATGCCCTTACCGACAAAAATTCCCGCGCCAAACAGGTCCTGATAGACGTTCGAGACAGCCCGGCTGTAGATGTCGATTGACGTATCGCCGGCAAAGAGCCGTGCGAACAGCGTTCGCGATCCACTCTGGGGCGAAATCTCCACCCGAGGCTGGATGATCGTATAGCCTCCAAGCAACGTTCCAGTGTCCGGATCGAACTTGGCCTGGTTTAGTGGATGGGCAAGCGTGCCGACGAGCTTTCGCACAGTGCCTGTAGGCAAGGTGGTGTCCGCATCGAGAGTGACGACGAAGCGAATATTGCGGGGTATTTCGCGCGAGCCGACATGTCGATGGAATGCTCCACCATCGCCTTCGATGAGCATGTGATTGAGCTGCTCAAGCTTTCCGCGCTTGCGCTCCCATGCGAGCCAGCACCCTTGTGCTTCACAATATTGTCGAGGGCGCATCAGCAGGTGAAACGGCTCGCTTCCCTCGCTGCGATAGCGAGTGTTGAGCGCGAGAATCTCCCTTTCTAGTGCCTGCTCGATTTGCTTGTCCCCGGCAGTGCTTTCGCTCGCCGCGTCGGCGAGATCGGCCAGGAGCACTACGTCCACCATCGGCTCGCCGTTCGAAAGCCAGTGGTTCTCCAGCTTTTCGATCAGGAAAGGCACTTCGTCCTCGCGGGCGATCACGACCGGGACCGCAATCAGCGTAGCGCAGTCCTCCGGCAGCCCGTCACCAAAGTCGAGTTTGAAAAGAACTCGCGGTGGCAAGAGACGCGTGATCGACCAATGCAAGAAAGTGATCGCGACAACCGAGGCGGGAATGAGCGACAAGGACAAGCCGGCGAACCATCCCGTCGCGCCTGCGTCAGCGGCGTCGAGATATATCGCTGGCAGCAATAGGGCCCAGACAAGGAGCCCGATGAGCGAAACGAAGTAGACCGGGCCAGGATGGCGCAAGGCATAGTCCAGAAGCCGAACCCGAGCCGGGAATACCGCTCCCGTCTGTTGCCGGAATGCCCGGCGTCCTTCACCGGCGAGCCAGAATCCGACGTGATGAGATCGGTCGTCAGGCAAAGCAGCGCGGCTTGCTTGGATCGCCTCGAGTGCGACATCGGTCTCGGATAAATCGCCATATTCCGCCAGTTCTTCAACCGCGCGGCGATAGCGATCGCGGCTATCGAAATCCATCTGCCCGTAATATCCGGATGGGTCGTTTCGCAAGATCTGTTCTACCGGACTTACGTCGTCGAACAAATCCTCCCACGAGATGGCATCAAGGGTACTGAGATTGGCGATCGCGCGTGCGACCCGTTCATTTGCTTCCAGTGCATGCGCCTCGCCTGCCCATGAGGTGGTCGCGACGGGCACGTCGAGCTGATCGCACAGCAGGGTCGACAGGGTTTCCACGAGGATCTCGACGCAAGCGATGCGAAGCATGGCCGGGAACGCCCAGAGTTCTCCGATGCGGAGCGGCGCCGTGCGCTGATAAGCGATCAGGAACCGGCTCAGGGCCGATGCCGAAACCTGCATTCGGCTCAGTTCGAGAAAACGGTGCGCGAGCACGAAGGCACGCGGGAAGCCAATGGTTTCTTCACCCTCGAGGGCTGGCAGTTTGCTATAGAAGCCGGTCGGCAGATCCTGTTTGATCTGCCTCAGCGCGCGCTGGACCACATAGTCATTGTCGAGCAACCATTCCGCCGCCTTGCTGGCTTCGGCCCCAGCCTTGGCGCATGCCAGGCAAGCCGCACGCAGCCACTCGAGGATGGCATCGGTTCCCGTGCGAGCGGGAATCTCTTGCGCTGCTTGCGGGGATATCCGGTCCTCCTCGGCAAACTGGATTGCAGCATGATCGAGCGCCGAGAAATCGCTATTAATGTCCGACATCAGCTGGCGAATTCAGTTTCCGCAGCGAGGGCCTCGAACATGAAGCCAGAGCGGCCCGGTTTGGCCAATGGAATCCGAAGGTCCGGTTGGACGATGAATGTCGGGCAGGGCGCACTTTTCGCCAGAGCGCCGGCGACACTTCCGTAGGGCGCGCTGGCAAGGTTGGTCTGGCCATGGGAAGCGACCACAACAAGGTCGATTTCGAGGCGGGATGCGATCAGATTGAGCCGCTCGCACGTTTCGCTGTCGGTTCCGAAATACACGGTAGCGTCGATGCCTTGCCGCAGGAGCCTCAACTTCCATGTTTCGAGATAGTTGCGGGCGCGCGCGGAGGTATTGCTCCTATTGGAACCGGCCTGTGTTTCGAGTGAGGGCAACTCGGCGGTTGGAGAAACAATGTGCGCCAGGATCACTTGCGCTTCTAGCGACTGGGCAAGCCTTGTGACAACCGGCAGCACGCTCTCGGAATTGGGCGATCCATCAAGCGGCACCAGAAGTCTGCGGTACTCGGCCGAACATTTCCTTTCGCGTCCCGAAGGAAGTAGAAGCATGGATGCTGCGCCGCTTTTCAGCAGCCGGTCGGCGGTGGTGCCCAGGCCTGAATGTGGACCTCGCCCGCTATGCCGCGCGAGGACGAGGACCGACCCGCGATGACCCTCCGCCCAGTCTATCAGCCGTTCATGGGCGGTCCCCGGGAGAACAACGGGCAGCACATCCGAGACCGTCTCGCTTGCCTCCCCAATAAGCTCGCCTATGCCGTCGCGGCATTCGGTGAAGCGCAGGTTCCACTCGATCGGGTCGGCAGGAAGAACCCCATGCGGGGCCGTTTCAACGATCTGGGCAAAGCCAAGCTGCAGGTCGAGAGCTTTCGCGATTGCGCGCGCGTGCCGTGTCACTTCGAGGCGGTTCATGTCTTCGTCCAGACAAGCAAGAATTTGCGGCGCTTGGCTAGAAAAGCGGGTGCGTTCGTCTCCAACCGGCGACCTCAGCACCGTGCTGGCACGTGATCGGGTATTCGTCGACATGGCAGTACGCTCCGGCATCATCGTTTCGCCCAGGCAATCATGCCTGGTGCCCCCGCGAATGGATTTTATGGCACATCGGCCATCAGACGCAGGAAGCACCGGCATGGTCTCACCAGCCTCATGCAGGGCAGCGAGACTTCTTCTCGAAAGCCGGCCGATCGGGGAAGGCCGACATATACTTGGACGCGAGCGGCACTGATCAATTACACCCGCACCATTGGTTCGCGTGCGGTCTCGCGTTCCAAGATCGAACCGGGATTATCGATCGGTGGAGGCTCTGGCCCGGCGGGGCATCTTGCTCACCAGACTGCGCGCAAGGGTCGATGCGCATTCGCCTCCAAGCGAAGAGGCTCTGCCCTGTCAGGGCTGCGCAATGTGCGCCGGCGGCCCGCCTTGCTGCCGATCAATGTATTTCTCGGGGCGCTGATCGAAGCGCCGCACGCACTGAGCCGAGCAGAAGAAATAAGACCATCCCAAAAATTCGCGGTGGGCCTCGACGGTCTCTAGCGGAATGCTACGCTGGCATACTGGATCGGTCACCTGCATCGTCAGAACGCCGTTCCATGTTCGCACCACACGCAATTGCAGTCCTGATGGTCGCAACTTGGGTCATGTAAGCCCCTGCGCAGGCGACGTTCTGCAGCGGGGAAGAGCATAGCGTGGAGAGATGATGCCGCATACAGCTTGTGCAGCCTCTCTCCCGTACTGGCTTGCATCAGTTTCGCTGTCACCCAATGGCGTCCTGTCGTTCCGATGCTGTTGAAGACAAAACGATTGACGATGCCCGCTTTCATTCTCGGTAAAAGCAAACGGCGCCACAATTGCTCATAGCTTCGATTTTCGAGGATGCTTTGTGCAGCGAGCGCGCCCGAAGTGATTGAATAGCGTAAACCAAACCCCGCAAGGGCATCTTGGAAACCAGCATGCTCGCCCGCAACCGGATGGCGCCCCTGGACTGCGCTTCTTGGGAGTCGCAGATTTCCATAACCGCCGAAGGCTTGTTCGTTACGCATCACGAGCCCGACTTTCTCCCGGAAGAAATCACAGGTTCGCTCGACAAATTCCTGTTGCCGTTTGAAGCCGCTAAAAAGACACGCTGCGATAGTCCCGCGGCCTTGATGGACGAGGAGATAGGCATAGCCTCGCGGTGCCAAACGGTCGTCGAAGGCAATGTAAGCTCCATCTTCACACTCGGTTTCGAATACATATCCCGAGGCGATAATATCGGCTTTGCGCGGTCCCCCGGCGAGGATCGTTTCTCCCTCGGTTTCGCGAACGCGACTCCCGAAATGGACCCGCACACCAAGCGCCTCTGCCTGCTTGAGGAGCCCATACTCGAGGCTTTGCACCGATCCGCCGCGCTCAACGAGATAATAGAGTGGGCGGCGCGCTGAAATCTCGTGCCGCCGTCCGCGCGCATCGAAACCCGTGCCTGTCCGGACTGGATGGGCCAGGAAGTTGATATCGATCCCCCAGCTTTGGAGTTCGCACAGCGTATCCTCGTCGCAGCTCCAGTTTTCAAGGCCCTGGAAATCGCCGTGAAACCGCGCCCCGACGTGGCGGTGCCATTCGTGAAGCTCGACATCCCTTCCGCCTTTGGCGAGCACGATCGCCGCGGCGAGACCCGCCGGACCTGCGCCGACCACTGTAACGGCTGCGCTCATTAGGTCAGGTCAGTCGCGAACCGCGCCCCGGCAGGAATGGAGCAAGTTATTGTCACCTCCCTGGCTTGGCGGAGACGAGCGTGCGAAACTTCGGGAAAAACCGGGGAACGCGTGCTGCGTACTGACGATAGCGTTCGCCGAACTCGGCGAGTGCCTCTCGCTCCTCCCGCAGCGACAGCCGCCAGTACATGAGGAGGAGGATCGGGAACATGGCCAGCGTAAGTATGGTCGGCCACTGAACCAGAAAGCCCAGCATGATGAGGACGAAACCGACATATTGCGGGTGGCGGATGCGAGCATAAGGTCCTTCGGTTGCAAGTGCCCCCCCCTTCTGTGCCTGATAGAGCACGCGCCACGCGGCCGACAAAAGGATGAAACCACCTCCGATCAATCCAAAACTGAGGAGGTGGAACGGACCGAAATGCGGATTGCCGCGCCAGCCAAACAGCATTTCGAGCAAATGACCGGAATCGTGCGCGAACCAGTCAACCGACGGATAATTGCTCTGCAGCCATCCGGACAGGAAGTAGATGGTAAGCGGGAAGCCGTACATCTCGGTGAAAAGCGCCACGAGAAAGGCGCTGAACGCCCCAAAGGAGCGCCAATCGCGGCCCGATTTCGGCTTGAAAAAGCTGAACGCAAAAAGAATGAAGATCGCCGAGTTGAAGGCGACCAATATCCAAAGTCCGTATGCGGAATCGTGCATCGTCAGCGCACTCCTCTTTCGTTGCCCGGCCGGTCATTAGCCGCATAGCGGGAGGCAGTTTTCTTGGACGCGCTATCGGTTGTCTGGTCATGTGCGCCATGGTGCCCGGAAGGTGGTGTATCGGCCTGGCCATGCCCGCCGTGTCCGCCATGCCCACCGTGCATGAAGAGGTGGATGCCCACGCAAAACGCCAGGATCAATCCGAGCAGATAATAGTCGCCGGGGATATGGGCCTGATGCTCGAACAGCAGCAGAAACCCGGCGGCGAGAAGAAACACGATCACCGTTATTCCCGCGCGCGTTCCAAAAAATGGCCGATCCGGACCACTTGTCCCCTTTCGCATAGTTATTCCTCCATCGCAGCGCCGCGCCTCGTTTGGCGGCGCTTCAAGAAGTAGACGCAGAGGCGGCCGCGTTCTTACAGAGAGGCTTTCTTGTGGTGCCCGAAACCACCCACGCCGGACTTGGAAGTGTAAGTTGATCACCGACCGCTCGTCTTTGGGAACACAATCATTCAAGACCTGAGAGGCGGTATGACCCAGAGACAACGAGGAAAATCAGCGCGTCACGAACTTGGTTTGCGTGCATTGAAGCCGGCCTTGCGCGCCGTCGTGAAGGCTGGTCGACTTACAGTCATCGGTGCTCACGCGACGCGACTGGTCATCGATTCGGGTGCACCAGGGCCCTCGGTTGCGATCAAGCTTCATAGCGCTGCGCTGCCGTTCAAGCTTCTCTCGCGCCCCTCGCTTGCGCTCGGCGAGGCCTATATGGATGGGTCCCTCACTGTGGAGGGCGGATCCATTCGCGATCTCCTTGCAATTGTTACTTCCGGGCTCGACGGACTTGATGAATTGCCGATCGAACGCCTCCGCGCACCGCTCGCGCGCATAGCCACCCGTCTCACAGGCAACCGGCGCCGTAAAGCGGCCAGAAACGTCGCGCGTCATTACGACCTTTCGAACGAGTTCTATGCACTCTTCCTCGACGAAGACTGGCAATACTCGTGTGCCTATTTTTGCGAAGGTTGTTCCTCGCTAGAGGACGCTCAAGCCGCAAAGCGCTCCCATATTGGTCAAAAGCTGATGGTAGGTGAAGGCATGAGCGTCCTTGACATTGGCTGTGGCTGGGGCGGCCTCGCGATCGAATTGGCAAAGCAGGGCGCGGCCGAAGTGTTAGGCATCAGCCTTTCGCAAGAGCAACTGACGCTGGCGCGCCAGCGCGCCGAGGAGGCTGGGTTTGCAGAAGAGGCGCGGTTCGATTTCTGCGACTACCGCGACCTTCAGGGTGAATTCGATCGTATTGTCTCGGTAGGCATGTTCGAACATGTCGGTCCCGCCAGCTACGGGTCCTTTTTCAGAGCCATCGAAGAGCATCTTGCTCCGGACGGGGTCGCCGTCGTCCACTCGATCGGGAGAATGGCTCCCCCGGGCGGAAAGGATCCCTGGGTCGACAAGTACATCTTTCCCGGCGGCTACATCCCGTCGCTGTCAGAGACCCTGTCCGTCGTCGAGCGCATGGGCCTGTGGGTTACCGATATCGAGATCCTGAGGCTGCACTATGCGGAAACGCTGGCGCATTGGTACGAGCGCTTTCAATCGCGCCGCGAAAAGGCGCTCGAACTCTTCGACGAGCGCTTCTGCCGGATGTGGGAGTATTATCTCGCCGCCTGCGAAATGATGTTTCGCAATGGCAATCTTATGGTTTTCCAGCTCCAGCTTGCGCACAAGCGGGACGCGGTCCCGCTGACGCGTGAATATCTCTACGCCCCACGCGATCAAAGCGCCGTGCCGCGCGATGCAGGCGGGAACCATTTGCGCTGCAGCTGCTCAGCTCGCTCGCGTTTGCTTGGGACGTCGAACTCCGAAGGGGTTCCACCGATGCGCTACGATGGTTCGTCGACCAGCTGAGGTTGAACGGCAGAACAAAGGCACGTCCGGTAAGAGTCGAGCCGCTTGTGAGGGTGCAATTCGCAAGCGGTTGCGAAGCACAGCATCTGCGGTGCTGCCAGCGATGCGAAATTAATTGCTGATCGAAAGCATTTGTACGACCCGTCTGCGTAGTATCGCCGAGCCAACGGTTCGAAACGAACCCACGCTTCGGATCGCGCCCATCCGTGCCGTGCCTGTTCTGGCATTTGAACTGCTCGCACGAGCCGCGGCAGATTGCCTCAGCGGCGCTCTCCCATCAGGCGAAGCAGGAACAGGAACAGATTGATGAAATCGAGATAGAGCGTCAGGGCGCCCAGTACGATGGCCTTGCCGCGAAACTCGGTCTGCCCGACCTGGAAATAGATGTTTCTGATCTTCTGCGTGTCATAGGCAGTCAGGCCCGCGAAGATAAGCACGCCCAGACCGCTGACAATCAGGTCCATTGTCGAGGATTGGAGGAACATATTGACGACCAGGGCAACGAGCAGGCCGACAACCCCCATGATCAAAAAGGCGCCCCAGGCCGATAGATCTTTCTTGGTTGTATATCCCCACAGGCTCAGGCCGCCAAAGGCAGAGGCGGCGGCGAAAAAGGTCCGGGCGATGCTCACCCCGGTATAGGCGAGGAATACGGTCGATAGCGACACGCCCATGAGTGCCGCATAGCTCCAGAACAGCGTTTTCGCGGTCCTTTCCGAGAAACGATTGATCCCAAATCCCAAGGCAAAGACAATGGCCAGGGGTGCAAAGATGGCGATCCAGCCCAGCACCGTTGGCGCGCCGGTAGCGGAAAAGAAGATCTCGCGAATGCTGGCGGTATTCGCGACCCAAAGTCCGACGATACCGGTAAGAAGCAATCCGCTCGTCATGTAATTATAGACGCCGAGCATGTATGATCGCAGCCCCGCGTCAAACGTCCCCGAGGGAACCGATTGAGGGGTAGAGGCGCGATCAAAGCTTGTCGCGGATCGGTGGTCTTCCATAAGAAGAATTCCCTTTCTTGCGCGGATCGGCACCTCGCGGCCCGATCGTTAGTCGTGGGTATAGGTAAAGTGCGCCGTGACGGCGGGGACCCGGTGCATTCTTGGCGGCGTATTCTTGGACGGGGAGGATTGCATATGCGGGGGGCGTTCGACCTCGATCCCGATCCGGTATTTGATGCCGCGTTGGAATGTCGTGAAACCACCGAAAGTGAGCGCGCCGGCGACGGTCATGGGTTCCAGACGGATCGTTCGCTGCAAACCGCCGGGCTCGGTGATATGCGCCCTGACCTTCGCATCGGTTATCCGGGCGCCGGAAGCCTCGTCGAAAACGGCCGCAACGATATGCATGCTGTGCGAACCGGCGGGCACGCCGCCGTGCATCCTCGCTTCGGGGTGGCTCTTGGCGTGGCCGCGCACTGTCGCGGCAGGCACCACGCCCAGATACATCACTAACCCGTCCGCGGTCCTGACACCATCGACCACCCCTGCGTGACTGTTGGTCGGCGCCATGACCGCTGCGAACATACCTGCCGCTGCAACCAGCGCGATTGCTGACCGAATGTGTTTCGAAATCATATCGGGCTCCATTTGCGTGAAAGGTAAGACGCATGGGGAGGACGGAAATTACATCGCGCGGGCGAGCGGCATCGGGACTGCGGGGTCCGGAAAACGCGGTATCGCTCTTGCCCGCCTGCGCCAAGACGCGCTTGGGTCTCATGTTACAAGCGATGGACGTTCGCGCCCGAGGCGTGCCGGAATTTCGGCCAGACTGCCTGCGGCAAACGAAAGGTCGTTCAGTACTTTTCGGGCGTCTTTATCGTGCAACCACGCACGGGCCTCATACCGCTCCAGATAAATCCGCAATGTCGCACCCCCCGTTCCCGTGCCGGAGAGGCGGTAGACGATGCGAGAGCCGTCTTCGAGCAGGACCCTGATGCCCTGGCGTTCGGCCACGCTGCGGTCGACCGGATCGGTATAGCTGAAATCGTCGGCCGTGCTGACTATCGACCCGGCGAGCCGCTTGCCAGCCATGTCGCCGACCTGATCGCGCAAGGCGTCCATCAGCGAGTTCGCCGCGGCGGCGTCCACAGCTTCATAGTCGTGCCGCGCATAGAAATGACGCCCGTAGCGATCCCAATGATCCTTAATGATGCGGTGTACAGGCATGCCGCGAACGGCGATGATCGTGAGCCAGAACAACACCGCCCACAGGCCATCCTTTTCCCGGACATGGTCGGACCCGGCCCCGAAACTTTCTTCGCCGCACAGCGTGATCCTGCCGGCGTCGAGCAGATTGCCGAAAAACTTCCACCCGGTCGGCGTTTCGAAACAGGGAACGCCGAGCTCTTGCGCGACACGGTCGAGCGCGCGGCTCGTCGGCATGGAGCGCGCGACGCCGGCGAGACCGCCGCTGTAGCCCGGGACGACATGCGCATTTGCCGCTAGCACGGCGAGACTGTCGCTTGGCGTCACGAACATTTTGCGACCCAGGATCATGTTGCGATCCCCGTCGCCATCCGAGGCGGCAGCAAAATTCACGGCGTCCTGCCCGAACATGAAGTCGACCAGGTTCCGGCTCCGCCCAAGATTTGGGTCCGGTTTCGCCCCGCCAAAATCCGGCAAGGGCTTTCCATTGATGACGGTTCCGACCGGCGCCCCGAGGCGCTCCTCGAGGATTGCTCGCGCATAAGGTCCGGTGATCGCGTGCATCGCGTCGAACCGCATTTTGAAACTGGTGCTCGTCAGCAATTCGGCGAGGCGCTCGAAATCGAACAGCGTCTCCATAAGTTCCGCGTAGTCCGACACCGGATCCACCACCTCGACCTCGGTCTCGCCAAGCGAGACCTTACCCAATCGATCGATGTCGATGTCGGGCTCGTCCACCAAGCGATAGGCGACTATCCGTTTGCTACGCGCGTAGATGGCCCGCGACAGAGTTTCCGAGGCAGGCCCTCCGTTCGCGGAGTTGTATTTGATCCCGAAATCACCTTCGGGTCCACCGGGATTATGGCTGGCCGAGAAGATCAAACCGCCACTTGCACCGCGCTTTCGGATAAGATGGGAAGCTGCCGGCGTGGACAGCAGGCCTGCTCGGCCAACGACGAGATGCTTGTAGCCATTCGCGGCCGCCATCCTGCTGGCTGTCTGGATAGCCTCGCGATTGAAGAAGCGGCCGTCTCCGCCGATGACAAGCGTCCGGTTCGCGCCTCCGCCGACCGTCTCAAAAATCGCCTGCAGGTAGTTCTCGAGATAATGCGGCTGCCTGAATATAGCCACCGGTTTTCGGAGCCCCGAAGTGCCTGGACGTTGATCATCGTAGGGGCGCGCGGGCATGGTCAGGACGTTCATCTGCGATCCTTGTAAAGCGGCGTTGAACCTAGAGCGGACGAGCGCTTTCCTGGAGTGCTCGCATTCACCGCGCTAAAGCCCCGCCAGTGCCAGCATTGCTGACGCGCCTTTTTCGGCCTCGTCGGCGTGCTGGCGCATCATCGCAAAGAGCTCACGGCCCAGCCCTTGCTCGTCCCGCGGCGGCAGGGCGGGTTCGCGGTCGTTCCAGTCTTTCTCGCTCACCAGGGCTTCGACCACGCCGTTATCCGCAGACAGCCGCACCACGTCGCCGTCGCGCAAGCGCGCGAGCGGACCACCAGCATGCGCTTCGGGCCAGACATGGATCGCCGCGGGCACCTTGCCCGAAGCCCCTGACATACGGCCGTCCGTGACAAGCCCGATGCTGAGTCCGCGGTCCTGAAGGACGCCCAGAGGTGGCATGAGCTTATGCAGTTCGGGCATCCCGTTCGCGCGCGGCCCCTGAAAGCGCACGACGATCACCATGTCGCGGTCGATCTCCCCCGCCTCGAATGCGCGTAGCACGTCATCCTGGTCCGGAAAAATCCGCGCCGGCGCCTCGATTGTCCAGCGTTCGGGGGCAACCGCGCTCGTCTTCATGACACAGCGACCGAGATTGCCGGTGAGGAGCCTTATCCCGCCATCGAGCGAAAACGGTGCCTGAGCGGTTCTCAAAATGCTTTCGTCGCGGCTTATTGTTGCACCGCTGCGCCATACAAGTTCATCACCATCTAATGCCGGCTGCTTTGCATAGGCACCGAGATCGTTCTTCCAGACGGTCAGGACATCTTGGTGAAGCAAACCTGCCTCGAGGAGTTCGCGGATGACAAAGGCCATTCCGCCTGCCGCTTGGAAGTCGTTCACATCGCCACCGCCATTCGGATAAATCCGCGCCAAGAGCGGAACGACCGTGCCCAACTCCTCAAAATCGCTCCAGTCGATCTCCAGGCCCGCCGCGCGGGCGATGGCCGGCAGATGAATGGTGTGGTTGGTCGAGCCGCCGGTTGCGAGCAGGCCCACGGCAGCATTGACGATCGCCTTTTCGTCGATGCAATGCGCTAGCGGACGGTAATCTTGGCCCTCAGATCCGATCTCGGTAATCCTGTGGACGGCAGCGCGCGTAAGTTGCTGCCGCAGCTTCGTGCCGGGATTGACAAACGCAGCGCCCGGCACGTGGAGGCCCATCACCTCCATCATCATCTGGTTGGAATTGGCGGTGCCGTAAAATGTGCAGGTGCCAGGGGCATGATAGGAGGCGCTCTCGGCTTCGAGCAGCTTGTCATGCCCGATCTTTCCTTCGGCGAAGAGCTGGCGGATGCGCGCCTTTTCCCGGTTTGGGAGCCCTGACGGCATCGGCCCGGCGGGCACGAGGATCGCAGGCAGATGTCCGAAACGGAGCATGCCGATCAACAAGCCAGGCACGATCTTGTCGCAAATGCCGAGGAGGAGCGCACCTTCGAACATCGCGTGACTGAGCCCTACCGCGGTGGCGAGCGCGATTGTATCGCGGCTGAACAGCGAGAGCTCCATGCCGTCCTGGCCCTGGGTGACGCCGTCGCACATCGCCGGTGCGCCGCCCGCGATCTGCGCTGTCGCGCCGACCTCGCGGGCAAAAATCTTGATTTGTTCGGGATAGCGATAATAGGGCGCATGCGCGGAGAGCATATCGTTATAGGCGGTGACCACTCCGATGTTGATCGCATGGGCGCCCGCGATGGTCTGCTTGTCCTCGCCCGAAGCGGCAAATGCGTGCGCCAGATTGCTGCAAGAAAGCGCGCTTCGTCGCGGGCCGGCATCCCGCTGACGGTCAATGAAGGCGAGATAGGCGTCGCGTCGCCGCTTCGAACGGTTGGCAATACGGGCAGTAACGGCTTCGACGACAGGGTTCATGCGCGGTCCCTCCGGGACGTTTGGGGAATGCCACTAGCCGTGGCGTGTGCTGCCTGGCTGTGCATTTGCCTCATGGTTGTTGCTCGCTTTGACGGCGCGATTGGATGAGGATTTGAATGGTCAGCAGGAGGGCCGCTGCGAGGATGATGGCTGCCGGGAGGGGAATATCGCCAAGCACGCGCGGACCCCGATTGGCCACCATCAGCGCTGCCGAGGCGAGGTAGCTGCCGAGCGCGGCGATCGACAAGGCGACCTGCCTGACAGCATGGTCAAGCCTGTTTCCAGGGGCGAGAGATCCGCTCGGATGCCCTGCCGTCCCGGCGGAAACCCTTTGTAGCCACCCGGCGCCGATTGCGGGCGCCCGCCGGACCAATCGGGCGATTTCCCATTCGAGCCGGGGGGTATGGAGATTGCCGATAGCCGCGCTGCGTCGCTCCGCGAGCAAGCGGTTTCCGGTCGCCTGCAACACAAGCAGCAGATCCGCCTCGGGGTCGAGCTTCCGCAATGTACTTTCTGCCGTGAACACAGTGCGGACCAAGGCGGCCAGATGCGGCGGCAAGCTGAGTGTCCTGTGCCCCGACAACCGTCCGATATCGATCATGGTCTTGGCAAGAGACCATTCCGACATGGCAGCGCCCCGCAACTCCGCCAGGATACCGTCCACGCCCCGGGTAAGTGCCGCGCGGTCGGCAGTGACCGAAAGGAGACCGAGGTCGATCGCCGCATCGGTGAGCCATTCGGAATCGAGGTAAATGAACGCTGCCACAAAACCGAGCAGAGCCTCGCGGGTGCCAATGTCGAGCCTGCCGACAGCTCCGAAATCGTGCACGCACAGACGCCCGTCCGACATGATCAGCAAATTGCCCGGATGCGGGTCGGCATGAAAGGCACCAAGAACGAAAAACTGTTGCAGATAGAAATCGATGAAAGTCTCGGTGAGCGTATTGCCGCGCTCGATGGCCTCGCGCTCATCCAGCGGGGTGCCCATGCTGCGCTCCTGCGTAATGACGGAGGCGTCCGACATCTCGTCGACGACATCGGGAATGTAAACCGTCTCAGAATCAGCGAAAGCGCGGGCGAACAGGCGGATGTTGCGCGCTTCCTGCCGGAAATCGGTTTCCCTTTTCAGATTGTGCGAAAGCTCCTTCGCCAGTGCCGCCGCGCGGTGACGTCTCAGCGCAGGTATGACATGCTGAAACAGGTGCACCAATATGAGCAGAATGCGCATATCTCTTGCAATTTGCTCGCCCACTCCGGGCCGGAGGACCTTGACGACCACTTCGCGTCCGTCATGCAGCTTTGCGGCGTGGACCTGGGCTACCGAGCCCGCGGCCAGAGGGTCGCGTTCAAAACTGGCAAAGGCCGTTGCTGTGTTCGCGGCCAATGACTGCTCGATGATCCTTACCGCTGCATCGGCAGGGAAAGGAGCGGCCTTGCTTTGCAGGTTCGAGAGGCTCGCGGCCCAGTTCGCATCGAGGATATCGCGGCGCTCGCTCAGCGCCTGACCGAGCTTGGTGAAGGTCGGGCCGAGATTTTCGAGACGCCGCGTGGTCCTTTGCGGAAGCGTGGTCATGCGCCGACCGAACCCCATCCGATTCAGCATCATTGCGCTCAGCACATCCAGCAGGAGCCGGGTTGCTGTCCACATGATCTGAATTCCCCGGATTATCATAGCCCGCTCTGACCTCTTGTGTCCTCACCATGATTGGACGCTCGAAATGCGGGTGGATTACTGTGCGGGGCTGGCCTGAGAAGGAGAACCCGCGCGGCGAAGTTGCTTCACTGACCGAGGGGTATTGCCGCCCAAGGTCTGCTCGCCGGTAGCGGCGTTTGTAATCAAGCGCTGCCAAAGGCGTCCATTCTCTACGCATTGACGATATTATTCGCGGCCGCGTCGATCGGTCGCGTTTGCAAAGACTGGAGCCGGGGAGACCCCATGAAATATGCGGAAATGATGGCGCAGCTTGTGGGTGGTGCCGGTTTTGTAGCGGCCCTCGACCAGTCCGGCGGCTCGACACCTGCTGCCCTTCAGGCCTTCGGCATCGACGCGGACCGGTATTCCGGCGAGGACGAGATGTTCGCGCTTATCCATGGATTGCGCGTGCGGATCATGAAAGCCCCATGCATCGATGGGCGAAGGGTGCTTGGCGTCATCCTTTTCGAGCGCACTATGGATGCGCAGATTGACACCGTACCGGTGCCAGAGTTTCTCTGGCGGCGGGGGATCGTGTCCTTCGTCAAGATCGACCAAGGGTTGGAGAAAGACACAGGCGGCGTCCAGCTCATGAAACCCATGCCGGATCTCGAAAGCCTGCTGTCCCGGGCGCGCTCAAGGGCCGTTTTTGGCACCAAGATGCGTTCGGTGATCAACGTCGCATCGCACCAGGGGATCGGCGACGTCGTGCGCCAGCAATTCGAGCTGGCCAACCATGTCCTCGACCAGCGACTTGTGCCGATTATCGAACCGGAAGTGAATATCGCAAGTGCAACGCGCCAAGAGTGCGAGAGTATCCTTCTTGCCGAACTCAGTAATGCGCTCGATGGGCAAGCCTATGGCCGCCGTGTGGTACTGAAACTCTCGCTGCCGGTTTCGGACGGGCTTTACGCGCCCCTCGTTGCCCATCCCAGCTGCGCGCGGGTGCTCGCCCTTTCGGGTGGGCTCTCCCAGGATGCCGCTTGCGCCGCGCTCGAAAGAAACCGCGGGATGATCGCGAGCTTCAGCCGGGCTCTGTTGCAGGATTTGCGGGCGCACATGCAAGATCAGGAATTCAACGATGTGCTCGGGCGCGCCGTCGAGCGCATCTACCGGGCTTCGACAGTCAAGCGTTTGGCCGATCGATAAGACGCCGCCAGTCCAACACTAGCCTAGATCCCTTATGCCTATTCTGCTCTAGTGCGCGAGAATCATCGGGATCGGGCTGTGCAGGATCATCTCCCGGGTGACCCCACCGAGTATGGTTTCCCGGATACGCGAGTGCCCATAGGCGCCGAGCACGATGTAAGCCGCCCCAACATCGTTCGCCGCAGCCACCAACGCTTCAGAGATCGATGCATCTTCGGCGGGTTGCCGCCGGGTCTGCGCTTCGATGCCGTGTCGTGCAAGATATTGCGCAAGTTCGTCCGGCGACGAACCTTCTTTGTCCTCGCTGACGGTTACGATGTGGACCTCAGCAGCATCGCGCAAGAGTGATCGGCTCAAGCGAACGGCATGCCCGGCTTCGGCGGATCCATTCCACGCAATGATCGCATTCCCCCTGGGCGCGAACCGCTTTCCGCCGAGCGGTACGACGAGCGAAGGAGACTGGATATGAACGACAAGATCGGCGACGAGCGGCGCGGCTCGCGGCAGGACGGCATCTTTCTGCTCAGGCTGACTAATGACCACCAGATCGGCCAGCGTCGCGTGCGCAGCCAGCGCCTGTCCTGCGGAACCCTCGACGCGGCGCCATTCCCACTCAACGCCTTCTTGCGCCAGGCGGCTCTCGATCAATTGGCGATCTTCATTTTCCGCATCGCGAACCGATTGCAACGCTTCGGGCGAAATATAGCTTGCACCATACGGATCACCGATAAAAACATAGGAATTCCAGCTTGTGGCTTGCAGACAGATGAGGAGGCCCTTGTGATCTCGCACGAGATCGATCGCCGCAGCCAGGCGGCTGTCCTGTCCGGCGTCGCGATTGACGTGCAGCAGCACTGTTTTCATTTGTCTCATTCCCTTCCTGTAACCTTGCGAGCTTCGGCAAGCCGCCCGGCGCTCCGCTGGCGTGACGCATATCAGGCCACTCTTGGCAGATGCCTTGCGTTCGCCCCTGCTGGACCTGATCCAAAAGGACGCCGGAAGCCCGCGCGACTTACACTTTTCGGCGGCGCCTTTCGCTATCTCATTGCTGCTATGTAAGCCTTCGCGCGCCATTCCGTCCCTAATGGAGGGAAGCGCGCGCGGTTGAGCCGCGACTTCGCCCCATTCCTGCAGCAAGGAGCAATAGTCGCATGTCGGTTCCGCAAACCCTCGATGATCTGGGCGAAATCGCTGGCCAAATTGCGCTGGTCCGGGTCGACTTCAATGTACCAATCGGAAACGACGGCGCGGTCGGTGATGATACGCGCTTGCGAGCGAGCTTGCCAACGGTGATGGCGCTCAGAAGGCGCGGCGCGGTAATCCTTTTGCTCTCGCATCTTGGTCGTCCCAAAGGAAAACCGAACGCGGCATTCTCGCTCGCGCCGGTTGCCAAAACCTACAGCTCCCTGCTCGGAGACGAGGTTCATTTTCTCGAAGACTGGACTGGCCCGGGAGCGCAGCGCGCGGTTTCCGAGCTAGAGGCGGGCGATGTTGCCTTACTGGAAAACACCCGCTTCTACGCAGGCGAAGAAAGCAACGATCCCGAGCTTGCAAGCGCGATGGCCGACCTTGCGGATTTTTATGTCAACGATGCGTTCTCGGCCTCACACCGGGCGCATGCATCCACGGTGGGAGTGGCAAGACTGCTGCCGAGCTATATGGGCCGCGCCCTGGAAGACGAGATCGGGGCGTTGCAATCGGCGACCGGGCTCGGGCGGCGCCCTTCCACCGCGATTATCGGCGGCGCCAAGATCTCGAGCAAGCTCAACGTCCTCGAGCAGCTCAGCACGAAGGTGGATAACCTCATCATCGGCGGAGCGATGGCGAACACCTTTCTTGCCGCGCTGAACAAGCCAATCGGCAGATCGCTCGCCGAGCGGAACCTCGAGGATGCAGCGCTACGAATTCTGAAGAGTGCCAGTCAGGGAAAGTGCCAGATCCATCTGCCCCAGGACGTCATGGTAGGCAGGGAACTGACGCCGCATCCCCTTTCGCTGCGCACGGCCCTGGTCGAAGATGTCGCCGCCGATGAGATGATCCTTGATCTGGGGCCTCTCACTGTCGCGAAAACTCTGGACGTGCTGCGATCCTCGCAGCTGCTCATCTGGAATGGCCCGCTCGGTGCATTCGAGACGCCTCCTTTCGAGACATCGACTTTTGCGATCGCCCAGGCGGCCGCCGAGCTGACACGAAAGGGATCGCTGACCTCGCTTGCCGGTGGCGGTGACACAGTTGCGGCCCTCAACAACAGCGGTCTGACTGCGGACCTCACCCACGTGTCGACTGGAGGCGGCGCATTTCTCGAATGGGTAGCTGGCATCGCGCTGCCCGGTCTGCAGGTCCTTACCTGACTGGGCCTTGAGCGGTATCTGGGTTCGGCGATCTTCCAGCGGGATAGATGTCGAAACGGGACTGCGGCGAGCAACGGTGCTGACAAGGACGGCGGGACGGAAGGCGTGCGCCGGCGCGATTTTATCCATATCGCGCCCGTTGCGTTCGCGGGAACCGGTGCCGCAGCAGCCGTCTGGCCGCTTATCGACAGCATGAACCCATCGGCCGACGTGGTTGCACAAGCTACGATCGAAGTCGATTTGCAACCGATTGAGCCAGGTCAACGTATCACTGTGAGCTGGCGCGAGCAGCCGGTATTCATCGTGCGGCGCACAGCTGAAGAGATCGCGCGAGCCAGAGCCGACGATGCCTCTTCAGGGCTGATCGATCCAGAGACGGACGCTGCGCGCGTGCAGCGACCAGAGTGGCTTGTGGTGGTGGGCGTCTGCACGCATCTTGGCTGCATTCCGTTGGGACAGGGAGTGGGTGAAAATCGCGGAAGATATGGGGGATGGTTTTGTCCCTGCCACGGGTCAATATACGACAACTCCGGACGCGTGCGGAAAGGGCCGGCACCGAAGAACTTGGTCGTTCCGCAATACGTGATCAGCGACGATCTAAAGCTCTCGATCGGCTGATGAACTTGGGGGTGAGCCGGGCCGCCTCGAATGCGAGCAAGAAATGCACCGACGACATCGGGGAACTTCGGAACTATGCAAAGTGCCCCGCATGCCAGGCAATGCACTTACACCTTTAGAGAATGCCCACCGTCCGTAGCCCCTTTTTCTCCAGTCTGCCTGCGCTGGTGCCGAGACGAGCGCGGACCAGGCTGAAAACCCTGAGCATCAATCCCCTTCGGTGAAACCATAGCAGCCAGCTCACCCTTCTTAAAAACTAGCGCACCGGCTCGCCCATTGGGGGGGAGGGTGAGACGGCGGTGTCTCTACGCAGAAAGAACATCAGGACGATCACGCTCATCGCCGCGGCAAAGAAGCACCAGACCGATATGAACCAAGTGAGATAGAACGCGCCTGCCGCAAGAAAGGAGACGATTGCTCCGACCCCAAACCAGTTGACCCAGCGATGGCTGGATAGCAGCGGGCTGACACAGGTGCCCAAGACATACAGTGTCATAACGATGCCAACGTAGAAGTGGGGGGATTCGTAGTCGATATGACCGTCGCCGGCTGTCGCGACGATTGGCAAGCGGATAAGGAAATAGAGCAAGTAGAGCCCAACCAGGGTTCCGCCAATCGCCGTCGCCATGAGGGCCTTTCGGCGCCAGGCTACCCTCTCGAGCATATAAACCGCCACCGGGACATAGATCGGCCACAGAACATGCGAAAAGATCGAATAGAGATAGGTCAGAACTGTCTTCAGCACCGGCGCCTTGTCAGGAAATGTCAGCCAAAGTGCGCCCTCGATCAATTGCTGGACGCCAAACAGAATCGGAATCAGCGCGTAGGGTCTCTCGCCGCTGTTGCGCGCCATTCGCATTGTGAAGGCACCGGTTGCCAACAGCACGGTGCCGGCGGCGAAACTCGCTGTGGCGGAAAAACACATACAATCTAACCTCGCTGATTGGACGCCCGAATATTTCTTCGTGCACCCATATTACACACGGGCCAAGTACCAAGCTTGCCGTGCGCTGTAAGTATGATTTCAGCTCGACCATGGTCTCGCTCGCAAGTACGGACGTTTGTGCACCGCGAGGTTTACAAGGCCCAGGGGAAAAAACGGCACACCGTACGCAGTAGCACTGCTGTGTTTTGGGAAAAAGTGCAATAAAATCAGTGCGCGAAACGCTCAAAGTGCTCGGCAGAGAGGGCGCTGTTGAATGCCGTGCGGTCCCCGCAAATGACAGTATTTCCAAGGGTTCTGGGGGCAGTTTGCATGAGGGCGAATGCCATATGGTCCCCAAGCGTCGAATGTCTGCGCGCAGAGCGCTTCTCGATGGCAATTTTGCCCGCCGAGAACTGCCGCTGCGCGAACGCGAATACTGCATCTGGGACACTGAGCTTGCGGGCTTTGGATTGCGCGTAAGGCCGAGCGGCAACTACTTTTGGTTCGTTCGCTTACGCCATCGCGGGAAGCATCGCCGCATCACCCTTGGCCGGACCGACGAGCTTGAGGCGGGGCTGGCAAGGGCGCAGGCCCGCCGCATTCTTGCGGAAGCCGCGCTTGATGGTTTGCCCAAACGCGCAGTGGTCAAGGCCACCCCGACGATGACCGATTTCGTTGAGGCCTATTGGGATGATCTTTCGCGCGTCTGGAAGCCCTCGACCACCAAGCGGAACTGGGACGCTTGGCGGCTCACCATCAAGCCTACGTTTGGCGACACGCGCGTGGCGGACATCCTCCCACCAGACATCCACCGCTGGCGCGATGGATGCGCGGGAGAGAGCGAGGTGAAGTTCAACCGCGCCGTCCCCGTGCTCTCCGCGCTGTTCAAGTATGCCGAAGCGCTCAAGATGCGTCGGCCAGGTTCGAACCCCTGCCGAGGGATGCCACGATACAAGCGGCAAAGCGTCGAGCGCTATTTGACACCAGCCGAATATCGCCGGATCGGGGCAGCTTTGCGTGAGGCCGAGGCAGACCGACCGGCAGAGGTCGCAATCGCTCGCCTACTATTGTTTACCGGCGCACGCGTTGGTGAGATCAAGAATCTGCGCTGGGAGTGGGTGAAACCCCCACGACTTGTGCTGCCAGATAGCAAGACCGGCCCCAAGGTGATTTGGCTCAACACGCAGGCCCAGGATGTCCTTGCCGGGATCGAGCGGCGCGATGACAGCGCTCTCGTTTTTCCGAACCGGACCGGAAAATGTCCGCTGAACTTCGATACCTGGTGGTACAACTTCCGGCGGCGCTGCGCTTTGCCCGACGTTCGCATCCATGATCTGCGCCACAGCTTCGCCTCGACCGCGATCATGGACAACGTGCCGCTATCGACCATTGGCAAGCTGCTTGGCCACAAGCTGGTCGAGACGACCGCAAAATATGCTCACCTGTCCGATGACGTGATCGGCGAAGCCGCCGAGCGGGTTTCCGGCTCGCTGGCGCAAGCGATTGGCATCAGGCCATGACCGCCGCCAGTCTAAAGAAGATTGTCGAGGAGGCGCTTGCCGAGGTCGGGGCAACCGTAAACTTCAAGCTCGTTCCTAAAGGCAAGGCGCGGACCACGACCTGGCTTGGTGTCGAGCACGGCTTTGGCATCCGGCATTATCCGAGCGGTCGAAACGTCTACATTGTGCAGACCCGCATGGCAGGTCGTATGCGCACGGTGACAATCGGGCCTGCATCGGTCCTTACCCGCTACCAGGCGCAGATGGTTGCACGCCGCGTCATCGCATACGCGCAGGTCGGTCGCGATCCGGCGACCGAACGCCAGCGCATCCGCTCCGCTCCTAGCTTCGCCGACTTCGTGACCGAGTATTGGGGTCGCTGGGCACCACGCTGGAAAGCATCGACCCTGGATACGCACACCGGCTACCGACGCCGCTATATTGATGACGCCTTCGCTGGCGTCTACATTGACGAACTGAACGAGGGTTACGTCACCAGCTGGTTTGCGGACCTCAACAATCGGACCGGGCCGGGAGCATCGAACCGGACTTTCGAAATCCTCAAGCACATGCTGAACAAGGCAGAGGAATGGGGCTACCGGCTCGAAAATACCAATCCATGCCGTTCTGTTCGACCCAATCGCAAGCGCCAGTGCGAGCGCTTCCTTTCGAACGAAGAACTAGGCCGTAAACTCATAAACTGACTTGCGCGGCGCGGGCGCGGTTGATTCAAGGCTTCGGGAAGGAGCTTTGGATGACGCGTCGTAGATTTGAACTGACCGATGATGAGTGGCTGGTGATCGAGCCGTTGTTGCCGAACAAGCCTCGCGGGGTTCCGCGTGTGGATGACCGGCGGGTCATCGACGGGATATTGTGGCGCTTTCGCACGGGCAGTCCTTGGGCTGATATTCCCGAGCGCTATGGCCCACATACCACCTGCTACAACCGTTTCGTGCGCTGGCGCAAAGCCGGTGTGTGGGACCGCCTTCTCGAAGCGGTGAGCCAAGCCTTCGACGGCGAGTTGGTCATGATCGACAGTTCTTCCATCCGGGTCCACCAGCACGGTGCGACCCTAAAAAGGGGGACCCAAATCGCTGCATGGGACGTTCCCGGGGCGGTTTGACAACCAAGATCCATGCCCTGGTTGATGGTCGCGGCCTGCCGATCCAACTGCATCTGTCCGAAGGCCAGGCGAGCGATTGCCGTGAGGCCGAGAGGCTGCTGGCCGCCGTGCCGAACGCCACCACCTTTCTCGCCGATAAGGCTTATGACAGCGATGCCATTCGCAGTCAGATCACCGCGCAGGGTGGCTTCGCCAACATCCCAGTCAAGCGCAATCGTCGCAAAGGCTTCGCGTTCAGCAGCTTCCTGTATCGCTACCGTAATCTGGTCGAGCGTTTCTTCGGGAAACTCAAAAACGCCAGAGGCTTGGCCACCAGATACGACAAACGAAGCGATAACTTCCTCGCTGCCATCAAGCTCTTCTGCACACGCCTATGGATCGCCGCTAATGAGTCTACGCCCTAGCACTACTTTGGCAGATTTTTTGGTGTCGGGTCAGATATGCAGCGACCGCAGTGCGGGCATGGCCGATCCGGTGGCTTGGAGAAGCGGTCAATGATGGCCTGTCTGATCGCTGGTAAGCTCGGCTGTGGAGGCGGACCGGCAGTCCTTTTTTTCCCCCTTGGCCTGCTTGAGGCGCTGGGTCTGCAAGAAGGCCAGGGCGATCATGGACATCAGCGCGTGTCGGTGCAGCCCCTTCCATGATCTACCCTCGAAGTGATCGAGGCCGAGTTCTTCCTTGAGTTGCTGATGCCCCTGCTCACAGACCCAGCGGGCCTTGATGGCGCCGGCAAGCTGCCTGATTGGCGTGCTGGCAGGCAGGTTGGAGAGGTAGTATTTGCGCTCGCCAGTCGAGCGATGCTCCCCGACCAACCACACCTCCTCGCCGGGCAGATGTTGCGCACCCATGTCCCGGATGCGCTGGGGCGGACCATCGGCGACACGCACGCGAACGGCAGCGAACCGCGCCGAGAGTGGCCCTTTGGTACCGCGCCGCCAACTCACCTTGCGCCACCTTGCCATCTCCAGCATTGCCTTGGCGGATATCGATTTCGCGTCGGGGATGGCGTTCTTGCGAGGGCGACCTCTTCCAGCGATCGGGAAGATCATCCCAACATCGGCGGGGTAGACCTTCTGTCTGAAAGGTATGCCCACCGCCCATGCAAGCCCGCGCTCACTCAGCCCCTGTCGGAACGGTGCGGACATGCCATAGCCCGCATCCGCCAGGACACAGCCGAAACGAACACCCGCAGCGCCGACCCGATCGATCTCAGCGAGCGCGATCTCGGGCTTGGTCCTGTAGGGGCAGCAATCGAGAGGAACTCCAGTCCGTTCCAGGCGGGCCACGTCTCCGGTCCAGCTCTCGGGCAGGAACAGGCGCAGGCCGACCATGATGGGGACTTCGCCAGATGCCAGCGTCACCGACACCAGCGTCTGGCAGTTGGCATTCTTGCCCAGTGCCGACGCATATTGCGGCGCCACGCCGACGGAATGGCGCCCCTTCTTGGGCAGCGCCGTGTCGTCGATGATCAGCCAGGCCTTCTCGCCGCCTACCTGCCGGTCGGCCTCGGCGAGCAGAGCTGCCTCCAGCGGTGCTTCGTCCCACACGCCGCTGGCGATGAAATGATGCAGCCGATCGTAGCTGACATCATCTGTCCGGGCGGCCATCGGCTGTATGCTTTTGCGATCCCCCGGGCCGATCAGTCCCGCGATATACGCCGGACACATCCGGCCACGCGTCTTGTGTCGCAACGCCGCTACAAACGGTGCCAACCACTCGTCCAGTTCGCCACGCCAATCCGTATCCATCGCCAGCCCCTTCGAAAAGCTGGCTCCCTATGAATCACTGGAATCCCACCTTGGGAATCCCAAAAATCAGATTTCTGCCAAAGTAGTGCTAGCCCGTCTGGGTGCCGAGCTGGCGAAGCTGCGATCATCGGACGACCGCACTAAGCAGTGTGTGGGCGCGGCTATCACGCTCCTGCTGCTGACCGGCTGTCGGAAGAGCGAAATCCTCACGCTCGAATGGAGCGATATCAAGGGCAATCGCCTGCACCTGCGCGACAGCAAGACCGGCCCACGAACGGTCTGGCTCGGATCGGCAGCCCGCGAAGTGATCGCCGGGCTGCCACGCTTCGAGAGGGTTCCATACCCGTTCTGGAATTACAGCTACCGCAAGCCACTTCGCTGTGTGAACGGATTCTGGCGCAGGCTCAGAGACGAAGCAGGATTACCCGGCGTTCGCATCCACGACCTGCGCCACACCTTCGCGAGTCACGCGGCGATGAACAAAGAGACATTGCCGATGATCGGACGTCTCCTCGGGCACGCCAATGTTCAGACCACGGCCCGGTATGCGCACTTGGACGACAGGCATTTGCTCGAAGCGGCACAGCAGATCGGGGATGCGGTGGGCGCCCTTATGGACACGCACAGGTGTTAGCGCGCTAGAATATGTGGATAGCGCAGCAAAGTGCAGCACTATGCTGTATTCCGCTCCACCTTGCCAAGCTATCACGAAGACGGTACTGGGCTGGAACGTAAAGAGAACAAAGGGGCTACGATGGCTGACAAGATTCAAAGAATTTCGGTCAATCTGACTCCCAAGGAGGATGCTGAGCTTCGTCAATATGCTGACCGACTCCAAGTCTCTTGCTCTTGGGTGGCTCGGCAAGCGATCGTTCAATATCTCGAAGAACACGCTGGCCCACAAAGTGAGCTTCCGTTGGCCCGAACGACGGGAGGCGCGAAATGACCTCTGAACTCACGGCGATCGACTTGTTTTGTGGTGCGGGGGGCCTTTCCGAAGGACTCCGCCAAGCTGGTTTCCATGTGCTTGCTGGCAACGATTTCGATGAAGCAGCCGGGGCGACTTATGCTCGAACGCACAAGGAAGCACGCTTCCTCAAAGGACCGATTCAGAACCTAACCGTGGAAGACTTCTTGCGCGCGGCTCGATTGAAGCCCGGTCAGTTGAGCGTGCTCGCCGGAGGCCCACCGTGTCAGGCTTACAGTGTCTACAACCATCAACGAGGAATGCACGACGAGAGGAGCTTCCTGTTCAAGGAATACCTGCGCCTTGTTGATGGGTTGGCCCCCGAATGGGTAATCATGGAAAACGTCATGGGGCTGCTCTCGACCGGACAGGGTGCAGCAGTGCGAGCAATCACCGAGGGCTTCAAGTCACTTGGCTATGACATTGCATTCAAAGTTCTCAAAGCCGAGGAATATGGTGTGCCGCAGGAGAGACGCCGCGTCGTCTTCATCGGCAATCGCATGGGAAAGCCTATCAACTTCCCGTCTGTGACGCACGGCCCTGAGTTGGAACCGCTAACAACCGTTTTCGATGCGATCTCCGATCTGCCAAGATTGAAGAACGGTGAGGCATGGCTCAATTCTCATTATGCCTCTGAACCAAGGTCAAGCTACCAAACTGAAATGTGGCGTGGGACGCCTGGCGTTCTCAATCATGCCGCCCCGCGCTTGGCGAAGGTCAATGAGCAGCGGATGCGTCATATTCCGCCGGGAGGGAGCTGGCGAGACATTCCAATAGAGTTGCTACCAGCAGGCATGAAGAAGGCACGGCGCTGCGATCACACCAAGCGATACGGACGGCTGGAATGGCATGGGTTGTCTTCGACAATCCTCACAAAGTGTGACATCCACTGGGGAGCATATATCCACCCAGACGATGATCGTTCTTTGACCGTGCGCGAGGCCGCCCGATTTCAGTCGTTCCCTGACTGGTTCGAGTTCGAAGGAAGTAGAACTGAGCAGTTCGTCCAAGTTGGGAATGCAGTGCCCCCACTTCTTGGGCGCGCGTTGGGCGAAGAAATTAAGAAAAGTATCTTGGGGCAGGCTGCCAAGCGTCGGCTTCGGGTCGCGGCTTAGCCACCCGCCTCAGTTCGATCTCATAAGATTGCCAAAAGGAGCCAGGGGCCTAAGGTCTCTGGCTTCTGACTTTTGCAGTAAGATCCAATGATTATTTCAAAGCTTAAAATTGATAATTTTCGCGGCATCACGGCGCTCGAAATCGATTTCGATCAGACGACGGTCGTTTTTGGTTCGAATAACACCGGCAAGTCGACAGTTCTGGCAGCTATACAAATGGTCCTAGGCAGGGCCGTGGGGCGCCGGTCAGCTGCTTTCTCGGAATATGATTTTCATTTGGACCAAGATGGCCAACCGACAGACGCGGCGCCGATTAAGATCGAGCTGACTTTCAAGGAAACTGAACCTGATGATTGGTCTGACGCGATGGTTCAGCAACTTGGACCAGTGGTGGGTATCGGAGGCGACGGTCTCCAAATTGTTACATTGCGCCTTAGTGGCCGGTACGACGAGGCAATCGGTTCGTTCGTCTCAGCATTTGATTTCCTAAACCCGAACGGCGATCCCCTGCCAGCTAATGCCTCCGCCCTGCGGCGCATTCAGCAGATTGTCCCTGCTTTTTATCTTGCGGCGCTCAGAGATGCGGCTCGCGAGTTTCGATCAAACGGGGCTTTTTGGGGACCCTTCGTCAAATCGCTAAAGATTGATCCCGATATAAGGGAAGAGATTGAAGCTGAAATTGCACAACTCAATCAGAGGGTTCTCGATGCACATACTGGCTTTGATGCCGTAAAGGCACGGCTTGGGCAATCTGCTCAGTTGGTGCCTCTTGGCGGAGCTGACGATCCTGTCAGCATCGATGCGTTACCCAGCCGAGTATTTGACATACTCGCGAGAACTCAAGTTTTGCTCTCAGGGGTATCAGGTGCGCGCCTTCCCCTCGCGCAGCACGGTGAGGGAACTCAGAGCTTGGCTGTAATTTGTCTTTTCGATGCATTTCTCGATGCTCGCCTGGTTGGTGAGTATGGCGAGGACGCTGTCCCCATCTTGACCCTAGAGGAGCCGGAAGCGCATCTGCACCCATCGGCGGTGCGTGCGGTCGGTCAGCTGATCTCCCGGTTGGGAGGGCAAAAAATCATCACTACCCATTCCGGAGACTTGCTTGCTTCCGTTCCATTGAAAAGCTTGCGGCGTCTGCGACGGGTCGGAAATGAGATCGACGTCTTCAAGATTGAGGACGGCATGATCGATGAGCCCACATTGAGTCGCTTGGACCATCAGATTCGACGTCTCCGTGGCTCCATACTTTTTGCACGGGTGTGGCTGTTGGTGGAGGGTGAAACCGATGAGGTCATTATCCAGGAGGCAGCACGTGTTGCAGGTATTGATCTCTTCGCCGCCGGCGTAGGTTGCTTCAAGTTTACCGAGCTCGGTATTGAACCGTATATTCGTTTGGCTGACGCCCTTGGAATTCACTGGATTTGCGTCTCAGACGGAGATCCAGCGGGTCATGTCAACGGCGGCGTAAAAGTCGTCCATTGGGCGGAGCAAAACCAGGCCACTTGATCCGGGTGTTGGCGAGCGCCGGGAGGGCGTAGCCCGAGCGGGGGTCGCCAACACCCGGATTGCCGTTTCTGTCAGGGGTTGGGACGTGCTTTGCGTGCCTGGCTCTGGGCCAGGCGATAGCTCTCGCCGTTCATCTCGAGGATGCTGACGTGGTGGGTGAGCCGGTCGAGGAGCGCGCCTGTCAGGCGCTCGGAACCGAACGTCTCGGTCCATTCGTCGAACGGCAGGTTGCTGGTGATCAGCGTCGAGCCGCGTTCGTAGCGCTGTGAGATCAGCTCGAACAGCAGTTCCGCGCCGGTTTTGGAGAGGGGCACGAACCCCAGCTCATCGATGATGAGAAGCTTATAGCCGGTCATCTGCTTGTGTAAGCGCAGTAGGCGGCGTTCGTCGCGTGCCTCCATCATCTCGCTGACCAGCGCGGAAGCAGTGATGAACCCGACCGTCAGGCCCTTCTGGCAGGCCGCCAGGCCAAGACCGATCGCGACATGGGTCTTGCCGGTCCCCGACGGGCCAAGGGCGATGACGTTCTCGCGACGGGTAATCCAGTCACAACGCGCCAGTTCGAGCACCTGCATCTTGTTGAGCTTCGGAATGGCGGCAAAGTCGAAGCTGTCGAGGCTCTTGGCGGCCGGGAACCGCGCGGCCTTGATCCGGCGCTCGACCATCCGGCGTTCCCGGTCGATCAGTTCCAGTTCGACAAGCCGAGCAAGGTAGCGGACATGATCTACGCCCTCTGCTGCGCATTGCCGGGCCAGCTTGTCATGCTCGCGCAGGAAGGTTGGCAGCTTGAGCGTCTTGAGGTGGCTGGCGAGCAGCAGTTCGGGAGCTTGGCTGCTCATGCCGCTGCTCCGCCGGTCAACAGCCGCATGTACGAGCGCGCCGATGTTGTCTCCACTCTGGCCCTGGGCAGGTAGGGATAGATCGCCATGTCCAGTCGGGGCGGGCGGCGCTCCACCCGGCATAACAGGAGATGCTTCACCGCATCGAAGCCGATCGCGCCCATATCAAGGGCCTGCTTCACCGCGCCATGCAGATCGGCCAGAGCGAAGCTCTCCAGCAGGCGCAGTACCTGCACATATTCGCGCCGGCCATGCTTGCCCATGCGCGTCTCCATCAGCCGGCGCAGCGTTGTAAATACCTCGGGCAGGTCCCAGCCCTGCAATGGTGCGGCCTGATCGAGGGCATTGATCTTCTGTTCGATCAGGGGAAGGTAATGGATCGGATCGAAGATCACATCCTCGCGCTCGTAGCTGCGCACATGGCGGGCAATGATCTCGCCCCGGCAACCGATCACCACCTCGTCGACATAGCCCCTGATCCACACCTCCTGGTGGCCGAAGCGCACCGGCACCGAGTAATCGTTGGTCCGGTAACGCACCAGCGCCTGCGATGAGACCTGGCCGCTGGTCTGGTCACAGGCCTCGAAGGGGGAAGCCGGCAGTTCCTGCATCGCCGCCAGATCGCGCCGCAGCCTCTCGCCAATCGTCTCACTCTCGCCCCGCAGCCGGTCGTTCTGCCGTTTGCGGCATTGCTCCTCGAGCCACAGGTTGAACGCCTCCCATGTCGGGAACCGGGGGATCGGCACCATGAAGTTGCGCCGGCAATAGCCGACAAGGCCTTCAACGCCGCCCTTATCGTTACCCTTGCCGGGGCGGCCGTAACGATCACGGATCAGGTAGTGCGACAGGAAGGCGCTGAACAGCCTCGCGCGCAGCCGCGTCCCGTCAGGCAGGATCTTCGAGACCAGGCAGCGGTCGTTGTCGTAGACGATCGACAGCGGCACCGCGCCGAAGAACGCAAAGGCGTGGACATGGCCGTCCATCCAGGCCTCGGCAACGGCAGCCGGATAGGCGCGTACGTAGCAGGCGTCGCTGTGCGGCAGATCGAGCACGAAGAAGTGCGCCTTCTGCTCCACCCCGCCGATCTCGACCAGAGCTTCTCCAAAATCTGCCTGCCCATGGCCGGGTGCGTGTGCCAGCGGCACGAACATCTCCCGGCTGCGCTGATCCCGATCCCGGATGTAATCCTTGATGATCGTGTAGCCTCCGGTGAAGCCATGCTCTTCGCGAAGGCGATCGAACACACGCTTCGCCGTATGGCGCTGCTTGCGCGGGACCGACCGGTCCCCATCCAGCCAGCCGTCGATGATCGGTATGAACGCTTCCAGCTTCGGTCGCCGCACCGGGGCGCTGCGACGGTAACCGGGCGGCTCGGAATACGACAGCATCTTGCGGACCGTGTCGCGCGATATGTTGAAATGCTTCGCTGCCGCCCGGGCGCTCATGCCGCCCGCGCAGGCAAGACGAACCTTCAGGTAAAGTTCCACGGTGTAAATCCCTCATCCCTCCTCGCCAGCATCGCGAAAAGGGAAAAAGTGGACGACTTTTACGCCGCCCGCAGCAGCACTTCGCCGCCGCTACCGTGGTCTAATTTTGCACCGCCGTTCTCACCAATGGTCGTTGCATCGTTGAGGGATCTACATCGCCAAGTTGGTAGGACCTGAAAGAAAGGGTACCTGGACCTACTGGATACTCGTGCAGGTTATTGCCCAATCTGTCTCTGATCTTTTGATAGACCTGCTCCGGGCAGACGAAAAACAGGCCTTTGGAGCACCGCGCCTCTCGACGCAGGACATGTCCCTTGTAGATCAGCTGAGGAAGAATGCGCTTGTTCACATTCTCCCAATTCATGCCAGACTTACTCCAGCCATCGAAGGTCTCTCCAGCGAAATAGGCGTCTGATTGATCCCTATAATTGCCCGTCGTGTCTATCGTTTGAACCTCCACGGCGGTAAATTCTTGGAGCTCGCCATCGGCATCGATGCGGGCCAATATCCAGTCAACGTAATATGCGCCACTCTTCGCCCCATCGGCTCGTTTAGGGCGAGGAAGGGGGAGTTCGCCTCCCCATCCTTTTCCAAAGGCAATGACCTCAGAACCGGTCAGCGACTCCGATCCTTTTCTTGCCCTTCCTTCAGCGGCGGTAATGAGTTCGATCTGCTGGCCGAAGACTTCGGCGGCTACTTCACGAAGCACGCGATAGTTCTCCGCATACAGACGATTTGGACAGCAGATTATTGGTTCACTTGTCGTCTGCCGAACGGAGCAGGCGCCGTGGTTTGGCTTAATGCAGGGGCTAACCGTGTAGGGGCATTGCTTTCCGGAAATGTATCCTGACGCAAGTGGCGAGAGTGGTGGAAATCCAAAAAACTCAACAATCTTCAGTGCCATCGCGCGGGTCCCCTCTGCAGACCCTTATCGCAAGATTTCGCGGCGCGAAAGGCGCGGGAATTTCGTTCGTCGCGTGTGGGTGAGGTCGCGGAGAAATTGCTCAACCACGGACCGAGTTGATTGCATGCTCGTGAATGCTATTTGGTCCCCATTCCGGAACAATGAGCAAAATCCAGGGCCAATCCGGAACAAAAGCTCTCTATAAGATGCGGCGCTCGGTTGTCGCGCGCCGCCGCCTATCCCACTTGAAATTCAACAATTTTCGGCGGGATTCTTTCAGGCAAATTTCCTGGTCACTAACGCGCACTTGAGAATGGGCTTGACCCAGCACACCGTACGCAGCGGTAGCTGCATAGGATGGCAAAAAAGCGCGAAGTAACAGAAGCATCGCTAGTCCGAAGGGGCGAGCAATCAGGTGGTAGCCAAGGCGCAGGAGTATCCCGTCGCTGGACCTGCGCATCCCACCATTGTGGGCACCGGGATGGAAGGCTATCGCTTAACCTACTATGCCAGCGCGTCTTTCCGCAATCTTTGTGATGCTTCTTTGGGCGTCCTGCTATCCGCTCATAACGGTCGGTCTCGATAGCGCGCCCCATCTCACCTTCGCCGTGCTGCGCGCGGTTCTTGCAGGCACCACGT
Organism: Croceicoccus sp. Ery15; assembly: GCF_020985305.1. NCBI lineage: Bacteria > Pseudomonadati > Pseudomonadota > Alphaproteobacteria > Sphingomonadales > Erythrobacteraceae > Croceicoccus > Croceicoccus sp. Ery15. The sequence goes on from NZ_CP087588.1 coordinate 2,296,598, forward strand.
TACTGGCGGTCGGTATCATTCTAAGAAAGCCCTTTCCGCGCGATGGAAGCATCTGGGGATGGATCATTCTTGCCGGTCTCGGCATGACGGGGCTGGGTTACTACGGGATGTTCCATGCTGCGGAGTTCGTTTCGCCCGGCCTTGCAACCGTCATCGCCAACAGCCAACCCCTCATCGCGGCAGGCCTTGCCTTTCTTTTTCTCCGTGAGCGCCTGTCTTCCAAGGGCTGGATCGGGTTATGGCTCGGCTTTGCGGGAATCCTCATCATTGCTGGCCCGCGAATTCTCCAAGGTCCGCTGGCGCTCTCAACCGGCTTTGCATATGTGCTGCTTGCGGCCTTCGGCGTTGCCGTGGGCAACATCGCCATCAAGAAGCTCTCGGGGCGCGCCGACGCAGCGATCGCCATGGGCCTTCAACTCCTCATCGGCGCTGTCCCGCTCGCGTTTCTGGCTTTGCTTACCGAAGATCAGGGCCAAATCGACTGGTCGCCGGTTTTCATCGCGAGCCTGCTTGGGTTGGCGATCCCAGGTACAGCCCTCGCATTCTGGCTGTGGCAATATACGCTCGGCAAAATCGAACTCTCGAAGGCTAATGTATTCAGCTTCCTGGTGCCCGTTTTCGGTTTAACGATCGGCGCTGCCTTCTTCGGTGAAAGGCTTACACCCCTGATCATCATGGGCACAGCAATTGCAACCGCGGGCGTATGGCTGACGACCATAAAGTCATCGAGTGACGTTCAGCCGAAAGCGAAAGGAGCGAGGGACGGGCGCGCATAAGGGATGCTCTTCGTGAAAAAATCAGGTGGCGATGGGCTGCAGCAAAGGGCGGGCGATGACTTCGTTGGCGGATGCTAAAGCTAAAACTCCTCAAGCGCGCTCGAAAGCCTGGGCAAACGCGTCGCCAGGGCCGCAGCTATGCAGTCATGAACAGGTTCGGCGAAGTCCACCGGCATCGCTTCGCGCGCTACCGTCGGCGCATCACGTGCGCGGTCCATCAGTTCGTTGATGGCTGCACGCATGAGGCCTTTGCCAAGCCCCGCTGACTTGCCCGACTGGACAAAATGCCGACCGGTCACCTCGTTCAGCCGGTAGTGACGGTTGGTGCCTGCGGACATCGCGAGCCGGAACCTGTTCTGCGCAATCTGGTCGGAGTCGACGGCCGGTTGGGCCGAGAGCACATCGTAGAAGGGGGTCAGGCTGTAGCGTCCGCCGGGCTTCAGGAAGATACTGAAATTCTTGGCGTGCCAGTCCGTTGCACCAATGAGCCAGAAGAGGATCTGGCTCTTGAAAAAGGCGGCTGCGTCGGCTTGCGGATCGTCAGCACCGCGCAACAGGCCGAAGATATCCTTCATGTTCGGGCCGCCATCGCTCTGATATTTGTGCGTGGGCGGATAGCCGAGTGCTTGGCAGCAGTCCTCTTGCGGCAGACGCAGGATTTGCTTGGCGTTGCGCCAGTGCCTGTCGAACCGTTCGACGACGAGAACTCGGCGCTGGCCGACGGTCGCGATCTCTGTCGCTGCGACCGACAGGCCGAACGCCTTCATCAGCGTCATGCAATAGTGCTCGTTGTCGACGCTGTTCGACATGTCGATCATCCCGTCGGCGATGGGTATCTGTCCAAGTTGCGGCTTCAGGATGTGAGTTGTCGGGGTCACACCGGCCGGTCGGTGCCATTTCCCATCGATTCGAAGCAGGGCCGTCTTCTCCTGCGCGCCGGCAACCGAGATCCTGAATTCCTGTTTCCGATCGACGCCAAGTGGAGCCCGTGCGAGATCGGCGAGAAGGGCCTCGACTTCGGTGTCGCTGACCGGTTCGCTTTCGATGTCGGTACTCTGCGCCTGATCTGCGCCTTCGGGCAGGAACTGCATGGCACCGACGCAGTCGCGTCCGATGGCTTCGAGTAGGCTGTAGAAGTCGGTGCCCTGAGCGCCCATGCGCTCGGCTACGCGGCGGCGTACTGCATCCCTGTCCGGGAGAAGATTGTCGAACACGGCGATGACCGGAGCGCCACGATAGGCCGCCGGGGTCAGAGGCAGCGAGAGCGACGCTGCGAAGCGGTGCTCCCAGGCCAGCCACTCTTCGGAATACCGGAAACTGATTGCACCGCTCGCCGCCTTTTCGAGGCGGCCGACCTGCCTGCCGTTGATAAGTACATCGAGGGGCGCATGGGTCTTTTTGCGCGCCATTTAGAAGACGTCCTCAATTGAGGCGCCGTCCTGCTGACGCGGCACGATCTGAAGATCGAGGCCGAGGACTGCGATGACACTGATGAGCGTGTCGAGCTTTGTTCCTTCGCTTCCGTTCTCTATTGCCGAGATGGTTTTCTGCTGCGTCCCGGCGAGTCTGGCGAGCTCGGTTTGGGTCAGGCCCTTGCCGAGGCGATGGGTCTGGATCACGGCTCCGAGTTGACTGGGAAGCCTGACGATCTGGCGCATAGCATACCTCCACGCTCCACTATACCGCCAAGGGTATAAAATGGCAATATACCTTTTGGGGAATAAATCGCCCTTATTCCCTGGGGGGTATGCTGCATCCGATCGCCACGAGAGATCCATCAATGGTGCCGGCCAGGCGAACCTCGCGTAGGAGAGAGGCGTCTTGAACAGGATGATCCGACCCGTGTCGGCGAGTCAGGAACCGGACTTTCGTTTCCCCCTAAGCCATCCGATCCTTGGTAGCCTGTTGGCCAGCAGAACAAATCCCGAAAGGGCAATGAACGTACCTGCGATACCAAACAGGAGAAGCCACCAGCTGTTGATGCGGTCGCGCTGTGTCCAGTCCATGATGTGAAGGCCCCAGATGAAATCGAAGAGCCGCCAGGTATCGCTTCGCGCTGACAGGACCGTTCCGCTCGAGGCGTCGATATAGACGCGCGTCGCGTCGCGATCGTCATAGGTGATCTGCCAGGCCGGGAAGGGGCCCCTGAATTCGGTCCCGACGTCGCGTTCGACAAGCCGCGCGCCGGCGACCGAAGTCTCCGGGCCTATCCAGGCGCGGCGAGCGATCGCGCGCGCTGTCGCGGCCGAAATGGGGGACAACAAGCGTCCGCTATGCGGATCATGCAGCGTGACGCCGCCATCCGCTCGCCGCACTTCGGTCACCACCTTGCCGTCGAGAGCACGTGTGGCAACCGAAACCACATCATCTTGCCTTTCCAGCCATTCGGGTAACTCGGCCCCGGCAGGCAATATTTGCGCAGCGCGGGACACGATATGCTCCGAGCGTACCTCCTCCAGATCGAGAAAGGACATCAAGGCACCGGTGCCCATCCACAGCAGAACTTGCGCCCCGATCAGGAGCGCCAACCACTTGTGGAGCTTGCTGCTAAAGACATGCAAGCGCAGTTTGAGGGACCGCGAGGCCAACTGTCTCGCCGCTCCGTAGCGGGTCAGGGCCGCCGCGGCGCGCGCGAGGAGGAGTGGTACTGCACGATCTTCCAGCCCGATTCATCGTGCGAAAGGACCGAGGTCGCGACCCCGTCACGCTCGATCACGCGCCCGTCCTCGAGCTCGATCCGGTAGCCGTAGGTTTCGTAGCCATAGGCCATATGGCCCTTACGGGTCATCGTCAGCGTCGGGTCGGTGAAAGTAAAGCTCGTGATCGCATCGAGCTCGGGTCCGAGATGGTGCTCCATGTAATTGGCGAAACTCCCCTCGGACTTGCCGTTCTCGAAGATCGCGGAGGCTTCCGCGAACAGGGCCGACATGCCTTCGGCATCGCGCGACACCAATGCGGCGCGATAAGCCTCGAGAATATCTTCAGCGCCCGACACATCTTCGCTGGCCGAACCTGTCTTGTCGGAATGATGTGTCCCATGTCCGGAATGGTCCATGTCCTGCGCCGCAGCCGGCACTGGCGCCGCAGCAATAGCTAGCGCAACTACCGGCACTCGCAATAAAGTGTTCATCATGTCAGTTTCTTCTCCCTTGACCTAAAACCAGAACCTCACGCCGACGACGTAGTTCGTTACGCTGGGGTCCTCGCCGTCGGCCCTTGCGAAATCGCGGCTGTTGCCGATCTTCCATTCCTGGTCGATGCCGATATAGGGCGCGAATTCGCGCGCGAATTCGTAGCGCAGGCGAATGCCGACCTCGATCGTATCGATCCCCGAGCCGATCCCGAGTTCGGGAATGTCCTGTGCTGACAGCGCGATTTCGGCGCGCGGCTGCACGATCAGACGCTGTGTGATGAACTGATCGATTTCACCTTCAATTCGTGCGGTAAGATCGCCCTTGTTCGACAGAAATGCTGCTGCATCGACCTCGAACTCATAGGGAACGAGCCCTTGGATGCCCACAACCGCATGGGTGCGTTCAGGCCCAGTAAAATCCTGACGCACGCCCGCCTGAAAATCGAAGAAAGGCGCAATGGCACGGCTCCAAAGCGCCTGCACTTCGGCGCTTTCAATGGTCTCGCCGAAGCTGCCTTCGCCTTCGGATTTGAACCAGAACTTGTTGTAGTCACCGCCATAATAACCCTGGACGTCCCACAAATAGCCGTCGTCGCCCTCGCGCAGGCGGTATTCGAGCCGGTCACCCTGAAACCAGAATACCGGCGTTCCGCTCACTTCCTTGGTGACGGCCGCCCGAGACGCAGCCATTTCCTCTGCGCCGACAAAGGCATCGGCGGCAAAGGCGGGGCCCTGTAGCGCTTCAGGCGGGGGAGGGCCTTCCGGGATCGCCATATGGTCGGCGGATGCTCCATGGCCCATCGCGGAATGATCCATTTGCGACATGCCGCCCTCATCCTCCTTGCCGGTCATGGGCATCGCGCCATGCTGGGCTGCCCCATGATCCATGTTCGAATGATCCATAACCTCCGGGTTCTCAACCTCCTCCTGAGGATGCTGCGTCCGGGAGTGATCCATCTGAGGTTGATCCGGCGCATGGTGATCGTGCGCCTCGCTCGCAGCCTCGTCGTCTTGAGCAGCTTGCCCGGCCTGGCTCTGCGGTTCGGCAGCCTGCGTGCCGTGATCATGCTGCTGTGCCCAGACTGCGCTCGGAAGTGCCAGCAGGGGGAGGGCGATCATCATGGTCGCGCGCTTCATTAGCCTTCTCCTCCCTCGAGCGGTCGGACAGTCACCACCTGAAACATTCCGTTATGCATGTGGTAAAAGAGGTGACAGTGAAAGGCCCAGTCGCCCCGTTCATTGGCGGTGAGGTCAAATTGCGCGCTGCCGCCTGGCTGGACCGTCAGCGTATGTTTGAGCGGCTGACGGTCGGCCGGAGCCCCGTTCACGAGTTCGAAGAAGTGTCCGTGCAAATGGATCGGATGCGCCATCATGGTGTTGTTGATCAGCTTGACGCGCACGCGCTCGTTATAAGCAAATTGAATCGGCTCGGTGATCTCGTCGAACTTCTTCCCATCGAACGACCACATATACCGCTCCATGTTGCCGGTAAGATGGATCGTCTTGAGCCGGCTCGGACGCCGGTTGTCGGTATTGGGCTTTGCGGCGACGAGCTGGTTGTAGTTGAGCACGCGGTGGCTCACATCGTCGAGCCCGAGGCCAGGAAAATCCATCCGGTCGATAGGGTTCATGGCAACCGAGTCGATCCCTGGACCAACTTTCACATTGGGTGGAAGCAGTGATGTGTCGCGCATGTTCATGCCCGACATTCCGGCCATCCCCGCCATGCCAGCCATTTCTGCGTCGCCGCTGGAACCATGATCCATTCCGGTCATGCTGGCCGCGCCTTGATCCATGCCCGCCGCGGCACCGGCCGAAGCTGCACCGTGCCCCGCATGCCCCTCTCCAGCAGCGCCTGCGCTATCGCCGTGCCCGGCCATGCCCATATCGGTCATGGTGAGAAGCGGCGGTTTGCGCAGAGGCGGGACGCTGGTCCGGGCGCCGGGGCGACTGGCAAGTGTCGCCACGCCCATGCCCGAGCGATCAATCGCCTCGGCGACGAGCGAATAGGCCTCGCCGCGCGGCTCGACGATCACGTCGTAGGTTTCAGCAACACCGATCTGGAACTCGTCGGTCTCGACCGGCTGTACGTTTTGGCCATCGGCCTGAACCACGGTCATCGGCAGGCCAGGGATGCGGATATTGAAATAGGTCATCGCGGCGCCGTTGATAAAGCGCAGGCGGACCCTCTCTCCCGGCTGGAAAAGGTATTCGAGATCGTCTTCCGGCCCGTGACCATTGATGAGGAAGGTGTAGGTCGCGCCGCTCACGTCGGAGATGTCGGTCGGCATCATCCGCATGCGCGCCCACATTCGGCGCTCTTCGCCGCTCATGTCGTAGTCGTCGGTCCAGGTGGTTTTGCCATAGTTGAAGTAGCCCTCGGCGACCTTGAGTTTCTTCATGATCGAATAGGGACTCATGGTCGACCAGTCGGACAGCATGACAACATAGTCGCGGTCGTATTCATATGGTTCGGGCTCGATCGGGTCGACGATCAGGGGGCCGTAATGGCCAAGCGGCTCCTGCAGCGTATGCGCGTGCCACCAATAGGTGCCCGACTGGCGGATGGGAAACTGGTAACGATAGGTATCGCCCGGCTCAACAGCCGCCATGCTCACCCCGGGTACACCGTCCATAAGGAAGGGTACGAGCAATCCGTGCCAGTGAATGGAAGTGCCATGCGAACTCCGATTGAGGAGGTCGACCGTCAGGTTCTGGCCTTCCTTGAGGCGCACCAAGGGACCTGGGATCGTGCCATTCACGGCAACACCCGGCCCGCGGCGCGAGCCAGTGGTGAAGGTCGTGTCGGCGACGCTCATTGTAAGATGTTCGCCGGACAGAACGTCGCTCCCGCGGCGCGCGATCGTGCCATCGAGACCTCCGCGTGCCCACGCGGGCATTGCACCGGCAAGGCCAAGCATTCCGACCCCGCTTGCGCTAGACCCCAGAAATTTACGGCGATTGATCGCGACCATCGAAAGCTCCTGTATGAACGATACACCCTCAACTACGAAGGGCCCGGTTCTACCCCTCAAAAATTTTCCAGGCGGTCGCGCAATTTTTGCCGGGCACGATAGATGCGGGTCTCGATTGCCTTTTCCGACACGCCGAGAAGTTCGGCGGCTTCCGCCTGGCTGCGTCCGTCGATACTGACCAATATGAGCGCTTCGCGAAGACGGATCGGAAGACGCTCGATTTGCTCCAGGAGCATTCGCAATTCCTGGCGCTGCATCGCGATCTCTTGCGGATCGGGGCTGTCGTCAACAATCGCCAGTGTTTCAGATTCCGCGCCCAATCCGAAAAAGCGCGCCGTTTTGCGTTTGCGCAGCCTGTCGCGGCATTTGTTGAGCACGACTGTTGTCAAAAAAGGGCCAACAGGACGGTCCGGGTCGAGGCGGTGCCGGGCGACCCAGACCGAAGCAAGCCCGTCCTGAACAGCGTCTTCGGCCTGATGCGGAGACGCAAGCATGCGTGTCGCCAAAGCAATAAGCCGCGCTATATGGGGTTCGACCAGCGTCCCATATGCTGCCTTGCTGCCCCTGCGGGCATCTTCGACCAGGGCGGTCTCGGACCGGCTTTGCGCCTGCGTCACGGAAGCCTAATTACGCGAATTGCTGGTGAGCGCCTCGGAGACCTTCCGATCGAACAGGCGCTGCTGCTCGGGCTCGAGTGTCTCGCGCATGTCGAAGACGTGTTGGACCGTGGCTTTCTGCAATTCGCCCATCCGTCCATGCACATCGTCAATCGCCGCGCTCACTTCGGGGCCATATTCGTGCTCGTCGGCCATCGCCCGAGCGAGCCTCGCATTTGCCGCGCGCAGCGATGACTCAAGTTCAGCACGCTCGACGGCGAAGCGGGCTTCCAGGGTCTCGAGGCGCGCGTTCTGGTCTTCGGTCAAAACCAGTTCCTCGTGCACGAACTGGTGCAGGCTGCCATTGTCTTCGTGGCTGAGCCAGCGATCAGCCGCGATCGCCCCCAAACATCCCGCGAGCCCGGCAAGAAGAACGGCAAGCAGGAGGCGTCCGTTCGTCAAAGTCTAGCTCCCGACATGCAGGAGAGCGGCGGGAGAAAGGTGCTCGTTCGACGCAAAATCATTATAGGCGGAACTCGCAGTTGAGCCCTGATTGTAGGGCATGATGGTCGTGCCGAAGCCTGCTCCAAGGCCGATGACGAACAGGCTGCAAAAGAGCGCGGCACGCCGGCGGCGATCGGCAACCTCGCCAAGCTGTCCGGCGCGCTGCCAGACACCATCCATGAAGTCTGACGGGTCATGCACAATATCATGCGCGGCCAGCTGTTTGAGCGAAGCATCGAGGGAAGGATAATCTGACATAGGCAACCTCTAACTATTGTAACTCCTTTACGCCACAGCCCGCCGAAGCCCTCAAAAAAATATTTGAGGGGTATGATATTCTCGCGCGTATCAAGGCATATGAGCATATTCACCCGCCTTGGCCTCGCCGCCCTCTTCGCAGCCTTTCTGCTTTCGGCACCCTTGCACGCGCATGAAGGGCATCAGGACAATATGTCCGACGCTGAAATGCTGGCGATGGAGGAGGGTATGGCCATGCCGGACGACGCCCATGCCGGCGAGCTTGCGCCGCCCGGGGAAGAGATGGACAGGCCGAACGCGCAGCAGTCCATGTCGCCTGAAGACATGATGCAGCAGAAAATCACGGAAAACCGCCTGACCTCGGCAGAGGACCTTCTGTCGCGCCTTCATCCGGTCGCGGCGCATTTCCCGATTGCGCTTCTCCTCGTCGCCGCACTCGCCGAACTCGCCTTGATGGTGCGCCCGACCTTGGGGCTTGAGACGACGATCCGGTTTCTCGTAGCCGGCGGCGCGATCGGGGCGGTCGTTGCGGCTTTGCTCGGATGGTTTGCGGGTGGATGGCGACTGCTGGACCGGTCGGAAAATCTCGCCATTCACCGCTGGAACGGCACGACGATTGCCATATTGAGCCTCCTCGCCTGGTGGGTTGCTGCGCGCGGAAAGGGGAGAGGCGCGCTGCGCCTGCTTCTGGCGCTGATCGCTGCGGCGCTCATCGTACAAGGCTATTTCGGCGGGGAGATGGTGCACGGGCCCAATCATATGGGCATCATGTAGGTGGGACGGGTAGCCGCTCCTCAAGGCGACCGAGCCTTCACGCCAGCCCTTGCCAAAGCCTGGCTGACCCCGGTCTATGACCTCACCAACGCCTTGTTTACGCGTGAGCGGACATGGCGGCGCGCGGTTGTCCGCGCCGCCAATCTTGCGCCCGGCGATCATCTTATCGATGTTGGGTGCGGAACCGGCACCTTGCTTCGCGATCTCATGATCAGCTGTCCGCAGGCGGGTCTCGCCGGCGTTGAGCCCGATCCGGCAGCACTGGCCATCGCGCGTCGCAAGTTTGGCGCCGGGGCGGATCTGATCCGTTGGCACAATGGCTTTCTCGATACCCTCGACCTGACCGCGCGATGGCAGCCGAACAAGATCGTCAGCAGCCTCGTCTTTCATCAGGTTCCGCTGGGTGAAAAGCGGGCAATCCTGGAGCAGATGCACGATCTGCTCCAGCCCGGAGGCATGGTGCTGATTGCCGACTATATGGCTCAGGACTCCGCCCTTATGCGCAAGCTTTTCCGCGCCACGGTGCAGCAGCTCGACGGTGTCGAAGACACGCAGCCCAATGCCGACGGTATCCTGGAGCGGCAGCTTGCCGAAATTTTCACCGACGCCGAAAGGCTTCACGTCTTCCCGACCGCCACCGGAGCGATATCGCTCTGGCACGGCTACAAGAAAGGTCCCCATACATGACCCGCACGTTTGCGCGAAAGCGCTTTCGCAACTCGTTCGCCGCAACAGCCCTCCTGGTAATTGCCGCCTGTTCGAACGTTGCCCAGGCGGCCACCTACACGATGTATCGCGATCCCGGCTGCGGCTGCTGCCTCAAATGGGCCAACCATTTCGAGAACGGCATGGACGCCGAGGTTGCGACTGTCGACACCACTGACATGGGTTCGGTGAAAGCCGACAAGGGCGTACCTTCCGATCTGTGGTCGTGCCATACGATGGTGATCGAGGGATATGTCATCGAAGGTCACGTCCCGGCAGAAGCAATCTCAAAATTGCTGCGCGAGCGCCCGGCAGGCGTTTCCGGACTTGCCGTTCCCGGCATGCCGCTGGGCTCACCTGGCATGGAATACGAGAACCGTGTGCAACCCTATGACGTCATCGCCTTTGGGCCCGGCGGCCGTACGGTTTTCGCAAGTTACCCCTGAACGGGCAAGAAAACGCCCCCAACTTTTGGAGAATAATGATGAAAATGATCCTCACCGTCGCTGGCGCGCTTGCTTTCTCGGCAAGCCCGGTCCTTGCTCAGGAGGCCCCTTCTGAAAAGCCCAAAATGTGCGAGATGATGCACGACGGAAAGAAGATGCAGGGCATGATGATGAAGGATAAGGACGGAAAAATGTCATGCCAGATGATGGACCACTCCAAGATGGACCATTCTAAAATGGAACATGGCCAGTCCGGCCATGGCGAGAAGAAGGCCGCCGAGGCTGAAAAGCCGCAGACCGAACACAAGCACGACTGACTTGATCTTGGCGTCTGGTGCCGACAACCCCATCCGGGGCCAGACGCCTAACGAGCCATGCGTTCGATAAGAGCGAGAAGCTCTGCGACTTTCTCTGATTGATCGGTCTTGTTGTTCGAGGCGAGCGCCTGTTCGATGCAGTGCTTGGTATGGATGTCGAGTACTTTGGTCCTGGCGGCGCGCGCGGCGGCTTCGAGCGCGAGGATCTGCTGCAGGATATCGACGCAATAGCGCTCTTCTTCCATCATTCTCGATATTCCTCGCGCCTGCCCCTCGATCTTGCGCATTCGGGTCAAGACATCACGGAACTTGGGGTTTTGATCATCGCTCATGCCGTTCTCTCCAGACGCCGAGTTCATTCCTGACTGCTTTTGACACAGTTGCAAAGCAGTTCGCAATACACTATACCCCCCTATAGTATACGACGGAGACAAAGATGACCGGTTCGACGACGAAAGGCTCGATACTTGCCTGGGGCTGGGCTCTCAGCTTCTTCCTCCTAATTTCCTATCTGCTCTGCGTGGCCTTCGGCCTCATTGCCCCTGAGACCTTCCATATGCACGAAGCATGGGCACCGTTGTTGCCGGGCTTCGATTGGTTGTCTTGGCCAGGCTTCTTCGCCGGGGCTATCGGCAGCTTCCTTTATGGCTGGTATATTGCGATCCTCGGGGTCCCGCTCGTCCGCTATTTCAGGAAAAGGATCGGGTGAAGAACCGGCGGTGTGATTTTATCTCCTGCCGCGAACTTCGCACAGGCCGTATAGCTCATGACAAAGTACAGCTTTCCCTCTTCCGGTTCGTCTTTCAGCAAGAAAAGCGATCCGGCCCTGCATACGGTTATCGGGGCAGTGCTGGGCGTCTTAATCCTTCATCCGCTCACGGCGCTCGTTTACGGGTCCGGAGGGGCAGGAGCGGCGAGCGTGCCATTTGCTGAGCAGTTGGGCCTGGCGGTCGATCGACTGGGCGCGGCATTTGAAATCGAAATGCTGCCCATGAGCCTGGTTTTCGCGGTGATCGGCGGCGCAATCGGCCTGGCTTTTGGTCTTTATCATCTGCGGCTGATGGCCGATCGCCAGACAATCCGCACTTTGGAGCACCAACTGGCCGAAGAGTTGCCGCTGCTTATCGCTCGCGGCGAGGGTGCGCAGCTGGAATTCAAATCATCGCTGCGCTGGGATACGCGCCAGCAGCGCGCAAATCGCAGCCTTCAGCAGGTCGTGGTCAGGACGATTGCCGGATTTCTCAACAATGATGGCGGTACGCTGCTCATCGGCATCGACGATAACGGACAGATCTTGGGAATCGAAGCGGATCTGAAGACTCTCAAACACCCCAATAGGGACGGGTTCGAGCGCGTGCTGATGGACGCGATACGATCAGGCCTGGGCGGTAATGCCTGCGCCTTGGTTCATTGCTATTTTCATGATCTCGATGGCCGAACCATTTGCCGGGTCATCGCTGAAAAGAGCTTCGAGCCGATCTATTTTCTCGACAATGGTGTGGCACGCTTCATGCTCCGCGCCGGCAACAGCACACGAGAGTTGGATGTGCGCGAAGCGCACGCTCACCTGTCACAGCGCGGGAAACAGCATGCGCGGCAGGCTTGAAATGATCCTCTGCCATAAATCGGCAGGTCGGGTTGACCTCGTTCCCCGTTTCACGCTGTCACTTTCAGTGGCGCACGCCGCCTGTCAGCTCGGTTCGGCCTTGTCGGCGGAACGTTGGCACACCTTTGGCCAGATCCAGGGAGACTATGATGGACCATTCTAATTGCAGCCATAGCGGCCACGGCGAGGCCGTTGCTGGCGATGATGGGCGCTACGATCTCGTTCCCGCTGGTTATGACGGACCGGTTTATACGTGCCCCATGCACCCGCAGGTCCGGCAGCCGAAGATGGGGTCGTGCCCGATCTGCGGCATGGGACTCGAACTCGAATCCGCGGCCATGGTCGATGACGGACCGAACCCGGAGCTCGTCGACTTCACGAGGCGTTTCTGGGTCGGCGCCATCCTCACCTTGCCGCTGCTTGTTCTCACGATGGGCCCCTATGTGGGCTGGCCGGGCGTGCGCGAAATATTCGGCGAGCGGACCACCTTGTGGATTGAACTGGTGCTCGGCACCCCGGTCGTGTTGTGGAGCGGATGGCCATTTCTCGAACGAGGCTGGAATTCGTTCCGCACCTGGAACCTCAACATGTTCTCGCTCATCGGCATGGGCGTTCTCGCCGCATGGATATTCAGTGTCGTCGCCGTCCTGGCACCGGACATCTTCCCCGACGGCTTTCGCGATCCGGAGGGGCATGTCGGCGTCTATTTCGAAGCTGCGGCCGTAATCGTCACGCTTGTGCTCCTCGGCCAAGTCATGGAGCTGCGCGCGCGTGAAGGCACCGGTAAGGCCATTCGCGCTCTCCTTGATCTTGCAGCCAAAACCGCGCGCGTCATCAGGGCAGACGGCACTGAAGAAGAAATCCCCCTTGAGCACGTGGCTGTTGGCGACCAATTGCGGGTCCGCCCAGGCGACAAGGTGCCCGTTGACGGTGTAGTGCTCAAAGGCCGCTCGTCGATCGACGAAAGCATGATCACCGGTGAACCAGTCCCGGTCGAAAAGGTCGAGGGCGACGCCGTGACCGGGGCAACGATCAACGGAACAGGCAGCCTGGTGATCGAAGCGAAACGTGTCGGATCAGACACCATGCTCGCGCAGATCGTGGAAATGGTTGCGGCCGCACAGCGCTCGCGCGCGCCGATCCAGAAGTACGCCGACAAGGTGGCCGGCATGTTCGTCCCCGCGGTTATCGGCATAGCCGTGCTCGCCTTCATCGCCTGGGCGATCTGGGGCCCCGCACCAGCGCTTGCCTATGCCCTCATTGCTGCAGTTGCGGTACTGATCATCGCCTGCCCCTGCGCTCTCGGTCTGGCGACGCCGATGTCGATCATGACCGCGACAGGAAGAGGGGCTCAAGCGGGCGTTTTGATCAAGAATGCCGAAGCGCTCGAGCGGTTCGAGAAAATCGACACGCTGATCGTCGACAAGACGGGTACGCTGACCGAGGGGCGCCCACGGCTCGTCGCGGTCATGCCCGAGGAGGGTCACGATGAAATCGAGGTGCTGAGCCTGGCGGCGTCGCTCGAACGCGGCTCTGAGCACCCGCTCGCAGAAGCGATCGTCCGCGGCGCCGAAGAACGCGGCGTCGCGATGGAAACCGCCAGCGAGTTCGAGGCCGTAACCGGCAAAGGCGTCATGGGCACGGTCTCCGGTAAACGCGTCGCGCTTGGCAACCTCGCGCTCCTGACAGACCTTGGTTTGGAAGGTGCCGCGCTCAGCGAAAAGGCGAATGCGCGCCGCGACGAAGGCGAAACCGTCATGTTCGTGATCGTTGCGGGCAAAATTGCCGGCCTCATCAGCGTTGCCGACCCGGTCAAGGAAACCACTCCAGCGGCCATCGCGGACCTCCACAAGCTCGGCCTTACAATCATCATGGCGACGGGCGACAATGAACGGACTGCGCAGGCGGTTGCCGCCCGGCTCGGTATCGACGACATCCGCGCGGGCGTGCTTCCCGAGGACAAGGCGCGGCTCATCCGCGAATTGCAGGAAGGCGGTGCAAAGGTGGCGATGGCCGGCGACGGGGTCAATGACGCTCCGGCGCTGGCCCAAGCCGATGTCGGCATTGCGATGGGAACCGGCGCGGACGTCGCGATCGAAAGTGCGGGGATCACGCTCGTCAAAGGCAATCTCGACGGGATCGTCCGGGCCCGCAAGCTTGCCCGGGCTACGATGCGCAATATTCGGCAAAATCTGTTTTTCGCACTGATCTACAACGCGTCGGGCGTGCCCGTCGCGGCCGGTGTCCTGTATCCTTTCTTCGGCATCCTGATTGGGCCGATGTTCGCCGCCTTCGCGATGAGTGCGTCCTCCATATCGGTGGTCCTGAACTCGCTCAGGCTTCGTAGCGCGAAGCTGTGAACATCCAGCAATCGACAGACACCATCCCTAAATTCTGCCCGAGCGCCTGCACGCTACGGCAGGCGCGGTCGCGGGCGGAAGATGTATCTGCGATGCAAGCCAAAGAAAGGATAACCGCATGGATACCCATTCGGCGCACGAAGACAGCCTGAACAAGGGCAGCATCACCCTGCTTGGCGGCGTTGCCATGGGGACCGGAGTCATGATCGGAGCCGGCATTTTTGCGCTCACCGGTCAGATCGCGGAGCTTGCCGGCCCTCTCTTCCCCCTCTCCTTCGTCGCAGGCGCGCTCATCACCGCGCTCGCATCATACAGCTACATCAAGATGTCGAATGCCTGGCCATCGTCGGGTGGCATCGCGATGATCCTGCAAAAGGCCTATGGTCCGGGTGTCGTCGCGGCCTCCGCATCAGTGCTGATGGCCATGTCGATGGTTATCAATGAGAGCCTGGTGGCGCGAACCTTCGCGACCTATGCGCTGCGTCCGTTTGGGCTCGAAGAAAACGCATTGCTGATATCGGGCTTGGCGCTGGGACTCATCGTTTTCGCCTATCTGGTCAACGCCGCGGGCAATAGATCGGTAAGCGGGTTTTCGCTCGTTATGTCGGCGATAAAGGTTGGCGGGATAGCGGTGTTCGCAGTTGCGGCGATCTGGGCCAGCGGACTGTTCGCAGGCGCCTTTACCGAGCCTGCTTCCTTGTCGAACGGCGAAGCATTGCTCGCTTCGGTGGCCTTCTCGATCCTTGCATTCAAGGGGTTTACAACCATCACCAACAGTGGCGGAGAAATCGTCGATCCGCACAAGAATGTCGGTCGCACAATCATGATCTCGATTGCCGTGTGCATCGTGGTTTATCTGCTCGTCGCCTTGGCCGTTGGCTCCAGTCTCAGCATCGGCGAGATCGTTCAGGCGCGTGACTATTCCCTGGCCGCGGCAGCGCGCCCCGCATTGGGAGATCTCGGGTTCTATTTCACCGTAGCGATTGCCATCTCGGCGACTACGTCGGGGGTCATTGCGAGCGTGTTCGCCGTCTCGCGGATGCTGACAATGCTGACCGAGATGAAGATGATCCCCCACAGCCATTTCGGAATGAAGGGCGGCATCCGTAGCCACATGCTGGTCTATACGGTCGTCATAGCCGGCACACTGGCGGTCCTGTTCGACCTTTCCCGCATCGCCTCGCTCGGCGCCTTCTTCTACCTTGTCATGGACATGCTCGTCCATTGGGGCGTGTTTCGCAGTCTTCGCAAAAAGATCGGCGCCCGCGCTTCCGTCCTGCTCACCGCGCTGGCGGCCGACGCCGTTGTGCTCGCCGCATTTACGGCCGCCAAACTCAAGAGCGATCCGGCCGTGGTTGCCTATGCGGTGATCGGAATCGCGGCCGTGTTCGTGGCGGAATGGATATTTCTGTCCGGCCAGCGCAGGGAGACGAACACAGATTCTATTGAAAACAAGGTCGAGAGCGGGAGCGGCGATCACGACCGTCCTTGAGCGCAACATTGGCTGTTTGGCAGCTCAGATAAATATTTTTGAGGCGGCGCCGTAATTTCGCGCCGCCCCGCCCGTCTTTATTCATTCGGCTGCAATCGGAATACCGGAAGTTTGTCCATCTTGTCCGTACCAGGCCGCGCGATCGACCGGCAGAAAGAGATTCGCGGGAGGAATGTCGGCGATTGCGACAAACATCGTTTCTCTTTCGAAGAACGATGAAACGAAAACGCGAAACGAACATTGGAATTGAACAAGCAGCCCCAGGCTGTGCGTGTGAACAAGGGGCTGTAAAGGCATGAAAACTGCGAGTGTTTACCGGATGGTGATGGAGGATCATGTCTGTCCCTATGGCATCAAAACGGTCGATCTTCTCAAGCGGCAAGGCTTCGAGGTCGACGATCATCACCTGACCAGCAGGGAGGAAACCGACGCGTTCAAGGACAAGCACGACGTCGAGACCACGCCGCAGACCTTTATGGAAGGCAAGCGCATTGGCGGCTATGACGATGTCCGCGAGTTCTTCGGCAAAAGCCGCTCGCAGCCCGAGGAAGGCGAAACCAGCTATCAGCCTGTCATTGCGATTTTCGCGGTCGCGCTGCTGCTCGCGCTCGGGCTGAGCTGGGCGTTTTTTGACGACCTCTTCACCGTTCGGGCCGCGGAGTGGTTCGTCAGCCTCTCGATGACCTTGCTCGCCGTCCAGAAGCTTCAGGACGTGCGCAGTTTCTCGACCATGTTCCTCAACTACGATCTACTCGCACGGCGCTGGGTGCCCTATGGCTTCGTCTATCCGTTCGGCGAAGCCGCTGCCGGCATTCTCATGACCGCGGGCGCACTGACCTGGCTTTCTGCCCCGCTGGCATTATTCATCGGCACCGTCGGCGCTGTCAGCGTCTTCAAGGCTGTCTACATCGACAAGCGTGAGCTCAAATGCGCTTGCGTCGGAGGTAGCAGCAACGTCCCGCTCGGTTTCGTCTCGCTGACAGAGAACCTGTTCATGATGGGGATGGGGCTCTGGATGGGTCTCAAGGTCTTTACATGATCCTCGGTTTAATCCTGGCGACCTCGCTGTTCCTGATATCGGTGGGCTCGCACCTCGTCATACTGAATGCGGGCCATACGCTGCTCGAGCAAAACTGCAGCCTTCTGCACAAGCTGGGCATCGCGCTGCTCGTTCTTTTCTCGCATCTGACCGTAGCGGCGTTCTTCGCCGCCGGCTTCTGGATCGGCGAGGAGCTGGGTCTGGGCGGCTTCCGGCAGGCCGGCGCGATGACCGCGATGGACTATTTCTATTTTTCTCTGATCAACGTGACGACGCTTGGTTTGGCGGACATTTTCCCAACCGAGCACCTGCGGGTTCTCGCCGGCGTCGAGGCCCTCACCGGCTTCGCTCTCATCAGCTGCTCGGCGCAGCTATTCTGGACCATGATGCACAAAGGAGAAGAAGCATGACCGAAAAGACGACCCACTCGGACAAGGGAGGGGGCGGCAACTACTGGCGGTTCATGGCCATGGTATCGACTTCGACCGTCATCATGTTCTTCCTGATGTATGCCAACACCTTCACCATTGACGATGTCTTCTGGAGTGAAACGCGCTTCTGGATGATGTTTGTCATGGGCGCGATGATGATGGTCGTCATGCTCCTCTTCATGTGGGGCATGTACAAGGACCGGACCAAGAATTTTATCATTCTGGGCGTCGGCGCCTTTGTGTTCGCGCTCGCACTTTGGCTGGTACGCAGCCAGACCACCGTCGACGACACCGAATATATGGCAGCGATGATCCCGCACCACTCGATCGCGATCATGACCAGCGAACGGGCGAGCCTGAAAGATCCGCGCGTTCGCGAACTCGCCAAGGCAATCATCGTCGCCCAGCGCCGCGAGATCGCCGAGATGAAATATCTCATAGACGATATCGAGCAGAACGGTCCTCGGACCGAAGAACGCCTGCCCGAGGAGATGCAGCCATGAACAAGATAGCTTTAACGGCGCTCATCGCGCTGCCGCTCGCCGCCTGCAATTCGAACACCGCTCCGGGCAACGACCGCGAAGCCCAGCTCGACCCGCCTGCCACTGCCGCGCCGATCGAGGACGCGGCCAGTGCACTGGCAAATGTTGACCCGGGCCTCATGCTTCCCGGGACTATGAATGACGCGGACCTTGCTGCTCTGGGCGCAGGACAGGCCTGCCAGTTTCGTCTGACCGAAGTAGCCTTTCCCTCGTTTGTATATGACGGCGACGGGGGCGGTGCGATCAAGATCAATGGCAAATTGATCCCCGTCACCGCCGATGGCCCCGGCAGCTATTCGAATGGCGAGCTTCGGATCAGGACCCGTGTACTGGATGATGAAGGCGATGCGGGTCTGCAAATGCAGGAGATGATCGTCGTCGGACCCCGGATGAAGGACGAGTTCGGGTTCTGGGGATATACCACCTGTCCGGCAGGCGGAGCCTGATACTGGCAGGGCGCATGGGCGGGCCGTTGGCTACCCCGTGCGCCCGCAGCTCCTCCGTTCGTCGCCCTCACCAGTCTTAACAGGAACAAGCAGATGACCGATACGAGGCCCATCGCTGTCTTCGGTGCAGGCGGGAAGACCGGCACCGAGCTATTGCGGCGTGCCCTTGCGCGGGACATACCGATCCGCGCCTTCGAACACACCGTGCCCGGGCCAGACGAGCGGGTGGGCGACTTCGAATATATCGAATGCGATGTGCTGTCGGATGATTTCGCGGGCGATCTCGATGGCTGCCGCGCGGTTATCTCGACGCTCGGTGTCGCTTTCGGTCCGGGCAATGCGATCGATCCACCGCCGCTCTATTCCGATGGCACGCGCAACCTGCTCGGGGCGATGGCACAAGCGAAGATCGACCGCATTGCCGTGATCTCCGCTGCCTTCGTCGAACATCAGTCGAGCGTTCCGGCGTGGTTTGAGCTCACCGCCAAGCCTGCATTGTTCAATATACTCGAGCAGATGCGCGCCATGGAAGCGATGCTCAGCGACGCCCAAGGCATCAAATGGACGGCCGCACGACCGGGCTGGCTCCTGGATGAGCCTTACACCGGCGATGCCGTCATTTCGGACGAACGCTTGGCAGAAGGCTGTTTCCGATGCCGTCATGCAGATCTCGCGGCAAGCCTCCTCGACTTCGTGTGCGAAGACATCTGGATCAACGCAAAACCTGCCATCGGCAGGCCCGAAGCCGAACAGTTCGAAAGTCCTGCCGCCATCAAGGCCGAACTCGGTATCGATTAAACGGCGTATCATTTTTCGACTTGTGACGGGCCCGCACGTTACAAGTTTTGAGCAACAGACAAGGAAGTCGTATGTTTCTGGAGAAGATCAAAACCCCCGGTCTCTCGCACCTCTCGTATATCATCGGCTCGGGCGGGCAGGCGGCGGTCATCGATCCGCGCCGGGACTGCGAGGTCTATGTCGAAAAGGCCCGGGCCGAAGGGCTGGAGATCACGCATATCTTCGAAACCCATCGCAATGAGGATCTGCTCAGCGGCTCGCCGATTTTGGCCGATTTGACAGGAGCCACGGTCTATCACGGGCCCAACGCGGCAGGCGAGATCGTTTTTGCCAATACCGCACGCGAGGGCGATTGTTTCGAGCTGGGTCAATTGCGGATCGAGGTGCTTGAAACACCTGGACACACCGACGATCATCTCGCTTTCGTCATCCATGACAGCGAATATTGCGAGGGACCGGTCGGCGTCTTTACCGGCGATGCGCTGTTCGTCGGCGATGTCGGGCGCACCGACTTCTATCCCGAGCGCAAGGAAGAAGTCGCGGGCCTTTTGTTCGATTCCCTGCAGAAACTTTGCGGCCTCGGCGATCAGGCGATTATCTACCCGGCGCATGGTGCGGGCTCGGTCTGCGGGTCGGGAATGGCGGACCGGGAATTCTCGACAATCGGCCACGAGCGATGCAACAACCCGCGACTGCGCATCTCCGACCGCGACGAGTTCATCAAGGCGAAGGTGGCAGAACACCACTACCAGCCGCCCTATTTCCGGCTGATGGAGCGGCTCAACCTCGAAGGGTCCGATGCCGCGCCGCGGATTATGCGGCCAAGGCGTCTGGGGCTGGAAGACCTTAGCAAGAGCGGCGCTGATCACCTGGTCGATGTGCGCGAGCCGCTCGCCTACGCTGCCGGCCATCTGCCGGGTGCCATGTGCCTTCCGGTGGGAATGATACCGGCCTTTGCCGGATGGTTCCTCGGTGAAGGCGACAGGATCGCGCTCGTCGCTTCCCAGGAAGACCAGCTAGCCCACGTCACGGCCCATCTGGTGCGCATCGGTCTCGATAATGTTGTCGGCGGCTATGTCGGCGTGGTTCCGGCCGCTGCTCAGGGCAAAGCGATGCGCAACATTCCCATGATCGGCACCGAGGAAATCGCGCGCAGGCTCAATCAGGACAGCCGTGAATGGACTTTGCTCGACGTGCGCGACGCGGACGAACGACAGGAAGCAAGCATCGACGGCTCAGAACATATCTATGTTGGCGAGCTCAACACGCGATGGAAAGAGCTCGACCGCAACCGACACTACACGCTGATGTGCGCGAGCGGCATGCGGGCGAGCGTTGCCGCAGGCTGGCTGGCGAGCCAGGGCTTCAAGCGCCTCGACATCTATCTCGGCTCCATGGGCGCTTGGAAGCAGCAAAGCTCGTAGACGATCACCGCGTTCATGTTTCTTTCAATCCCATATTTCCCCGAAGCTCCGCTGCCGGCGAGCCGTGATCTTCCAAAGTCTCAGGCTTGGCACGCACAGGGTGCATTGGTCGTAATACAGTCGATTGTCGGCCGAGACCGGCTCAGGCTAGAAAATCGCATATCACCAAGGCAATGGTTGCGCCTCTGTCCGCAGGTACATGCATCCTTGTCGATAAGCCGCAAAGTCTCTAGCCCGTCTTATTCACGGGGTTGGCTACGAAGGGTTGGCGGGAGTGGCATAAGCCTCTGATCTGAATTAGGAACTGGGTGTCTACACCGGCCCTGCTGCAGGGCAGAAAATGCCACAGGCCACACCCGCCATGAACGACGATATCGCAAGCCCCTTCCGATTCCCAGCGGTCGACCGCAAGAAAGTCACAGCCGCGTTCGACGGTGGTCGGCTCACTTCGGACGGCGGCGTTCTGTTGCTGTCGCAGGCCGAGCGCGCGATGGGTATCTGCCAGCGGCTTGCGACTTGCATTGCCGATCCGCGCGATCCTGCCCGGGTGATCCATCGCCTCGACGACATCCTGCGTGCCCGCGTGTTCGCGATCGCCTGCGGCTATGAGGATGCCGACGATCTCGATGCCCTGCGCGACGATCCGGGCTTCCGCCTGGCCCTGGGCAAGCTGCCGGGATCGGGCGCGGGGCTGGCCAGCCAACCGACGATGAGCCGGTGGGAGAATGCACCGATCACGCGCGAGTTGGCGAAGATGCTGGCCGCGATGATCGACATCTACTGCGCCAGCTATCCGGCCCCGCCGGCGGCGGTGACGCTGGATATCGATGATACCTGCGATGTCGTCCATGGCTATCAGCAGTTGTCGTTCTGGAATGGTCATCATGGCGAGCGTTGCTTCCTGCCGATCCATGTCTACGACACCGCCACTGGCCGGCCGGTGGCGATGCTGCTGCGCACCGGCAAGACACCGTCTGGTGTTGAAGCTGCCGGTCACATCCGGCGCCTCGTGCGCCACATCCGCCGGCAATGGCCCGAAACGCACATCACCATCCGCGGCGACGGGCACTATGGGCGGCCCGAGGTCATGGCCGTCTGCGAGGGTTGCGGCGTCGACTACGTGTTCGGCCTGCCGACCAACGCCGTGCTACGCGCCGATCCCGAAATCGTCGTTGCCGCCGATGCCTGTGCGGTCAAACGCGCTCAGCGCCAGTACCCGGTCCTGCGCACCTATGCCGAGACCCGCTACGGGGCCAAAAGCTGGAAGTGCCAGCGCCGCGTCGTCGCCCGGATCGAGGCCAGTACGATGGGCATGGACATCCGCTATGTCGTCACTTCGCTGACCGAAGGCTCGGCCGAGCACATCTATGATACGCTCTACTGCGCGCGCGGTCAGGCCGAAAACCTGATCAAGCTGCACAAGACCCAGCTGGCCAGCGATCGCACCTCGTGCCGCTCTCCCAACGCCAATCAGATGCGCCTCATCCTGCACACCGCCGCATACTGGCTCCTGTGGCGCATTCAGCAGGAAATCCCCAAGGCAGCCTCGCTCGCGACCGCCGAGTTCGCAACGTTGCGCCTCAGGCTGCTCAAGGTCGCTGCCCGCGTCATTGAGAGCGCCACTCGCATCCGTGTCGCCTTCGCGTCAGCCTGTCCCGATGCCTCCGTTTTGAAAGCCATCGCCACCAATCTCAGGCCTGCACCTACTTAGGCGGTGCGGCTGTGCCGCCGAACTCCGAGCTCCATTCCATCAACCTCGAAAAGCCCATTGATCCTGACGCGGTGAAAAATGCCGTCGAAGACGCTCGCCCGGACTACGCCGCCAACGTCAGATCAAGGCCCATCCACTTCGCTGCTGCGGCCTCATGAATAAACCGGGCTAGGCTCTCGACGATGGCTCGATTGCGTTCCTTTTTGCTGACAATGCTTTGCATTGGTTTCGTGATCCAATCACCCGTGCAGGCCATGCCAACGCCTCAATCGGAGAATATGCTCGCTTCCGATTGTGCTGAAATGATGCACCACTCTGAGGGCGATGAACCAATGCACAGCCATAACGGCAATACTGACGCACCGTGTGAAGGCATGTCGGCTGATTGTTTGCTTGCAACCAACGCGGTTTCTCCCGTTTGGGTGGGGAGCGATGCGCCTTCGCATGTTGTTAAGCCGTTTTCCGACGGCCCTGTGTATTTGTCGAACATTACTTCACCTCTGCTCAGTCGCGCTTCTGCGCCCGATTACCCCCCTCCACGAATCTGACTTGATTGCATAACCTGAAGGCGAATTGCGCCTTCTGAATGCGTGGTCTTGACGCTGCAATGCACCGCCATTGCCGCCGGACCTCGGCACGCAAATCGAGTGAGAAATTCCCATGAAATGGTCCATAGGCGGTATCCTTGCCGCCGCGCTGATGCAGGCGCAGGTCGTACTCGCGCAGCCGGTTGGCTATGAAGAAGCCTTGCGGGCAGCGCGCGAGGATCAGCCGCTGCTCCAGGCCGCGCAATTGCGTATCGATGGGACGCGAGATGTCTCGGATGCCGCAGATGAGCTGCCCGATCCTATCTTGCGTGGCGGGATTGCAAACCTGCCAATTACCGGGCCTGTGGCGATCGAGTTTGATCGCCAGCTTCCAACGCAGATTGCTGTTGGCATTGAGCAACCAATCCCAAACCTTGCAAAGCGCCGAGCGCGTCGAGGTGTGGCGAACTCAGATGTAGCCATCGCGCAAATGCGATTTGGGGTTGCGCAGCAACGGATCGACATCGCCACATCAGCGGCTTGGATCGACTTGTACTATGCCGAACAGAAGCTCGCCTTCGCCCATACGGCTCTCAGCGATCTGCGCAGGCTACAGCCGGTGGCAAACAGCGCTGTTGCATCCGGATCGGCCCGTCCTGCTGAAAGCCTCGCCATTCGCCGCGAGCTTCTGGTCATCGAAGATGCGATCACGCGAATAGAAGCCGAACGCGACGCTGCACGCGCTATGCTGGCCAGCTACGTTCGAACAGACAGTCCTACCATCGCGGGTGATGCGCCAGCAGCCAATGTCGACAGCGGCAGCCTCGAGCAAGCTCTGGACCTTAACCCCGTCATCCGTCTTGCCGATGCGGCCACCGGACGCGCAGAAGCGAACGCCGACCTCGCGCGCGCCGACTTGCGCCCCGACTTCGGAGTGAGCGTAAACTATGGCCGACGCGACCCTGCCTTCGGAGACGCATTCTCTGTCATGGGATCGGTTACCCTGCCCATCTTCACCGATCAACGTCAAAGGCCGCGCATTCGCGCCGCCGAGGCAGAAGCTGCTGCGGCGCAGGCAGAGCGCGATGATCGCTTGCGCGCGCTGCGTGTGCAATTCGAATCCGATCTCGCCTCATGGCGCAGTGCGAAGCGCCAATGGGAACGCGCCCGCGATGAATTGCTGCCGCTGGCCCGGCAAAGGGTTGAACTGGAAACGGCGAGCTTTGCTGCCGGAAACGCAGACCTGATCGATGTGATTGCAGCAAAGGCGGATCTGGCCTTGCTCGATCTTGAAATCTTTGAACGCGAAGCCGCGACCGTGGAATGGGCCGAGATGCTTCGCTTGACCTACGGGGAGCAGCAGCCATGAGCGATACAGTCGACAGCTCCGGCCCTTCAAAGCGAACCTATGCAATCATCGCGGCCGTCGCGCTTGTCAGCCTCGGCGCTGGATACGCGCTCTCGCTCGTAGGAGATGAGGGCGAGGGTGGGATGTCGGGCTCCTCCGAGACGGAGTGCGAAGAGGTGCTCTACTGGTACGATCCGATGGTTCCCGGACAGCGCTTTGACGAGCCTGGCAAGTCGCCCTTCATGGACATGATGCTGGTACCCAAATGCGCGGGAGAAGCCGCCGAAGCGGGCGTCCGGATTGATCCGGGCCTTGTCCAGAATTTCGGCATTCGCACCGCAGCGGCCGAGTTCGGAGTTCTCGAGCCGGAAATCACCGTGACGGGTGTCCTGGCATACAACAGCCGGGATGTTGCCATCGTCCAGCCAAGAGCGGGCGGTTATGTCCAACGCACCTATGGCCTTGCGCAGGACGATGTCGTGCGTCGCGGCGCTCCGATCGTCGATATCTTGGTCCCTGATTGGGGCGGCGCGCAGCGCGAGTACATTGCCGTGCTCGATACCGGCGATCAGGCACTTGCAGACGCGATGCGGCAGCGCATGCGCCTGCTCGGCATGACCGATGCGATGATCGCGTCGGTCGAACGCACCCGCCGCGTCCAGAACACGTTTACAGTCACCGCACCGGTGGGCGGCGCTGTAACAGTGCTGGGGGTGCGTCCAGGCATGACCGTGACGGAAGGCCAGACACTCGCGGAGATTACAGGCTTCTCGCCGATATGGCTGGAAGCTTCGGTTCCTGAAGTCCAGGCCGTAAATATCCGGCAGGGCCAACCCATCAGTGCGACCCTGGCAGCGTATCCTGATGAGCGATTTGCGGGACGAATTGTTGCCATCCTTCCTAGCGCCGATGCCGCGAGCCGAACCATCACCGTCCGGGCTGAGCTGCCGAACCCACGCGGCAGGTTGAAGCCAGGGATGTTTGCGCAGGTGTCGCTTTCACCCGACACACGGCGAGCCTTGCTGGTACCGTCGGAGGCGGTCATTCGAACCGGCCGCCGCAATCTTGTGATGCTCAAGCAGGATGAAGGCGCCTTTCTTCCAGCCGAGGTCGAAATCGGACGCGAGGCGAATGGCAGGACTGAGATCCTGGCAGGCCTTGCCGAAGGCGAAGAGGTCGTCACTTCCGGGCAGTTCCTGATCGACTCCGAGGCGAGTTTGGCCGGGATCGATATCAGGTCGATCGACGGAACCATGAGCATGGCATCCGATGGCTCAGCAAAGATGAGGACGTACACCGCCACGGGAAGAGTGACGAAAATCGCTGGTGCTTCGATCACTCTCAATCACGCGCCGGTTCCCGCCCTCGAATGGCCAAGCATGGTCATGCCCTTCGCCCTCGCCGACGCCGCTCTAGTTGACGGTATTGAACCGGGCGATACTGTCGAGTTCACCTTCTCGCAGCACGACACCGGTCCGCGCATCGAGTCTATCAGGAAGACCGAGCGATGATAGCGCGCATAATCGATGCATCGATCGCCAATCGGTTTTTCATCATTCTGGCGGCCATCGCGGTTACGCTCGCTGGCTTCTGGGCGGTGCGCGCAACGCCTGTCGATGCGATCCCCGATCTGTCTGATGTGCAGGTCGTGGTGCGGTCGAACTATCCTGGGCAAGCTCCGCGCATCGTTGAGGATCAGGTCACATACCCGCTTGCAACGACGATGCTCTCGGTGCCGGGCGCGGAAACTGTGCGCGGCTATTCGATGTTCGGCGACAGCTTCGTCTATGTGATCTTCGAGGATGGGACCGACCTCTACTGGGCGCGCTCGCGCGTGCTTGAATATCTCAACCAGGTGCAAAACGAATTGCCCGACGGAGTGACCAGCTCGCTCGGGCCGGACGCGACGGGCGTTGGCTGGATTTACGAATATGCGCTGGTTGACCGAACGGGGAACAGCGATCTCGCTGACCTTCGGAGCCTTCAGGACTGGTTCCTGCGTTTTGAGCTCCAGACTATTCCGGGCATAGCCGAGGTCGCCAGCGTCGGCGGCATGGTCAAGCAGTACCAGGTCGTGCTGGAACCCTACCGGATGGCTTCGCTTGGCGTCACTTACAGCGATGTCGTGCGTGCCATCCAGGCCTCCAATCAGGAAGCTGGAGGATCGGTTGTCGAAATGGGCGAGGCCGAGTTTATGGTCCGCGCATCAGGCTATCTCACGTCTCTCGACG
Organism: Croceicoccus sp. Ery15; assembly: GCF_020985305.1. Lineage (NCBI taxonomy): Bacteria > Pseudomonadati > Pseudomonadota > Alphaproteobacteria > Sphingomonadales > Erythrobacteraceae > Croceicoccus > Croceicoccus sp. Ery15. The sequence goes on from NZ_CP087588.1 coordinate 2,323,037, forward strand.
ACTTCAGGCAGATTCCGCTGAAATCGGTCGGTAACGGTATCCCCGTCACCTTGTCCGATGTCGCCACGATCCAGCTTGGGCCCGAAATGAGGCGCGGTATCGCCGAGCTCAATGGGGAAGGCGAGGTCGCGGGAGGTATTGTCGTGCTTAGACAGGGCGAGGATGCGCGGGCAACCATCGCGGCTGTCGAAGAGAAGCTCGACGTGCTCCAAGCTAGTCTTCCCGAAGGGGTCGAGATTGTCACGACCTATGATCGTTCGAAGCTGATCGACGCATCGATCGAAAACCTGACCGGCAAACTCATCGCCGAATTCATCATCGTTGCGATCGTATGCGCGTTATTCCTGTGGCACGTGAGATCGGCTTTCGTGGCCATCGTCACGCTCCCGCTAGGGGTTCTGGCCGCCTTTATCGTGATGCGTTTTCAGGGAGTCGATGCCAACATCATGTCCTTGGGCGGCATCGCCATCGCAATCGGCGCGATGGTCGACGCCGCCATCGTTATGATCGAGAACGCCCACAAGCATATCGAGCATTGGGAAGCGGATCATCCCGACGAGGAGATGTCCAGCGGCGAGCGCTGGAAGCTGATTGCGGAGGCGTCGAAAGAGGTGGGGCCAGCGCTCTTCTTCAGCCTTCTCATCATCACGCTCTCGTTCCTCCCGGTTTTTACTTTGCAGGCCCAGGAAGGGCGGCTCTTTTCGCCGCTGGCCTTTACCAAGACCTATGCGATGGCGGCGGCAGCGATACTGTCGGTGACACTGGTTCCTGTACTCATGGGCTGGCTGATCCGCGGCAAGATACCCAAGGAGGATACCAACCTCCTCAATCGTGTCCTGACCAAGGCCTACCGGCCCGGTCTCGATTGGGTGCTCAGCCGACCCAAGACCACTCTCGTCGTGGCAGGCCTCGTATTCCTGACAACGCTGGTCCCGTTCACCCGTCTGGGAGGGGAATTCCTGCCGCCGCTCGACGAAGGCGATCTCCTCTACATGCCGAGCGCTCTGCCTGGCCTGTCTCCTGGTGAAGCGTCCGCATTGCTTCAGCGGACCGACCGCCTGATCAAATCCGTGCCCGAAGTCGATACCGTGTTCGGGAAAGCGGGGCGGGCTGATACAGCGACCGACCCTGCGCCGCTCACGATGTTCGAAACAACGATCCGCTTCAAGCCGCGCGAGGAGTGGCGGCCGGGAATGACGCCAGAGAAGCTCGTCGAGGAGCTTGATCGTGCAGTGCAGGTGCCGGGACTCGCCAATGTCTGGGTGCCACCGATCCGCAACCGCATCGACATGCTCGCGACCGGTATCAAGAGCCCGATCGGCGTGAAAGTATCCGGCGAGGACCTTGCTGAGATCGAGCGCGTGGCGTTGCAGGTCGAGAACGTTGCCAAGCAGGTTCCCGGAGTCAGTTCCGCTTTGGCAGAGCGTCTTTCGGGAGGCCGCTATGTCGACGTGGACATCGACCGGGTCGCTGCGGCGCGTTTCGGATTGAACATCGCCGATGTTCAGCAGATTGTGTCAGGCGCGATCGGCGGGGCAAATATCGGCAGAACGGTCGAAGGACTGGCGCGATATCCCATCAATGGGCGCTATCCGCGCGAGATCCGCGACAGCCTCGCAGAACTGCGCGCGCTGCCTTTGCTAACCCCCTCTGGCCAGCAAATCACGCTTGGGACCGTAGCGCAGGTGAGCATCAGCGACGGTCCGCCGATGCTCAAGAATGAGCAAGGCCGTCTCATCAGCGTGGTCTATGTCGATACGCGCGGGCGCGATCTTACTTCGGTCGTAAGTGATCTTCAGGCGGCAGTGTCAGACGGCGTCGATCTGCCTGCCGGTGTGAGCATCTCTTACGCGGGCCAGTTTGAATATCTCACCCGCGCCAATGAGCGGTTGCAGGTCGTCGTTCCCGCGACGCTCGGCATCATTTTCGTTTTGCTCTATCTGATCTTCCGCCGCTTCGACGAAGCGCTACTTGTTATGGGCACGCTGCCCTTCGCCCTGACCGGCGGCTTCTGGCTGCTTTATCTGATGGGCTACAACCAGTCTGTTGCGACATCGGTGGGTTTTATTGCGCTTGCCGGTGTGTCTGCCGAGTTCGGCGTCATCATGCTGATCTACCTCAAGTCTGCGCTGGCCCGGCGCAGTGGTGCCCTCGATGCGGACGGTGTGGGCGAAGCCATCAGGGAGGGCGCACTCCTACGCGTCCGGCCCAAGGCGATGACCGTGGCCGTTATTCTGGCCGGTCTCTTCCCGATCCTGATTGGAACCGGCGCAGGTTCGGAAGTCATGAGCCGCATCGCCGCACCGATGGTGGGCGGCATGATCACCGCCCCGCTGCTTTCCATGTTCGTTATCCCCGCCGCATATTTGTTGATGCGGCGCCCCCGGCCCGAACGGCCAACCCAACCCCAAGGAGAAGAAGAATGCGAACCACAACCCTCATAACCCTATTGGCCGCGCCGCTGGCGCTGGCGGCCTGCGATTCTGGCCAGGACACTGCCGAGATGGAGGACATGCCGATGGCTGAAGATGCAATGATGATGGACGGCCAGGATATGCCAATGACGGACACTGGCAACGCAATGCAGTCCGCGAGTGCGCAAGGCACCGTCACCGCCATCGACGCCGAAGCGGGTACGATCACCGTCGACCACGGCCCGGTCCCCGCAATCGAATGGCCGGCGATGACCATGGCGTTCGAAGCCGATGAGCAACTGCGCAGCGAAGTAAGCGTCGGTGAGGGCATTGCCTTTGAATTTCGTACTGGTTCTGAAGGCAGTGTGATCACGTCGATCACGAAGGAATAAATCGGTCGGGTGGTGCCAGGCAAATCTGGCGCCGCCCATCGCGAAACAGGAGGAGCATGATCCGGACACCCCGCATCACCCATGCATTATCCGTAGACCGCCGAGGACTGATCAAAAGCGCAGGCTTTGCTGCTGCAGGCTTTGCCGCGTTCCCGCTTGCAGGATGCAAAGCGCAAGACGCATCGATGCTGGACAGCACTCCAGGGTCCAATCCGCTCGCTATACCGCCCTTGCAGAGTGGCGAGATAGAGCAGGGCACGCGGGTTTTCCGCCTGTCTTTGACACCAGGCCAGAAGGAATTCGTCCCCGGTGTTGCTTCGTCCACCATCGGCATCGACGCACCCTATCTGGGACCGACGCTGGAAATGCGCCGGGGCGAGCGGGTGCAGTTCCATATCGACAACAATCTGGCCGAAGGCGCTACGGTCCATTGGCATGGTTTCGAACTTCCTGCCGCAGCCGATGGCGGACCGCATCAGTTGATCCGTCCCGGTGAACGCTGGAGCCCCTCTTTCGAAGTTCGCCAGCGGGCCTCGCTCTACTGGTATCATTCGCACTTGGAGCGCAAAGCCGGGCCGCAGGTCTATGCCGGGCTCGCCGCGCCGATCTATGTTCGCGATGACGAGGAAGAGCGCCTCGACTTGCCGAGCGACTATGGCGTCGACGACATTCCGCTGATCGTGCAGGACCGCGTGATCGATGGGTTCGGCCGGTTGGTGTACCCGCTGAGCATGCACACGCGGATGATGGGCATGCGCGGGAACCGGATATTCGTCAACGGCACTGAGAATGCCGTGTTCGACGCACAGACAGGCCAATTACGGCTGCGCATCCTCAACGGATCGAACGCCCGCTTCTACGATTTCTCGCTCGAAGGTGATCGTTCGATGCAACTGATCGCGAGCGATGGCGGCTTGCTCGATCGTCCGCACATCGTCCGCTCGGTCAGGCTCGCACCGGGGGAGCGCGCGCAGGTAATTATCGATCTCTCGGAAGGACGCCCGCTTCGCCTTCTTGCCAGCAGTCCCGAAATCGCCATGGGCATGATGGGCGGACGCGGAATGATGGGTCGCGGCAATAGCGACGATGCTTCCGGAGACGTGTTTCAAATCCTCGATATCAGGCCGGCAAGTTCGGCCCAGCGCATCAGGGTGCCGACACAACTGGCATCGCTTGCGCCAACCGACCCGTCGTCAGCCGTCCGAACCCGGCGTTTCGTTCTCGACATGGGCATGATGGGCGGCGGAATGTCCATTAACGGTGCTGCGATGGACATGAATGTGATCAACGAACGTGTGCCGGTCGGCCAATGGGAAATCTGGGAGATCGCCAACCCTTCGATGATGACCCATCCGTTTCATATCCATAATGTCCAGTTTCGTGTGATCGACCGCGATGGCCGAGCGCCCCCACCACTGGAAACCGGTTTGAAGGATACCGTTATCGTCAACCCGCGCGAGCAGGTTCGCCTTCTCCTGCGTTTTGAAGAACACACTGACCCAGGGCTGCCCTACATGTATCACTGCCACATTCTCGAACACGAGGATGCTGGCATGATGGGGCAGTTCGTAGTCGTGCAGAGCTAGGAAGGACAGGCGATGAGCAAGGGCGAGAGCGTGATCGAGGGTACTGCGATCAACCCGGTATGCGGCATGAGCGTCGCGATCGAAGGAGCCGAGCACATCGCGACGCGTGAGGGCGCGAAACATTATTTCTGTTCGTCGCGCTGCCACGACCAGTTCATCAGCGATCCCGAGCTATATCTGTCGGGCGCGCATCCAGACGCCGTGGAGGATGTGCCCGAAGGCACAAACTAGACCTGTCCCACGCATCCTGAACGCGTTACTAAGTCAATCAGGCTCGACGTGCGCGAAGCGGACGAGAAGGATGGTTAGCGCGGGCACGATCGTCCACATCGCGATTGGTATCAGCGCCAGGCCCGTCACTGGCTCGTGCGGCATCAACTCGCTGTAGCGCCAGCTCAGGAAACTGTTTGCCGGAAGCGATGTGGCGATCATTTCGACGGCGATTGCGACGACGAGCCCGAAGCCGAAATAGATCGCATAGGGTAGTTTGTCTGACTGCCAGGGCCACGCATGCCCGCCGCGCAGTGCAGCAAGGCTATAAGCTGTGAGCAGGATCACGCCATCGCCCAGGCTTGCGATGCCGCAGCGAATGGTCTGCTCATAAGTCTCGAGATTGCCCGGCTTGAAAAACGGCATCTGGAAGATCTCCCAGACGAACGCGATCAGGCTCCCGCAAAAAAAGATCAGCCAATGGGTTCTGGTCATTCTGCAGGCACGCCCGAATAGTCTGCGCCAGCAAATAGCAAGCGGCCGGATTTCCATTTCCTGCATAGCGCCTTCGCTGCCCCAAAGCCTGGATCAGTCATGGTTTTCGCGGCCCTCCGCCTTGGCCATGCGAGCAGCGCGTTCGAGAAACTTCCGCATGTCACCTGCTGCCAGTTCGGTAAGCGGATGCCGGCTCGCCTCGGGGCGCGGTTCGATCATGTCCGCACGCTTTCTGATCTGGTCGATCTGTTCATCGCTGGCCCCGGACAAAAGGCCAAGAACTATGTTCTCGAGAGTAATGAGGCGAATGCGCATTTGCACCAGCTCGGCATGATCGGGCTCCGGAATATCCCAGCTGCCGTCCTCATTGACCGTGCTCATGACTGCTTCTCCGACGGCTCTATTGGCACCATGATATTCCCCATTCGACTTTATCGACCTCTCTCAAAAAGGGTGGCCGAAAAACAGCATCGCTGCAACCGGCCGTGCTACGGCCTACCCGCCCCACCGCTTCTGCGAATTGTTTGAGGGGAAGGGCCGTCTGCTGCGTATAGACAATGAATGCACATGGCATTCACCGCAAAACCGACTAAGGGAATTCGACAATGAGACGCACAGTTCTTGCTTTCGCGCTCGCCACCGGCCTGACAGCCACTCCGGCATTGGCCCAGCAACAGCACGACCACGGAGCGAAAGCTACTGCACAGCAGCAGGGTCAGGCGGGCCACATGATGCAGGATTCGGAGGCCATGACGGCCCATCGCGCGAAGATGGATGAAATGCGCGCGCTTATGCAGCAGGCGCGCGCGACAAGCGATCCTGCCGAACGCCAGAGGCTGATGGCCGAACATCGTGCAAAAATGCAGGAGCACATGTCGGGCATGATGCAGGGCGGCAATGCCGATATGATGGCGGCCTGTCACCAGCGCATGATGATGATGCACGATATGATGGAGCAGATGGCTGCCCGTCAGGACTTGGCGCAAGACGACTAGCAAGTGGTGGTCCGGGCGAACGTTGCGATCATATTCGGTTCAAACCGTATCGGTCTCTGATTTGGCGGGGATAGCGCACGCAGGTTCATCGCTGGAATGGAATGCTGTTCGCCGGGCTCGGTCTGGCGATGGCCTATCTGGCGAGCCGGGCCTCCGATAGCCGGACTCCGCTTCGTACCGCAATCTTGATCATGGCGGCTCTCGACTTGTTCAGGAAGTTCTGGGCCGCGAACTTGAGCCTGGCCCAGACCACCTTGGTATCTCTTGGCTTTGAAGGATTGAATGATGCGTAGATCGAACTGGAGCGCGGTTGTCGCCCCTCTTGCTGCGGCGACACTGGCGATGGGGCTCGCCGCCTGTGATCAGACGCAGGATACAACAACTGAAGCGGATGCCTTGCCGCTGTATACAGCTCCACCGACCAAGAGCACGGTCCCGGGCGAAGGCGAGAAAGACAACGCTGCTTCTGCCGCTAGAGAGGCCAATTCGAACCGGTCGGCTCAAGCTTCTCCTGCCGGGAGGCAACCAGACCGACCGGCAACCGCTCCGATGGGAGCGCCATCGCCTGCGACCGCACGCGCGCCGACGGATGCCCAGCCAACACAGGCACCCGATCCGCATGAGGGTCACGATATGCCATCGATGTCGGACCACGACATGGACGGGATGTGAGCGAGCATGGTCCCGTTTCAGAGAGTATGGACCGTCACAGGGGTCTCGTGATGCCCATAATCCGCCTCGAAGCTTTCATCACACGTTCCGGCATGCCGATGCCCGCTCGATGTATCGATTTTCAAGAAAGGCGAGCGTTCAGGTGAAGGGAACAACCGAGCCCGTTTCCCGGCCGGTTGTCGTCTCTTCACCAATAGAATGGCGGCCCCGTCTCCCCCCGAGCCCTGCGGGTCGCAGGTATCCCGGGGCCGTTCAGGAACCCCGCGCTTGACCCAACCCTAGGCGCGGGGTTCCGCTTTTCTGGTACACTGGGTCTCGAGCGCTGGTTTCGACTCGTTTTGGCGAAAAGGCTGCAGTGCCTTGCGGGCTTGGACACCACTGTCTCTGGAAGGAGGACTTGTTGTGACTAGAAGAATGAAGGACACAGCGCTGTCCCGCTGGGAAGACGAAGGCGGAGCATTGCCATGCGGCCCCCAGGAAGCGCTCGCCGCTGCTTGCGAGGAAGAGGATATTCCCGCACTTTCGGATACCGAGCTGACCCAGCTGCGTATTCGGGTGATCGCTCTTGAAAACATTGTGCTCAGTCTGCTGTCGAAGGCAAGCGATGCGCAGCTTGAGCAGGTCGCTGCCATGGCCGACCTTATCACGCCGCGACCGGACGCCACGCAGCATCCCCTGACGATCCACGCAGCAACCCAGATGAACCAGCTGGTGGAGCGCGCTGGGCATTTTCGTTCCTGAGCCAAACTGGAACTCTCTGCGTCGAATAATTTCTCGGCAGGTCATGGCTAGATGTGTTGGTATGCCAGACCATACACTTGGCGCATTCGAATGCTGGAACGGCACTGAGTTCTGCGTTCGAGCGAATTTGGCGACCCGAAGCCTGCGCAGACCGAGGATACTGCCTAAATTGCCAAGCCGTTCGAGAGGAGTATTCCCGCTTTGAAGAAAACCGAGACCGAATGGACCGGCGAGATAATGCTTGGTGTAGGCTGGGCTCTGCTGGATGCACAGGTTGGCGACAACCGGCCCCACAGGCACGTGGCGCATCAAGTGAGTCTGGCGCTTGCAGGGACAGTCAGCGTCATTGGCACTGCTACGATGGATCTCGCAGAAGGTGCCGCAGTACTGGTGCCGGCGGGATTCGAGCATAGCCTACAGCCATCGGGGGCCGCCCTCCGCTCGCTGTATGTCGATCCAACCTTCCGCGGGGTACGCGACCTCGACCGGCTTACCGGCTTAATGACGCTGACGGCGGTTGAATCGAACTCTTTGGCAGTCATCCGATCTAGTCAGGATGCTCAACTTTGGATTGAAACCTTTCTGCGCAAAGGAGCCGTAACGCGGATTGATCACCGGCTTGGGCCAATTCTCGATAATCTGGACCCTGGTACTTCCCCGGCCGAGTTGGCGCGCATCTTGGGAATTTCGACAACCCGTTTGCGCGAAATCTCTGTTCGTGATTTTGGAGTGCCGACGACCAAGCTTTTGCAGTGGCTCCAAGTCCAAAAAGCGATCGAGGCCTTCGATCTCTCGCACAATCTGGCCGAAGCAGCGGCGGCCGGAGGGTTTTCCGACCAGGCGCATTTTACGCGCCGCCTTGTTGAGTGGTTTGGTGTGACACCGTCGCGCGGCCTCGCAAGGCTCAAGATAACGACATTTCGCTGATGATCTCAGCGAAACATTCAATACTGCGCACGCTTAGCCAGCGTAACTCACCATCAGACCTGATGGAGTTCTGCATGGCAATTTTTCGATCCCTGTACGCACCTTTGTATTTCCTGGTTTTTCTAGGCAGCGCCACATTGATCATATCGAATGGTGTGTCACGGGGCTGGTTGATCCCTCTGTTTTTCGGTTCGGTTGCAGTGTCCCTGCTCGCAGAGCGTATCGCGCCGTTCGATGATCGCTGGAACTCGAGCCATGGCGACTCGCGGCGAGATATAGCTCATGCGTTCGTGAACGAAGGGTCGATCCTCATCTTGGTTCTCTTGTTGCCCATTATCGCGAGCTTCGTTCCGTGGCCTTCGGTTTGGCCGGATGCATGGCCGTTCTGGACGCAGGTTGTGCTCGCTATCATCATTCTCGATGTTGGCATTACGCTCACGCATTATGCCAGTCATCGAAACGCGCTGTTGTGGCGGTTCCACGCGGTCCACCATTCCGTCCGCCGGATGTACGGTTTCAATGGTCTTCTGAAACACCCCGTCCACCAGTTGATCGAGATTTCAGTCGGCGCTCTGCCATGGTTGCTTTTGGGTATCCCCACCGACGTCGCCGTTGTCGGGACGTTTGCGGTCGTGATCCAGCTGCAACTTCAGCACTCCAATGTCGATATGCGGATCGGGCTGCTCAGATATCTCTGGGCCGTTGCACCGGTGCACCGCCACCATCACCTCGCCTCCGAAACCGAGGGCAATGTCAATTTCGGCCTCTTTTTCACCATTTGGGACCTGCTTCTTGGCACGGGCAAGTTTGTCTCGAGCGCGCATATAAGATCCGGAACCGTCGGCCTCGCTGGTGTGGAATCTTATCCCGAGACGTATCTGGCTCAGCTAACCGAACCGTTTAGAACGCGGCAGCCCTCACCCGAGACTGGCCCGGTACGAAACGAAGGGCAAGCGTGATGGCCGAGCAGACAAACTACACGCCGCCTGCGGGTTACAGCTTCCTGACGCCACTTTACGACATTGGTGTCCGGCTCACGACCCGCGAGGCCAAATGGCGCAAGACACTTGTCGGGCTCATCGCGCCGAACGACAACGATGTTCTACTCGATGTCGGAGCCGGAACGGGCAGTCTCTCGCTGCTCATAGCGCCGGCGATGCGGCGATCACCTATTTGGGGATCGATCCGGACGGCGATGCTATCGAGATCGCTCGCGCGAAAGCGCGGCGCGCGGGCATAGACGTCGAATTCAGGCGCGCGATGATGTCCGCAGATGCGGTCGCGGCCTGGCCTACACCGAGTATCGCAACGCTTTGCCTTGTTCTCCATCAGGTGCGCCTCGACGAGAAGATGCGGCTTCTAAGCGAGATCCATTCCGTGCTCGAACCGGGCGGTCGCCTGTTCGTTGCGGACTATGGAGAGCAAACCTCGTGGATCATGCGTAAGCTTTTCAGGGCAACGATTCAGCAGCTGGATGGAATTGCAGATACGCAGCCGAATGCGGATGTCAACGGCGGCGTAAAAGTCGTCCATTGGGCGGAGCAAAACCAGGCCACTTGATCCGGGTGTTGGCGAGCGCCGGGAGGGCGTAGCCCGAGCGGGGGTCGCCAACACCCGGATTGCCGTTTCTGTCAGGGGTTGGGACGTGCTTTGCGTGCCTGGCTCTGGGCCAGGCGATAGCTCTCGCCGTTCATCTCGAGGATGCTGACGTGGTGGGTGAGCCGGTCGAGGAGCGCGCCTGTCAGGCGCTCGGAACCGAACGTCTCGGTCCATTCGTCGAACGGCAGGTTGCTGGTGATCAGCGTCGAGCCGCGTTCGTAGCGCTGTGAGATCAGCTCGAACAGCAGTTCCGCGCCGGTTTTGGAGAGGGGCACGAACCCCAGCTCATCGATGATGAGAAGCTTATAGCCGGTCATCTGCTTGTGTAAGCGCAGTAGGCGGCGTTCGTCGCGTGCCTCCATCATCTCGCTGACCAGCGCGGAAGCAGTGATGAACCCGACCGTCAGGCCCTTCTGGCAGGCCGCCAGGCCAAGACCGATCGCGACATGGGTCTTGCCGGTCCCCGACGGGCCAAGGGCGATGACGTTCTCGCGACGGGTAATCCAGTCACAACGCGCCAGTTCGAGCACCTGCATCTTGTTGAGCTTCGGAATGGCGGCAAAGTCGAAGCTGTCGAGGCTCTTGGCGGCCGGGAACCGCGCGGCCTTGATCCGGCGCTCGACCATCCGGCGTTCCCGGTCGATCAGTTCCAGTTCGACAAGCCGAGCAAGGTAGCGGACATGATCTACGCCCTCTGCTGCGCATTGCCGGGCCAGCTTGTCATGCTCGCGCAGGAAGGTTGGCAGCTTGAGCGTCTTGAGGTGGCTGGCGAGCAGCAGTTCGGGAGCTTGGCTGCTCATGCCGCTGCTCCGCCGGTCAACAGCCGCATGTACGAGCGCGCCGATGTTGTCTCCACTCTGGCCCTGGGCAGGTAGGGATAGATCGCCATGTCCAGTCGGGGCGGGCGGCGCTCCACCCGGCATAACAGGAGATGCTTCACCGCATCGAAGCCGATCGCGCCCATATCAAGGGCCTGCTTCACCGCGCCATGCAGATCGGCCAGAGCGAAGCTCTCCAGCAGGCGCAGTACCTGCACATATTCGCGCCGGCCATGCTTGCCCATGCGCGTCTCCATCAGCCGGCGCAGCGTTGTAAATACCTCGGGCAGGTCCCAGCCCTGCAATGGTGCGGCCTGATCGAGGGCATTGATCTTCTGTTCGATCAGGGGAAGGTAATGGATCGGATCGAAGATCACATCCTCGCGCTCGTAGCTGCGCACATGGCGGGCAATGATCTCGCCCCGGCAACCGATCACCACCTCGTCGACATAGCCCCTGATCCACACCTCCTGGTGGCCGAAGCGCACCGGCACCGAGTAATCGTTGGTCCGGTAACGCACCAGCGCCTGCGATGAGACCTGGCCGCTGGTCTGGTCACAGGCCTCGAAGGGGGAAGCCGGCAGTTCCTGCATCGCCGCCAGATCGCGCCGCAGCCTCTCGCCAATCGTCTCACTCTCGCCCCGCAGCCGGTCGTTCTGCCGTTTGCGGCATTGCTCCTCGAGCCACAGGTTGAACGCCTCCCATGTCGGGAACCGGGGGATCGGCACCATGAAGTTGCGCCGGCAATAGCCGACAAGGCCTTCAACGCCGCCCTTATCGTTACCCTTGCCGGGGCGGCCGTAACGATCACGGATCAGGTAGTGCGACAGGAAGGCGCTGAACAGCCTCGCGCGCAGCCGCGTCCCGTCAGGCAGGATCTTCGAGACCAGGCAGCGGTCGTTGTCGTAGACGATCGACAGCGGCACCGCGCCGAAGAACGCAAAGGCGTGGACATGGCCGTCCATCCAGGCCTCGGCAACGGCAGCCGGATAGGCGCGTACGTAGCAGGCGTCGCTGTGCGGCAGATCGAGCACGAAGAAGTGCGCCTTCTGCTCCACCCCGCCGATCTCGACCAGAGCTTCTCCAAAATCTGCCTGCCCATGGCCGGGTGCGTGTGCCAGCGGCACGAACATCTCCCGGCTGCGCTGATCCCGATCCCGGATGTAATCCTTGATGATCGTGTAGCCTCCGGTGAAGCCATGCTCTTCGCGAAGGCGATCGAACACACGCTTCGCCGTATGGCGCTGCTTGCGCGGGACCGACCGGTCCCCATCCAGCCAGCCGTCGATGATCGGTATGAACGCTTCCAGCTTCGGTCGCCGCACCGGGGCGCTGCGACGGTAACCGGGCGGCTCGGAATACGACAGCATCTTGCGGACCGTGTCGCGCGATATGTTGAAATGCTTCGCTGCCGCCCGGGCGCTCATGCCGCCCGCGCAGGCAAGACGAACCTTCAGGTAAAGTTCCACGGTGTAAATCCCTCATCCCTCCTCGCCAGCATCGCGAAAAGGGAAAAAGTGGACGACTTTTACGCCGCCCGCAGCAGCACTTCGCCGCCGCTACCGTGGTCTAATTTTGCACCGCCGTTCTCAATTATGACCTTGGTTGCAGCGCAGCTTTCGCCAACGCGAAGGTTGGAATACCAGTCGCCGGTGTCATTTTCGACGACGCGGATATCATGTCTGGCCTCTCGTGCTTCCTCTTCGAGCATGCCAACACGGCTGAGCTCTGGTACCGTAAATACAGCGCTCGGTACGCCTGCATAATCCGGCTTTGTCCGATTGCCGTTGAGCATATTGGACGCAGCTACCTTGCCCTCGAAAACTGCGACAGGCGTAAGCGGCGCGCCTTGCGTGTCGGCCGCGTCGCCGGCAGCATAGATCTTGGGGTTGGAGGTGCTTTGCAGGTAGGCGTTGACCTCAACGCCCTTGTCACCTGCCTCGACATTGGCTGCGGCCAGGTCAAGCCGGCCAATTGCCGGGACGCGGCCCGCGCCGTGGACGACGAGATCGGCGCGCAAATCTTTCGTGCCGCTGTCAGTTTCTACCGTGACAAGAAAACCCGTCCCGTCCTTCTCGATCGCTTTGAGTGACGTGCGTCGTCGCAGTTGGACGCCGACTTCCTCGCCCCGCGCAACGAGTCTTTCGACAAGATCGGCATCGAAACCCTTGAGCGGTCTCTCGCCACGGTCGATGATGCACACCTTGCTGCCCGCGCGTGCTGCGATATGGCCAAACTCGAACGAGATGAAGCCGCCGCCGATGAACAGGATGCGTTCGGGCAGCGCATCGAGCCGCATGAACTCGGTGCTGTCGGTAAGGTGTTCGGAGCCGGGAACATCTATCGTCCGCGGCTTGGCACCCGTTGCGATCAGGAAATGGTTTGCCTGAAACTGCCCCTCGCCGTCGATTTCGACGGTATCTTCGCCGACGAAGCGCGCTTTCCCGTGAAGGGTAGTGACGCCGTTGCTCTCCAGACCGTTTTCGATCCGACCGGGCATTTTGTCGGTGAACGTCTGCGTGAAGGCGACCAGATCGGGCCAGTTGATGGCGATGTCGTTCGGTTCGATGCCCTTGCCGTGCATGAGCCGCGCTGCGTCGATGATTTCCGCCCCGCGGCGGAGCATTTTCTTCGGATCGCAGCCGCGCAGGGCGCAGGTGCCGCCATAAGGCAGTTCGTCGACCACCGCGACCGACCAACCGGCTGAGGCGCATTTGTTGGCGGCATTTACGGCCGCCATACCAACACCCAGCACTATAAGATCGAAGTTTCGCGTACTCATCTCACCGCCCTCCGCAACATGTGGCGCCCTTGCGATCGGCACGCGTTTCCTGGATCGGCGGGCAGGGGATGGTGCCGAATGAGCAGAAGACACAGCAATCGCCCGCATTGGGGCGGAGTTTCACACCGCAACCATTGCAATCGTAGAAAAACCAGCAGGCATCCGTCGGCATTCTTTCGAGCTTTTTGTACCCGCAAGTAGGGCATGTGATCTCGGACTTCAGTTTGATCATAGCGCGCTCTCTGAAAGGATCGCCGGATATCCGGCCTCGGTCGACGCCGCGGCGATCGCGCTTGTGGTTGTTCGCTCAGGATCGAACTGCGCAGTCGCCGTCCTGGTCTCGTAATCGATAGTCACCTCGTGCACGCCTGCCACGCCTTCCATCGCGCGCCGAACCGTTATCGGGCAGGTCGCGCAGGTCATATTCTCGACCGCAAAACTTGCCGATTGCAGATGCGCGGAATTTTGTTGAACCCGTTCGTCGGAGTTTGGCGGAAACAAGGTCGCTGCCCAGATACCCGCTCCGGCCAGTCCCAGTATCGCAACTGCGACGATCATCGTCTTCTTCATCTTTCGAACTCCTAGTAGAATTGCGGCGCCCACCACTCGACCGTGGACGAGGCAGCGACCAATACGGTCGCCAGCCACAGGGAGCTTTTGACGAGCAGGTTTGCTCCGGGCCGCGCGCAATATGTTCCGTATTCGCAAGGTTCGGCTTGCCGAAAATAGACGTGCCGGAATCCAAGGGCCAAAAAGACAACCGCAATGGCGATAAATACCCATTTGTACGGTTCGAGCGCAGTGAGATTGCCGATCCACGCGCCGCTGATGCCAAGGCTCAGCAATAACAGCGGGGCAATACAGCAGGACGAGGCGAGTATCGCGCCGAGCGTCCCGCCGCTCGCCCATAAGCGCTGCGCGTTCTTGTGCATTTGATCGACCATGGAAACCAATGTACTCCCTGTAGTAACTACAGGTTCAAGCACTAATTGGCATATGGCTCATGACAGCATCGCAAGTGATCAAACGGGGAGAACTGGCCAGACGGTCGGGCTGCAACCTTGAGACAATCCGCTACTACGAGAACATCGGTCTGCTTCAGCCTCCCGAGCGTACGGCAAGCGGGCACAGGCTCTATCCACCCGGCGACCAGGCGCGGCTCGGCTTTATCTTGCGCGGCCGCGATCTGGGTTTTTCGATCGAGGAGCTCAAAAGCCTGCTCAGCCTCGTTGATTCGCACCCCTACAGCTGCGGCGAGGTTCGGGATCTGACCAATAACCATCTGGCCAGCGTGCGAGCTAAAATTGCTGATTTGACTAGGTTGGAGCGCACGCTAGCCGATGTATCAGCCCGCTGCGAAGGCGGTGATGTTCCGGAATGCCCCATCATAGATACGCTCTTTGGTCGTGGTCCTGGCGCCCGATAGTGACGCAATGCCGTCGGAACGGGTGCGCGTCTTGAAGCTATTTCGATCGAAGCCGGATGCGACGAGGCGAGGGAACGAATATGCGCCCTGTCCGTCCCCTCACTACAGAGCCTTGTCATTTAACTTTTGATAGCCTTCCATGCCGACCACCATTCTGATTGTCGAAGACGAATTCCTCATAGCTGTCGAAATGGAGGCGGTGGTTCACGATCTCGGTCATGAATCCGCAGGCATAGCCGACGACATGCAATCGGCATTGGCAAAGGCTTCAGACGCGATCGATGTGGCGCTCGTCGATGTCAATCTGGCCGATGGAGCCACTGGTCCGAGGATCGGCGAGAAGCTTGCTGCGGATTTCGGGATCGAGGTTATTTTCGTAACCGCCAATCCCGCACAACTCGGCGAAGGGGTGAGCGGAACGCTGGGCGCGCTGGAAAAACCGGTCGATCTTAGCATTCTCAAGCAGGTTCTCGACTATGTCATTGCGGTCCGGAAGGGCGAAAAAATCGATCCGCCAGCCCGTCTTAGGCTCTTCTTTAACTAGGCTCCTGCAACCTGCTTTTTCGGACATCCATGACGAGTTCAACGCCATCGTCATGCCAGGTTCTCTCGTAATTGCCTCCTAGCTGTTGCTTCACGGCCAACTCGATGAGGCGACTTCCGAAACCCGTTTGAGGCTCACTCGCCTTGTCGATGTGAGCTCCGTGTTCCCTCCAGCGGAAGCGGACCATCTCGTCCTCGGTTGAAAGGTCCAGCGAAATCCTTCCCTCGGGATTGGACAGAGCTCCGTACTTCATCGCGTTGGTAGCCAGCTCGTGGAACACCAATGCAACCGGCGTGGCGGCGCGGCTTTCGACCGCGATATCGGGGCCGGAAATAGCAATCCTTCTTTCGGAAAAGGCAGGATAGGTCTCGAAGATCGTCGCAAGCAGCGTGGCGAGGGTCACTTCCTTGCCCTCGGGCTGGGACTTTTCGCTGTGGGGCCGGACGAATTCGTGCGCGCGCCCCAGCGCGGAAATCCGGCCCAGCAGGTCGCGCGACGCTTCACCGAACGCTTCATTTGCGCGCGCTGTCAGGCTGATCAAACCGGAAACAATCGCGAAGATGTTCTTGATGCGATGGCTGAGCTCTTGACTCAGGATTTCGTTTTGGAGGGCGGTGCGCTTCTGCTCGTCGATATCCGTACAAGTGCCGATCCAGCGCTGGATCTCACCCTCCTCGTTGAGGATCGGCAGCGCACGACCGATCATCCAGCGATAATCGCCGCTGTGATGCCTCAGGCGATATTCAACCTCGTACGGTTCGCCGGTAGCGAGGCTGTGGTTCCATTTCTTCCATGTGTCGGCCTGGTCATCCTCATGGAACATCCCGGCCCATCCTTCGCCGTCGGTTGATCCGACAGGGACACCCGTGAATTCATACCAGCGCGCATTGTAATAATCGTGGGAGCCGTCGGGAAGAGTCGACCATACCATCTGCGGCATGGTGTCGGCGAGCGCATGGAAAGCAGCTCCGGCGGATTGCAGCGCATGCTCTGTAGCGAGGGGCAAGACATCAGGCGCCGAAGAGGATTCGCGGCTGCCAAGCTGGAAGTTCGTGATGACTTTTGCATTCATAGCCAGCTTGTGACCTTCCCAGGATGAACAGAATCGGACCGATAAGATACCTGTCGTATCTTGATGATTTTCAAACGCTGACGCTCATCGCAAAGGTGGGATGGCCAGTAAACTCTCCCCTGTAGAGCGCCAGATGTGGCCCTCCCCAGTTCTTGGTATGTCGCTGCCTATCCGGATTTGATGAGATGCGAGCAGTCATCAAGTTCACAGGTAATCTTCATGCAGCAAAGCAGCGGTATAAATGGTGCAAACTTGGTCGATCCGGCACTTCGCGCCATGTTCGAGGCGCGCAAGCGCGTGTTCGTGGATCTTCTTGGGTGGGACGTTCCGGTGCTCGACGGGACCTTTGAAATCGACCAGTTCGATACGCCCTCGGCCGCCTATCTCGTCCTCACCGGCGAAAAGTGCGAGCATCGCGCATCGGCCCGGCTCCTGCGTTCTGATGGACCTCATATCTTACGCGATCTCTTTCCGCAGCTGTGCACCGGACCTGTTCCGCAGGATGAGGCATTTCGCGAGATTACCCGATTCTGTATCGATCCCACGTTGCCGCGCGCTGATCGCCGGAGTGTCCGCAACCAGCTCGTCTCCGCACTCGCCGATTTTGCAATATCGGAAGGGATCTCTGGTTATTCGGCGGTCGCCCCAGTGCCCTGGTTCCGTCAGATCGCCCAGTTCGGCTGGCGCTGCCAGCAGCTTGGACCGTGCGTTTCTATCGATGGGCAGCAGCTTGTCGCTCTTCGGATCGACATCGACCAAGATACACGCGCGCAACTCGCCAACGCAGGGATCTACTGCCGCAATCCTAAGCCGGAAGCCTATGGCGGCATGGAGCTGGCAGCATGACTGGGCCGAGGGAGGCGCATTGGCTCGATCAGCTGCAAGAGGATGGCTATTGCATCATTCCGCAGCTTGTCGCCGAGCAACAGATCGCCGCACTCGATGCCGACCTGGAAGGTGCATTTGCGCAGGCGCCCCTCGGCAAGGGAGACTTCTATGGCCATCGGACCAAACGGTTTGGAAGCCTGCTTCGCCGGTCGCAGGTCGCAGGCGATCTAGTCCTGCAGCCGCTAGTCCTATCGCTCGCCCGCGCAATTCTCGGCAGCGCCTGCGACCGGATACAGCTCAATGTCGCCCAGGCGATCGCGATCCATCCCGGCGAGATAGAACAGTTTCCGCATTGCGATCAGGATATGTGGGCAGGCCGCAAGGGCGATCACGAATATCTTCTCAACGTCATCTGGCCGCTGACCGAATTTACTCGCCTCAATGGCGCGACACGCATCTACCCCGGGACGCACAGGAAGCCTGTCGACAATCTCGAAAGTCTCGACGATCCCATAGTAGCTGTTTGCAAGCCCGGCGATGCGATCTGCTTTCTCGGCTCCACCGTCCATGGAGCGGGACCAAACCAGACCGAGGATGTCCGCCGCGGTGTCGTAATCGGCTACAGTCTCGGCTGGCTCAAACCCTACGAGAATCTCTGGCTGGCCTATCCACCAGCAGTAGCAAAAGAGTTCTCTCCCGAACTCGCCGAGCTCGCCGGATATGTGCAGCACCGTCCGAACCTGGGTAATTTCGAAGGGCAATGCCCGTCGGTTTTGCTGAGCGACAAGGTGCCCGAATTCCCTCAGGCAACCGATAGTCTGCGCCCCGACCAGAAAGAAGCGGTTCGTGAGTTCGCCAAGACGCGCCGCGGCGGACGATGAGTCCCGCTCACGTCCTCGAGCCTACGTACAGGCGGTTGAAAGATGCATTGCTGGAAGGGCGCTTCCGGGCCGGTACGAAGCTTGAGGCGATGCGACTCGCTGACGATTTCGGAGTGAGCATGACGCCGGTAAGAGACAGCCTGAACCAGCTTGTCGGTGAAGGGCTGGTCGACCTCACGCCCGGCGAAGGATTTCGCGTACCGCTGCTTACCGAACAGGCCTTGCGCGACATTCTGCAAGTCAACGCCCTGCTTTTGGAGCAGGCTCCCGACAACGATCACAAATCACTGACAATCAACGAAGGATCAAACGACACGCGAGGTGCTTATGCCGACCGATTGGCGCGCGCCTTCAGAGACATCGCGGCAAGCTCAGGCAATCGGTTTCGCGTACATTTGGTCGAACGCATTAGCGACAGACTCCATCCGCTACGTGAACTCGAGCCGGTGATTTGGCCTGGCGCGCCGCATGCCCTTGAGCAAATTGAGCGAAAAGCGCAGCAAGGGTTCGATGGCTCAAACCGAGCGGTACGCGCATATCATCAACACATTGAGGATCTGGTACCCGCTCTTGTCGGACGTTTGAACCAGCAGACGCCCTAGCCCTCGCCAATATTTTAGGTCGTCTCCCCACTCTCGGACAGAACCGTCGCGAGGTGGTCATTCCAGGCATCGAGCGCCTGGCGCTTTTCGTCCTTCCAGTCGTGGCGCTGGTAGATGCCGGCGACTCCGGCGCGAGATCCGCCCACATGGTTGAGAACGGCTTCGGTGACTTCAAACCGAACGCCAAGCCGCTGGAAGTTCGTTGCGAGGGTTCGTCGTAGATCATGAAGGCGCCAGGCTTCGAGCGGCTCTTCGCGACGTTCCTCGATCAGGCCATCGAGTTTCGCCTTCCCCTTGGCGTATCCCGTAAAGCCCGCCCCACTAGCTGTCGCAAAGACGCGGCCTTTGCGTGGCCACTTCTCGCCGCGAGCCTCCCGGTCGAGCTCGGCGATTGCAAGATCGTTGAGCGGAATGGAGTTTGGTTCTCCGTTCTTGGTCCGAGATCCGGGCAGGGTCCACAATCTTTCGCTGCGACTGAGCTCCTGCCATTGCATCCCGGAGACTTCTTCACGGCGCTGTCCGGTCACGATCAGAAGTCTGACAATTGGACCAAAGCATCGATGACATTCCGGTGCCGCGTCCCAGATATGGCGGAGTTCGCCATCCTTGAGCCAGCGCTCTCGTGGCTTGACCGGAGGCGGCGTTTCCATGCCCTCCATCGGACTGCGATCGATATCTCCGCGACTCACGGCCCAGCGAAACAGGCGCCGCATAACGGCAAAGACATTTCGCCGGTTTGCCACCTGCTTGGGCGGCATCTGATCGAGAACCGATACGACGTCGATCTTCGTAATCGCTGGCAGCGCCTTCATTCCGAATGTGGGCTTGAGGTAGAGGCGAATGGATCGTTCCACGAGGCGACGCCATCCCTCGCGTTTGCAGGAGCGGGTGAAGAGGTCAGCGTAATTCGAGAAGGCGAGGTCGACAGCTTCCCGTCGGCGCTGCTTTTCCGCATCAACCGGATCAATGCCCTGCGCAACAATCACCAACAATCGCTCAGCCTCCAAGCGTGCAGTAGTCGGTGTCCAGGGCGATCCATGTGATCCGATCGTGAAACGACGGGTCTTCGCTTCTCGTCCGCCCATTCGGAACTGGATTATGTAACTGATTGATCCAGCAGCTGTAATCTTGACGCCAAAGCCCTTGAGATCGGTGTCCCAAAGATAGTTTTCCTTTGGTCCAACCGGGAGCGAATCGACCGTGCGCTTGCTGATTTTTCCTGTTGCCATGCGATACCTCGTGGCCTTTTTCTGGCAATCACCGGGTAATCACGCAAGCGGAAAAAGGGGCGAATTGGAGGCAATCCTGGCGTAGATATTTTTGGCTAAGTCGTTGTTTTTACAACATCAGCGTAGTCTAGCGTCGCCTGAATCGAAAGTACCAGACTTCGTGGCCCAGCCGCCGTGCCTTTGCCTCATACCGCGTTTCGGGCCAGCCGCCGGGGCGGGTCAGGAAATCGGCGGGCGTTTCGGCCAACCATTCGAACTTGTCCGTATGGCGCTGCATCACCATCAGCGCGTGGCGCAGATAGATCGGGTGGTCGGTGCCGAAACGGAACTCGCCGCCCGGTTTCAGCTTGGCGGCGATCATCTCGACCGGGCCGTCGTTCATCATGCGCCGCTTGGCATGGCGCGCCTTGGGCCATGGATCGGGATGGAGCAGATAGGCGAAGGACAGCGCGCCATCGGGCACGCGCGACAACACTTGCAGCGCATCGCCCATATGCAGGCGCACATTGCCCAGCGCATCGTCGCGTATATGGGTCAGCGCCTGCGCCACACCGTTAACAAAGGGCTCGCACCCCACGAAGCCGTGATCGGGCAGCATATCGGCGCGATAGGCCATATGCTCGCCCCCGCCGAAGCCGATTTCGAAATGCAGCGGGCGCCCCTGGCCGGGTGCATCGCCGAACAGCGTGGCAGAATCGATCGGCCCATCTTCGGGCACGGCGATTTGCGGCAACAGCCGATCGACCAGATCCTGCTGCGACGCGCGCAGCGCCTTGCCTTTCGACCGGCCATACAGCCGGCTGAGCGTGGTGGGATCGCCTTCCTTATGCGCAGTCATGGCCGCAGCCGTTAGCGTCCGTTTCCTGCTGCGTCGAGAGCGCGATTGCGCTAATCGCGGAACATGACCCCGCCAGACGACGCGCCCCTCTATCACCCTCCCGTCAAGCGTTCGGTGGAAATCGCGGGCCACAAGACCTCAATCAGCCTCGAACCTTTATTCTGGGCGATGTTGAGGGAAGCGGCGGAACAGGAAGAAGCGCCGATCAACGCGCTGGTGGCGCGGATCGACGCACAGCGGATCGCCAGCGACACCCCGCCGGGCCTCGCCAGTGCGATCCGCGTCTGGCTGGTCGACCGTCAGGCGAAGCGTGTGGCCCCGCCTGACGATACGGTTTAATAGGTCGCGGGCGCGTCGCTGGCCGGAAAGCTCTGGTCGCTGGCCTCGTCCACATTGGTCCACTGCCGGCGCGGCTTGTCGCGCATTGCGGCAGGGCCCGAATCGCGGATCGGGGTCACTTCATCCGAAGCATCGGCATCACGCGGCTGGCCACCGGCAAAGGCGGCAGGCGCATCGTGTTTCGACTGGTAATAGCGGTAGCCGGCATAGCCCAGCGCACCCAGAGCGGCGAGTTTCAGCAAAGCCATAAAGCGTATCTCCTTCTTTGCCGGATCAACGCTTGGCGCGGCGGTTCGTTTCAATCGGTCCGGGCAAAGGTTTCGCGGGCGGGCGCAGCATCGGCACGCTCCGGCGCGGCAAGGCCGGCTGGCGGCAGCATTTCGGCAGCATCGTCTAGAACCTGTCGTTCCTGCGCATCGGCGGGGGCAGGATCGTCGATTGCCCCGCCGCAACCGGCCAGCAGCCCCCAAGGGAACAGCACAACCAGCGCAGCGGGGCGAAAGCGCATTATTCGCCTTCCATCGCGGCCGACAGATCGGCAGCGGCATCGTCGGCCGCATCGGCAGCGGCTTCGGCAGTGGGGTCGACCACCGGAGCGGCAGGTGTTACCGCGGCGGGTGCGGTTTCGTCGGCCACATCGGCAGCGGCGGGATCGACGGCGGCGTCTTCTTCCATGCCGGGCTGCGCCATCACTTCGGCAGCGGGCATTTCGACATTATCCGCCTCTGCCGGTGCGTCGGCATCGTCGGTCGAACCGCAAGCCGCAAGCAGCAGGGCAGGCGCGGCGACAAAAGCGGCGCGGGCAATGATCTTCTTCATAACGGTGAAACTCCCTCATACGGGCGCCATCCGGCGCGGGCATTTATGCACCATCGGGCGCGGACGGGAAGTTAGGGTGCATCGGCGCGGCAGGCAATCGTTGCAAACATATAAAGCTTTCTTTATATGTACCCCATGACCTCCGCCCCGTCCTTGATAGAGCTGCTGCGCGCGATCGACGATCCATCGCGCCTGCGCCTGTTGCGGCTGTTGTCGCGCATGGAGCTGGCCGTGGGCGAACTGGCGGAAGTGCTGGACCAGAGCCAGCCGCGCATATCGCGCCATATCCGCATATTGACCGAAGCGGGGCTGGTTGAAAAGCGCAAGGAAGGCAGCTGGGTCTTTCTGAAAACGCGGCTGGCGGGCAGCGCTTCGCCCATGCTGGCCGCGGCAGACCGGATGCTGGCTGCGGCGGAAGGAGAAGACGCCGGTTTCGCCGCGCTCTGCGCCGAAGACATGCGCCGCCTTTCCGCGATTCGCACCGCGCGCGAGGCCAGCGCCGAATTTTATTTCGCGCGCCACGCCGACGAGTGGGACCGGTTGCGCTCGCTTCACAGCGACGATTCGGTGGTAGAGGCGAAGCTGGCGGACCTGCTGGGACTGGACGCCGGCGACGGCGACGGCGCGCCGCTGGGCCGCTTGCTCGACATCGGCACCGGCACGGGGCGCATCGCCGAACTTTTCGCACCCTTTGCCAGCCATGTCAGCGCCATCGACAAAAGCAACGACATGCTGCGCGTCGCCCGCGCCCGGCTTCAGGATCTGCCCCCCGAACGGTTGACGCTGCTGCAGGGCGATTTCACCGAATTGCCCTTTGGCGATGCGGATTTCGATACGGTGCTGTTCCATCAGGTGCTGCATTATGCGCAATTGCCCGAACTGGCACTGGCAGAGGCGGCGCGCGTCACCCGTAGCGGCGGGCGTGTCGCCATCGTCGATTTCGAAGCCCATGCGTATGAGGAATTGCGCGAACGCGATGCCCATGCGCGGCTGGGCTTTACCGATGCGCAGATGGACAAGCTGCTGGCCGACGCAGGCTTTGCGCTGGACGATACCGCGTCCTTGCAGGGCGAGGAGCTGACCGTCCGCATCTGGACCGGCACGCGCCAACCCCCGATTTCCCACATCGCGGCCCCGCGCCGCAATTCCCACGCGAAAGTGCGACCCAACCCATGACCGACACTGCTTCCCCTATCGGCAGGCCCCTTTTCGCCTCGCTTCCCGGCGATATCGACGTTTCGTTCGAATTCTTCCCGCCCAAGACCGAGAAATCGGAACAGCAATTGTGGGAAACGGTGCTCGCACTGGCCCCGCTGGCGCCGCAATTCGTGTCGGTCACCTATGGCGCGGGCGGCAGCACGCGCGACCGCACGCACGACATGGTGGCGCGCATCATCCGCGAAACCGGCCTGCCGACCGCCGCGCATCTGACCTGCGTAGAGGCAAGCAAGGCCGAAATCCGCGAAGTGGCCGAAGCCTATTGGGAAGCGGGCGTGCGCCACATTGTCGCGCTGCGCGGCGATCCGCCGACGATGGGCGACACATTCGTGCCGCATCCCGATGGCTATGCCAGCGCCGCCGATCTGGTCGCGGGGCTGAAGGATATCGCGCCCTTCGACATATCGGTCGCCGCCTATCCCGAAACCCATCCCGAAGCGTTGAGCGCCGACGCCGATCTGGACAATCTGAAGCGCAAGCTGGACGCGGGGGCGAGCCGCGCGATCACGCAATTCTTCTTCGCGCCCGAGAAATATCTGGCCTTCCGCGATCGTGCGGCGGCAGCGGGTATCACGGCCCCGATCCTGCCCGGCATCCTGCCCGTGTCTAACGTGGCGCAGACGCGCAAATTCGCGCAGGCTTGCGGTGCGGTCATCCCCGACTGGATGGAAGAGCTGTTCGAGGGGCTGGATAACCGGCCCGAATCGCGCAAGCTGGTCGCCGCGACCATCGCGGCCGAAATGTGCCGCTCGCTCTATGCCGAGGGGGTTCGCGATTTCCATTTCTACACGCTCAACCGCGCGGAACTGTCTTATGCCGTATGCCATCTGCTGGGCATGCGGCCCAGGGAAGCGGCGAAAGTTCAGGAGAACGCAGCATGAGCATTACCCCCAGTGCGGCCCGCGCCCGCTTTCTTGAACAGGCGGCGCAGCGCATCCTGATCACCGATGGCGCGTTCGGCACCCAGATCCAGACGAAAGGTCTGGTCGAAGCCGACTACGCGGGCGACCTTGGCCTGTCCAAGGACCAGAAGGGCAATAACGACATCCTCGCCCTGACAGCGCCGCATGTGCCGGAATCGATCCACCGCGCCTATTTCGAAGCGGGCGCCGATATTGCCGAGACCAATACGTTCAGCGCCAACACGATCAGCCAGGCCGATTACGCGGCGGAAGCGCTGGTCGCGGACATCAACCGCGAAAGTGCGGCGCTGGCGCGGCGCGTGGCCGATGAGTTTGCCGACCGCGACGGTCGCCCCCGTTTCGTGGCAGGCGCGATCGGGCCGACCAACAAAACGCTTTCGCTGTCGCCCGACGTCAACGATCCCGGTTATCGCGAGATCGATTTCGATTATCTGACAGACGTTTACCGCGCCCAGTGCGAGGCTTTGGTCGAGGGCGGGGCGGACTTCATCCTGATCGAAACCGTGTTCGACACGCTGAACGCCAAGGCGGGCATCATGGCAGTGCGCCAGATGGAACAGGCGCTGGGCCGCGAGGTGCCGATCATGCTGTCGATGACGCTGACCGATCTGTCGGGCCGCAATTTGTCGGGCCATACGGTCGAGGCGTTCTGGTATGCGGTGCGCCATGCGAACCCGCTGACCGTCGGGCTGAACTGTTCATTCGGCGCGACGCAGCTTGCGCCCCATGTGGCGGCGCTGTCGCAGATCGCCGATTGCTGCACGATGCATTACCCCAATGCGGGCCTGCCGAACGAGCTGGGCGAATATGACGAAATGCCCGACACGACCGCGGGTTTCGTGCTCGACTGGGCAAAGCGCGGGCTCGTCAATGTGCTGGGCGGATGCTGCGGTTCGACGCCGCAGCATATTGCGGCCATGGCAAAGGCGGTCGAAGGCATCGCCCCGCGCACAATACCCGAACTGACCCGCAAGACGCGACTTGCGGGCCTTGAACCCTTTATCATGGCTGCCTGAACGGCCCGACAGGAATAATCATGTCTGAACAGGACTTTGCCGCAGCGGCAAGCCGCTTCGTCAATATCGGTGAGCGCACCAATGTCACGGGCTCCGCCCGCTTCAAGAAGCTTGTCATGGCAGGCGATTATCCCGCCGCCGTCGAAGTCGCGCGCCAGCAGGTGGAGAATGGCGCGCAGGTCATCGACGTCAATATGGACGAGGGGCTGCTCGACGCGGTCGTTGCCATGACGACCTTCCTGAAACTGATCGCGGCCGAGCCCGATATCGCACGCGTGCCGATCATGGTCGATTCCTCGAAATGGGAAGTGATCGAGGCGGGGCTGAAATGCGTGTCGGGCAAGCCCATCGTCAATTCGATCAGCATGAAAGAGGGCGAGGACGCCTTCCTTGATGCTGCGCGCAAATGCATGGATTATGGCGCGGCGGTCGTAGTCATGGCGTTCGACGAAACCGGTCAGGCCGATACCAAGCAGCGCAAGATCGAAATTTGCGAGCGCGCCTATAAGCTGCTCACCGGCATCGGCTTCCCGCCCGAAGACATCATCTTCGATCCCAATATCTTCGCTGTCGCCACGGGCATCGAGGAGCATGACCGCTATGGCCTCGATTTTATCGAGGCAGTGGAAGTGCTGCACAAGAGCTGTCCGCACGCGCATTTCAGCGGCGGTCTGTCGAACCTGTCGTTCAGCTTCCGCGGTAATGAAACGGTGCGCCGCGCGATGCACTCGGTGTTCCTTTATCACGCGATTCCGGCGGGGCTGGATATGGCCATCGTCAATGCGGGCCAGCTGGACGTCTACGACCAGATCGATCCCGTGCTGCGCGACGCGTGCGAGGATGTGATCCTGATGCGCCAACCTCCCACCGACAGCGGTTTCGAAACCGCGACCGAGCGGCTGATCGCGCTGGCGGAATCGTACAAGGGCAAAAGCCCCGAAGCCGAGAAACAGGCCGCCGAATGGCGCGGCTATGCGGTTGAAAAGCGGCTGGAACATGCGCTGGTCAAGGGCATCGACGCGCATATCGTCGACGATACCGAGGAAATGCGCGCCGCCGTCGAGCAGCGCGGCGGCAGGCCGATCGAGGTGATCGAAGGCCCGCTGATGGACGGCATGAACGTGGTCGGCGACCTGTTCGGCAGCGGCAAGATGTTCCTGCCGCAAGTGGTCAAATCGGCCCGCGTGATGAAGAAGGCGGTCGCCCATCTGATCCCCTTTATCGAGGCGGAGAAGGACGCGGGCGCAAAAGCCAAGGGCCGCATCGTCATGGCGACGGTAAAGGGCGATGTGCACGATATCGGCAAGAATATCGTCGGCGTCGTGCTGCAATGTAACGGGTATGAGGTGATCGACCTTGGCGTGATGGTGCCATGGCCCGATATTCTGAAGGCCGCGAACGAGAACGATGCCGACATCATCGGCCTGTCGGGCCTGATCACTCCCTCGCTGGACGAGATGGTGACCGTGGCCGAGGAAATGGCCCGCGCCGACATGGCGATCCCCCTGCTGATCGGCGGGGCGACCACCAGCAAGGTGCATACCGCGCTGAAAATCGATCCTGCCTATGAAGGGCCGGTGATCCACGTGCTCGATGCCAGCCGCGCGGTGGGCGTGGCTTCGCAGTTGCTCAGCGATACGCAGCGCGATCCGTTCGTCGAGAATGTGGCCAATGATTACGAGGCGGTGCGCATCGCCCGCGCCGGCAAGGGGCAAAGTGCATTGCTGCCGTTGGCCGAAGCGCGGGCCAATGGCTTCGCCGCGGATATGAACGACAAGCCCGCTGCTCCCACGCAGCCCGGCGGCCATGTGTTCGATGGCTGGGATCTGGCCGATCTGGCGCAATATTTCGACTGGACGCCCTTTTTCCGCGCATGGGAACTGGCGGGCAATTTCCCCGCGATCCTTGACGACGAGGTGGTCGGGGAAAGCGCGCGCAGCCTGTATGACGATGCGCAAAAAATGTTGCAGCAAATCATATCGGAACAATGGTTTACCGCACGCGGCGTGTGCCATTTCTGGCCCTGCAAGCGCGATGGTGACGATGTGGTCCTCGATGAAGGAACCCGCATCCCGTTCCTGCGCCAGCAAGTGAAGAAATCGCGTGATCGCGCTAATTTCTGCCTGTCCGACTTCATCGATCCCGCGGGCGACTGGATCGGCGGTTTTGCGGTCGGCATCCACGGCATCGACGATCACTCCGCCCGCTTCAAGGCGGCGCATGACGATTATTCGGACATCATGCTGAAAGCACTGGCCGACCGCTTTGCCGAGGCTTTTGCCGAACGCCTGCACCAGCATGTGCGCACGACGCTTTGGGCCTATGCGCCGCAAGAACAGCTGACGAACGAGGCGCTGATCAAGGAACAATATCGCGGCATCCGCCCCGCACCGGGCTATCCGGCGTGCCCCGACCATTCGCTGAAACCCGTCCTGTGGGACCTGATGGATGTCGAGGCGAAGGCGGGCATCACGCTGACCGAATCCAACGCCATGTGGCCGACGTCGGCCGTATCGGGGTTCTATTTCGGCCATCCCGACAGCCAGTATTTCGGCGTTGCCCGCATCGGCCGCGACCAGCTGGAGGATTATGCCGCGCGGCGCGGCGTGGATATCGCCACCGCCGAACGCTGGCTGCGCCCGAACCTCGAGTGATATCGACCCGTCGATGGCTGAACGCGGGGGTTTGACGCATGGCTCCTCCGCGCGCAGCATGGCATGCGTCAGACAACGCCAGAGGATCAGGCCGATGCAGGGCATGGGAGAGGGCGAGTGCCCGTTCACGTTCAACACCGACCCCGCCACGTTTAAAAAGGGCGACACGGTCAGCTATCGCGTCACGGGCGAGCTGGACGGCATGCCATTCGTCGGCACCCTGCTGGAAGTGCACGAGGATCACGTGCTGCTGACCAGTGACGAGAGCGATCCCGACAGCACCTATCGCGCCACTCGCGAAAGCCGCCCGGTGGTGGACGGCAGCCAGATTTGACATCCGTCTGAGGAAATCGGAGCCACCGCCGCTTCCTCAGCCGCGCCCGATCTGCCATGGCCATCCCCATGGCCCAGAACATGGCAGGCGCGCTCGATACACTTAAACGTACTTTCGGCTTCTCCGCCTTTCGCGGGGTGCAAAGCCAGGTGGTGGAGCGTGTGCTGGCGGGGCAATCGACGCTGGCAGTGATGCCGACCGGCGCGGGCAAATCGCTTTGCTATCAATTGCCCGCGCTGATGCTGGATGGCACCTGCGTGGTGGTCAGCCCGCTGATCGCGCTGATGCACGACCAGCTTCGCAGCGCAGAGGCCAACGGCATCCGCGCCGCCACGCTGACCAGCGTGGACGAGAACCGTGCCGAAACGATCGAGCGGCTGAAAAGTGGCGAACTCGACCTGCTTTACGTCGCGCCCGAACGGGCCAGCCAGCCCTATTTCCGCGAGCTTCTCGCCCAGTGCCGCATCGCGCTGTTTGCGATCGACGAGGCGCATTGCGTGTCTGAATGGGGGCACGATTTCCGGCCCGATTACCGCCTGCTGACCCCGATGATGGACGCTTTTCCGCATGTGCCGCGCCTTGCGCTGACGGCAACGGCGGATGCGCATACGCGGGCGGACATCCTGACCCAGCTGGGCATTGCCGAAGACGGGTTGATCGTCGCGGGGTTCGACCGGCCCAATATCCGTTATCAGATCACCCCGCGCGACAGCCTTGCCCGCCAGATCCAGCGCGTGATGGACGCACAGCCGGGTCCCGGTATCGTTTACGCCCCGACCCGCGCCGCGACCGAACGGCTGGCCGAAACGCTCGGCAAATCGGGCCGCGAAACGCGCTGCTATCACGCGGGCCTGCCGCCCGAGGTTCGCGCCCGCAATCAGGCCGAATTCGTCGCCAGCGAGAGCATGGTGATGGTCGCCACCGTCGCGTTCGGCATGGGGATCGACAAACCCGACGTGCGCTTCGTGATCCATGCAGGTCTGCCCAAGTCGATCGAGGCCTATTATCAGGAAACGGGCCGTGCGGGCCGCGACGGCGATCCGTCGGTCGCGCATCTGTTCTGGGGCGCTGACGATTTCGCCCGCGCCCGCATGCGGCTGGGCGAAATGGGCGAGGACCGTATCGCGGGCGAGCGCACGCGGCTGGGCGCATTGGGTGCGCTGGTCGAAACCGCCGGTTGCCGCCGCGCGATCCTGCTGCGCCATTTCGGGGAAAGCCCGCCCGAAACTTGCGGCAATTGCGATAATTGCCTGTCGCCGCCCAAATCGGTCGATGCGACGGTGACGGCGCAGAAATATCTCTCTGCCGTGGCACGCACGCGGCAGATGTTCGGGGCGGGTTATGTCGAGAGTATCCTGACCGGCCAGTCGAGCGACCGCAGCCGCCAGAACGGCCACGAAAGCCTCTCGGTATTCGGCATTGTCGAGGGGGAGGAGGCGCAGATGCTGAAACCCGTGTCCCGCGCCTTGCAGGTTCGCGGCGCGTTGCTGCCGACCGAGCATGGCGGGCTGATGCTGGGCCCCGACGCGCGCGCCTTTCTGAAAGGCGAAGTGCCGCTCGACCTCGTCCTTCCGCCACGGCGCGCGAAAAGCCGAAGGCGCGGCGGCGATGCCACGCCCAATCCCGTGGGCGATCCCCTGTTCGAGGCGTTGCGCGAATTGCGCCGCGACCTTGCGAAGGAAAGCGGGGTTCCGCCCTATGTGATCTTTCACGACAGCGTGCTGCGCGACATGTGCGGATTCAAACCGCAAACCCTGGACGAGCTGGGCGAACTGCCCGGCATCGGCGCGCGCAAGCTGGACGAATATGGCGAGGATTTTCTGGACGTGATCCAGCAATACGCCTGACGCCTCTATTGCCGGCGACCATGTCAATCATTTGGCAAAAGCTGTGCTATACTGCCCGCCGGACAAGATGCGGGGGCACGACATGGAACTCAAATCGATGAAAACGTCGCAGGAAACGGCGGCGAACACGTTCAGCGGCTATCCGGTACTGGTGCTGCTGCTGGCCGCGATGGTGCTGGCGGTCATGGCGCTGCTGCGACTGGGCGGCGGGGGTGGCGGCTTTGCCGTGTTTACGCTGATCGCGATGATCGTGCTGTGGGTCTTCCTGATCGCCGGATTCTATATGTTGCAGCCCAATAATGCGGCAGTGATCACCCTGTTCGGCAGCTATCGCGGGACCGACCGGACCAACGGGCTGCGCTGGATCTGGCCATGGATGGGGCGGCACAAGATTTCGGCGCGCGCGCACAACATCCATTCCGAAAAGGTGAAGATCAACGATCTGCGCGGTAATCCGATCGATATTGCCTGCAATGTCGTGTGGCGCGTGCAGGATACGGCGCAGGCCGTGTTCGACGTCGACGATTACAAGGAATTCACCAACATCCAGATCGAGGCGGGCCTGCGCACCGTGGGTGCGCGCCACCCCTATGACGATATGGGCGAAGAGGACGAGACGACGCTGCGCGGCAGCGCCGATGTGATCAACGCCGAATTGCAGGCCGAACTGAACGACCGGCTGAAAGTCGCGGGGATCGTGGTCGACGAAGCGGGGCTGACCCATCTGGCCTATGCCAGCGAGATCGCGGGCGCCATGCTGCGCCGCCAGCAGGCCGAGGCCGTCATCGCCGCCCGCGCCAAGCTGGTGATGGGTGCGGTCTCGATGGTCGAAATGGCGCTGGACAAGCTGAAGGCCGACAACATCGTCGACCTCACCCCGGACCAGCGTGCCGATATGGTCGCGAACCTGATGGTCGTGCTGTGCGGCGACCGCGATGCGCAGCCGGTGGTGAATACGGGTAAGGGATAAGGGCGCAGAGGGTTCGACAGGTAATCCTTCGCCAATTTAAAATATTGTCACTTCTTCCGACT
This sequence comes from Croceicoccus sp. Ery15, assembly GCF_020985305.1. Lineage (NCBI taxonomy): Bacteria > Pseudomonadati > Pseudomonadota > Alphaproteobacteria > Sphingomonadales > Erythrobacteraceae > Croceicoccus > Croceicoccus sp. Ery15. Next base: position 2,354,270 of record NZ_CP087588.1, read on the forward strand.
CCGTTTCCTGCTGTAATCGTTTGAACAGGGTCGCAGGAGTGAGTCGGTGTCAAGACTCCGTACAATTGTTCGTTTCTATTTCGATCGTTCGGCGGCTGCTTCGGCAGAATACGCGCTGATGCTTAGCGTTCTCGTCATTGGTCTTGGCTATGCGACGTTTCAGCTCGGGAATAATATTCAATCCGCGCTGGGCGGTATCGCGAACGAGATCTACGCCATTTCGGACGAAACGGATGGCGGATCGCAGGGATCGCCATCAGGTTCTGGCGGGTCGGGCGCTGGTAGTTCTGGATCTGGCGGGCAGAACGACGCAGGCGAAGGGACGGGCCAGAATTCGGGCGGGACGGGCGATTCCGGCAGTTCGGACGGCAGCGGATCGGGGGATGGCGGTCAGGGCGGCGATGGCTCAGGCGGGGGCTCCGGTTCGGGCGATATTCCGGTCGATGACGACGGTCCGGACATTGATCTTGGCGATGGCGGCGACTGACGATCCATCTGGCGGGCGGTCGGTTGATTGCCCTGTCCGCGTTCGGCGGTCACGGGCTGTCGCACGGGACGAAGGCTATTTCCCGCTGTCCTACACGCTCGTCCGGCGTTAGCCGTATTTGCAACCGCTCTTTCAAATCGTCGAAATTTCCGCAGGCCGCCCTTGTGTCAACCAAAGGCGGGAAACCCAAGCATTTCTGCGGCTTTGCGGTGGGTGACAGTCTGCGGACGATATGTCACTTTTGTCACCCTGTTGTGACGATCGCGAACGTCTAGACCGCCATATTGTCGATCAGCCGCGTGCCGCCGATCCGTGCCGCGACGAACAGGCGCGCATTGCCATTGGGTGCGTTCAGCAAGGCAATGGAGCCGGCATCGCGCAATTCGGCATAATCGATGCTGTCGAAACCCGCCGCCAGCACCACGCCTTCCAGCTCGGTCAGCACGGCACCGGCCGGCAGCCCCTCGTGCAAGCGGTCGATCGCGGCGCGCATCGCCACGTTCAGCACTGCCGCCGACTGGCGCTGCCGGGGCGAGAGATAGGCATTGCGCGAGCTCATCGCCAAGCCGTCCGCCTCGCGCACGATGGGCACGCCAAGGATCGCGTCGACACGGGGGAACAGCAGGTCGAGATCGCGGGCCATGCGCCGGATCACGGCCAGTTGCTGCCAGTCCTTCTCCCCGAACAGGGCGATATCGGGCCGCACCTGGTTGAACAGCTTGCACACCACGGTCGCCACCCCGTCGAAATGGCCCGGCCGGTCCGCTCCGCACAGCCCGTCGCTTACCCCCGAAACGGCGATATTGGTCGCATAGCCTTCGGGATACATCGCGGTCACATCGGGCGCCCACAACAGCGCCACGCCTTCGGCTTCCAGCAGGCGGCTGTCGCGCTCCATCTGGCGTGGATAGGCGTCCAGATCCTCGTTCGGGCCGAACTGTCTGGGGTTCACGAAGATGGATACGGCGACCAGATCGGCCAGCTCTTTCGCGCGCCGGACCAGCGTCAGGTGTCCTTCGTGCAATGCCCCCATGGTGGGCACCAGCGCCAGTTTCGTCCCCTCTTTGGCAGCGGCGCGCAAGCGCTCTACCGTTTGCCGTAGTGGATTCAGCGCGTGAACGGTTTGCATCTTGGGAGTCCCGCTTGGTAAACTGCGTGCATGTCGGGGCGGGTGTAACGCCCAAACCGGCAGCGTAAAGCCATTTGGCGTAAAGAGTTGACCCAAGATATGAGCCAGCCACACCGCATCGTCTTCGCCAATGAAAAGGGCGGCACCGGCAAATCGACCACGGCGGTTCATGTCGCCGTCGCGCTCGCCTATCAGGGGGCAAAGGTCGCCGCGCTCGATCTGGATCACCGCCAGCGCACGTTTTTCCGCTATTTCGAAAACCGGCTCGACACCGAAAAGCGGCGGGGCATCGAATTGCCCGGCGCCATGGTGGGCGTGTTCGGCGGCCCCAGCATCGAAATACTGGAAGCCATGATCGAAGAAGCGAGCGAAGGGATGGACTTCCTGATCTTCGACACCGCGGGCCGCGATGACAAATATGCCCGCCATGTCGCGACGACGGCCGATACTCTGGTCACGCCGCTGAACGACAGCTTCGTGGATTTTGACCTGTTCGGCCATGTCGATCCCGAAACCTTCAAGGTGAAAAAGCTGTCCTTCTACTCCGAACTGATGTTCGAGGCGCGCAAGAAACGCGGGCTGGCCACCCAAAGCGGGCGGCGCGAGATGGACTGGATCGTGGTGCGCAACCGTACCCAGCATATCGAGGCGCGCAATATGCGCCGCCTTGAATTCGCGCTGTCCGAACTGTCAAAGCGCGTCGGTTTCCGAATCGCGCCGGGCCTGTCGGAACGCGTGATCTATCGCGAATTGTTCCCGGCGGGCCTGACCCTGCTGGACAAGGGGCATCTGGGCGACATGGCGACCAGCCATCTGGTGGCGCGGCAGGAATTGCGATCGCTGGTCAAGGCGCTGAACCTGCCCCCGATCGAACGTCCCGATCAGGTGGGCGTAGCCGCGTGAAATTCCTGATCCTCGCCGTTCTGGCGGTGGTCGTGTTCCGCATGGTGTTCCGCAAATGGCCGTGGGACATGTGGCGCGATTCCGAAAAATCGCAGCAAAGGGCGCAGGCGCGGACATTGCTGGGCGTCGACCGGCATGCCAGCCGCGAGGATATTCTGGCTGCCCACCGACGTCTGATGCGCACCGCCCATCCGGACAAGGGGGGATCACCCGAAGAGGTGTTTCGCATCGATGCCGCGCGTGACATATTGCTGGAACAAACTGTCCCCACCAAGCGCTAAAGCGTGGGTTCTTGCCAGTCGCGTCCTGCATCTGGCGGCCAGTATAGTCCAAAGTCGCGAAAGGCATCGTCATGTCCCATCAGTTCCACCCTACCGTCCTGCGTGAATATGACATCCGCGGCATTATCGGAGAGACGCTGGGCCCCGACGATGCCCGCGCCATCGGCCGCGGGTTCGCCACCCTGCTCAAGCGGGCGGGCGGCAGCAGGGTCGCGGTGGGTTATGACGGGCGCGTATCCTCACCCACGCTGGAACATGCGCTGGTCGAAGGGCTGAACGCCAGCGGATGCGACGTGGTGCGGATCGGGATGGGACCGACGCCGATGCTCTATTATGCGGAGGCGTCAGCCGAAGATGTTGACGGCGGCATCCAGATAACCGGCAGCCATAATCCCGCCAATTACAACGGCTTCAAGATGGTATTTCAGGGCCGGCCGTTTTTCGGTGCCGATATTCTGAAAATCGGCGAGATGGCGGCTGCGGGCGACTGGATCGACGGCAGCGGCAGCCACGAATCCCGCGACGTCGTCGACGCCTATATCGACGCGCTGATGAAGCCGTTCGATGGGCTGCCTGCTGCCGAGATGGCCAATCTGTCGAAGCTGCGGATCGGCTGGGACGCAGGCAATGGCGCGGCTGGCCCGTGCCTTGAAAAGCTGGTCGCACGTCTGCCGGGGGAGCATTTCACCCTGTTCACCGAAGTCGACGGCACGTTTCCCAATCATCACCCCGACCCCACGGAAGAGAAAAACCTTGTCGATCTGAAGGCCCTGGTGGCCGAGAAAGGGCTCGACTTTGGCGTGGCCTTCGACGGTGACGGCGACCGCATCGGCGCGATCGACGGCACGGGCCGGGTTATCTGGGGCGACCAGTTGCTGATGATTTACGCCGAGGATCTGTTGAAGCACTTACCCGGCAGCACGATCATCGCCGACGTAAAGGCCAGCCGCGCCCTGTATGACAGCGTTGCGGCCCATGGCGGACAGCCGCTGATGTGGAAGACGGGCCACTCGCTGATCAAATCGAAGATGAAGGAAACCGGCTCTCCGCTTGCTGGCGAGATGAGCGGGCATGTGTTCTTTGCAGACCAGTATTACGGCTATGACGATGCGCTTTACGGTGGCGTCCGGCTGATCCTCGCCAGCGCGCGTCTGGGCAAGAGCGTGACCGAATTACGTTCGGCGATGCCCGACATGATCAACACTCCCGAAATGCGCTTTCAGGTCGACGAAAGCCGCAAGTTCGCCGTGATCGACGAGGTGAAGGAGCGGCTTGCCAATTCGCCCGACGATGTGAACGCGACCGACGGGGTGCGCGTTACCAATGACGATGGCTGGTGGCTGCTGCGTGCATCGAACACGCAGGACGTGCTGGTTGCCCGCGCCGAGAGCGATAGTGAGGCGGGTCTCGAACGGCTGATGGCCCAGATCGATGGCCAGCTGGCCGAATCGGGACTGAAGCGGGGTCCGCAAGCAGGGCACTGACGGCAGGCGGGTTCGGTCCCCGCCATTTTCCGAATCACGAATCAGGTTTTGGGGTCCGATTCGCGGGCTTGGAAGGTATGACACCGCTTTCCAAGCCCATCGCTGCTGCGATTGCGAAGGGTTTTCCACAGTGCCGATACGCCGCTAAATTACTGTATTTCTAGGCTTACTGACATTCTTGCAAAAAGCGCAATTCGCCTGACCTTTTTTGCAGTTGCAAAACCGCGTGCTGCGATGCACAAAGAACCTGCCTTTCAGGCATCCTCTCCCAAAACTTCATGGCCCGGCGGGTTTTCCCTCCGGGCCTTTTTTTTGCCCTGAATAGCTCTGGCAGGCGGGCGAAGAACCAAATCGCGTGCTATGGGTTGTGCCATCACCATGGCGGTTCCCGACACGATAGAGCGCTGGTTCCATTCCCGCGACTGGCGCATCAGACAGCATCAGGCGGCGATGCTGGAGGCCGACGATGCCGGTCAGCATGCACTTCTGACCGCCGATACCGGCGCGGGCAAGACGCTGGCGGGATTCCTTCCCACGCTGGCGGCATTCACGCCGGAACGATTGGGGGGAGAGGCGCCGCCTGACGGGCTGCATACGCTCTATGTCTCTCCATTGAAGGCTTTGGCGACCGACGTGAAGCGCAATTTGCTGGTGCCGGTCGAGGAATTGGGCCTGCCCATCCGGATCGAGACGCGTAGCGGCGATACGCCATCGGATCGAAAGAAGCGGCAGCGAAGCCGACCGCCACATGTCCTGTTGACCACTCCGGAATCGCTCTCGCTGCTCATCTCCTATCCAGAGGCGGCTGAGATGTTTGCCGGACTGCGGCGTGTGGTGATCGATGAATTGCATGCGTTTGCCACGGGTAAGCGCGGCGATCTGCTGATGCTGGCATTGGCCCGCTTACAGGCGTTGGCGCCCGGTTTGCGGCGCAGTGGTCTGTCGGCCACGGTTGCCGATGTCGAAAGCTATCGTGGCTGGCTGGCCCCGTGGGGCGATCTGGACGGCGTAACCCATGTAGTGGGCGAGGCTGGTGCTTCGCCCGAGATCGAAATCTTGCTTCCCGATGGAGAGCGGGTGCCATGGGGCGGGCACGCGGCGACCTGGGCGATCCTGCAGATATTCGAGGAGATCAGACGCAATCGCACCACGCTCGTTTTCACCAATACGCGCTTTCTGGCGGAATATATCTTCCAGAAACTGTGGGACGCGAATGACGATGTGTTGCCCATCGGCATCCACCACGGGTCGCTGTCGGTCGAAGCGCGGCGCAAGGTGGAGGGCGCGATGGCACGGGGGGAGCTGCGCGCGCTTGTCGCGACGGCCAGCCTCGATCTGGGTGTAGACTGGGGCGACATCGATTGCGTGATCCAGATGGGCGCGCCCAAGGGCTCCTCGCGCCTTTTACAGCGGATCGGTCGTGCCAATCACAGGCTGGATCAACCTAGTCGGGCTTTGCTGGTTCCGGGCAACCGGTTCGAGTTTCTGGAGGCGCAGGCCGCGCTCGATGCGGTGGAAGAAGGCGTGCGCGATGGCGAGGATTTCCGGCCGGGCGGGCTGGACGTTCTGGCCCAGCATGTCATGGCCTGTGCCTGCGCAGGACCGTTTCAGGAGGATGCGCTGCTGTCCGAAATCCGCTCGACGCTGGCCTATGCGTGGGTTGATGAGATTGTTTGGCGGCGGGTTCTGGGTTTCGCCGAGAACGGCGGCTATGCCTTGCGCGCCTATGACCGGTTCAAGCGCATCACGCGCGAGGATGGCGGCTGGTGGCGGCTGACCCACCCCGAACATGCCGCACGCCACCGGTTGAACGCGGGCATTATCCTTGACGGAGAGATGCTGACCGTGCGCTTTCGCAATGGCAGGTCACTGGGAAGGGTGGAGGAACGCTTTGCCGCCAGCCTGAGCCCCGGGGACACGTTCCAGTTCGCGGGGCTGAGCCTTGAAGTGGAGGCGCTGCGCGAGGTTGAGTTGATCGTGCGCGCGGCGAAGAAATCGGCGATGATCCCCAGCTATGGCGGAGCGCGGATGCCGCTGACGACGCATCTGGCCGATCGGGTGCGGGGCTTGCTGATCGACCGGGCTGGCTGGGCACGTTTTCCCGACGATGTGCGCGAATGGCTGGAAGTGCAGGACTGGCGCAGCGAAATGCCCGGTCCGGGCGAGCTCCTCGTCGAAAGTTTTCCGCATGAGGGGCGCGAATATACCGTGTTCTATACGTTCGAGGGGTGGAACGCGAACCAGTCGCTGGGCATGCTGATCACGCGGCGGATGGAGGAACGCGGGTTGGGGCCGCTGGGCTTCGTCGCCAACGATTACTCATTGGCGGTGTGGGGGCTGAAACCGGTTGACGATCCCGCTGCCCTGTTGTCGCCTGATATTCTTGCGCATGAATTCACCGAATGGGTCACCAATTCGCACCTGCTGCGCCGCGCATTTCGCGAAGTGGCAGTGATTGCGGGGTTGGTAGAGCGCCAGCAGCCGGGGAAGCGCAAGACCGGTAAGCAGGTCACGTTCTCAACCGATCTGATCTATGATGTGTTGCGCAAATACGAGCCCGATCATGTGTTGATCGAGGCAGCGTGGCAGGACGCGCGGACGCGGATGACCGATGTCGGGCGGCTGGCGGGTGTGCTGGAACGGGCGGAGCGCGAGACGCGGCATGTCCGTTTGGAACGGGTGAGCCCGCTGGCTGTGCCGGTGCTGGTTACCATCGGGCGTGAGAGAATGCCTGCAGGAGCGGCGGACGATGATATTCTGGTCGAGGCCGAGAGCCTCGTCTCGCTGGCTATGACGCCCGAATAAAGGCACCCACGCGTAAGGGGCAAACAAAAAGGGCGGACCCGAAGGCCCGCCCCGATTGCGTTGGCGATCGTGAGATCAGCCAGCCGTCTGCGTCGGGTTCACACCCGCCGGACCGCCTTCGAACATGCGATACCGTTCGTTACCGACAAAGCCGAACTTGGTAGCGCCCGAGTTCTTGATGATCTTCAGAACTTCGGCCGTCACTTCGTAAGCGGTGAATTCGTCGGGCTCGAACTGCAGCTCCGGCTCGACCGGCAGCAGCAGCGATTCCTGAATCGTGCTGACCAGCTGCCCCTGCGTAACGGTTTCGCCGTTCCACAGGATCTCGCCCTCGCGGGTGATCATCACCTTGTTCTTCACCGGATCGATATTCACCTCGCTCGGCACATTGCTCGGCGTCGGCAGATCGATGTTCACGGCGTGCGTGGCGACGGGGATCGACAGGATGAAGATGATGAGCATGCAGAGCATGACGTCGATCAACGGCGTCGTGTTCATCTCCATCATCGGGGAGCCGTCGTCGCTGCCTCCTGACATTGCCATGGGAAGTCTCCTTTAAATCTTGAAGCGCGCGATCAGGCGTCGGGGTCGATCGGCGTCGAGATGAAGCCGACGGTCGGATAGCCTGCAGCCTGGATCTGATAGATCGCGCCTGCAACGCACTTCCACGGAGCGTTCTGGTCCGCGCGGATATGCACCTGCGGGATCAGATCGGGGTTTTCCGCAATCGCTTCGGGTCCGCCTTCGCGCTTCACGATCGCGTCGAGACGCTTGAACGAACGGTCCTGCAACTCGTCGGAGTTCACCGGCGTGTCGTTGATATAGACGCGGCACGCGCCTTCACGGCTGGCACCGGAGTAACCGGCTTCGCCCGGGCTAAGGCCGTTGCCGTCGGTCGAGGTGATCGACAGCATCAGGTTTTCGACCTTGTCCTGCGATTCTTCCGATTCGATGATCGGCACCTTGAGCTGTTCGATCGACTGGATCGCGACCGGGACCGCGATCAGGAAGATGATCAGGAGCACCAGCATCACGTCCACGAGGGGCGTGGTGTTGATGTCCGACATCGGTGTCTCGGCGCCACCGCCGCCACTAGAAATCGCCATTATCTTACCCTATCTGGCCGTTTCGGCCCCTGGGGGCCAATCCCCGCAAACTGATCCAGGCGAATCCGCCCGCGGGAAGACGGGGCAGCCCGAAGACTGCCCCTTCGTCACTTACTTCTTGACTGCGGCGCCGGCAGCGGTCGTCGCCGGCTTGGCAGCGGGAGCAGCCGTCACGGCAGGCTTCACGGCACCCTTCGAGTTGATGTTCGCCAGAATGTCGGTCGAGAAGCCCGACAGATGCTCGGCGATGCGCTTGTTGCGGGCCTGCAGGTAGTTGTAGGCCAGAACGGCGGGAACGGCGACGAGCAGACCCAGCGCGGTCATGATCAGGGCTTCACCCACGGGACCGGCGACCTTGTCGATCGATGCCGAACCGGCGATGCCGATGTTGATCAGGGCGCGATAGATGCCGACCACGGTGCCGAACAGGCCGATGAACGGTGCGGTCGCGCCGACGGTGGCGAGGAAGGGCAGGCCCGATGCGAGGCGGGCATTGATCATTGCTTCCGAACGGGCAAGCGAGCCGTGCAGCCAGTCGTGTGCTTCGAGGCTGTCGGTCATCTTCGAGTGCTGTTCTTCAGCAGCGAGGCCGTCGTCGACGATCTGGCGGAAAGCCGAGTTCTTGGTCAGGCGGCCAGCGCCTTCGCGCAGCGAGTTCGCACGCCAGAAACCGGTGCGGACTTCCTTGGCCTGACGCATGATCTTGTTCTGCTCGAAGAACTTCGTGAACAGAATGTAGAACGAGCCGAAGGACATGATGCCCAGAATGATGACGGTCGCATAGGCGATGAAACCGCCCTGCTCGAGGGCTTCTTTAAAGCCGAACTTGTTTGCCGGCGCTTCCGAGGCAGCAGCGGCGAGGATTTCGATGATCATGCGGAAACTTCCTTCAATGACAGTGATTTCGTTTTAAAATCAGAGCTTTGTAGCAGTTCGAACACTGCCCGCTGCTTATCTCGGGATCTGGTAACGGATCGTCTGCGACATCGTGCTCGAGATCTCGTTGCCAGCGGCATCCAGCGCCGGATCATAACGCGCATAGCGCTTCATGCCGTCGCACGCTGCCTCGTCAAGCGAGGAGGACCCGCTCGAGCTGGTAACCGAACATTCCGAAACACGACCCCGTGCGTCCACCGTGATGCGCATACCGACGGAGCCTTCCTCCTCGTTACGCAGCGCGCGGCTGGGGTAATTGTCCTGAATACGACCCGCCCAGCTGTTCTGGTTCTTCGCACGGGCACCACGTGCCTGCGAAGGAGCCGGAGGAGCGACCGGTGCCGGCGGAGCGGCAGGCGGAATCCGGACTGCCGGCGGAGACGGCGGCGGAATCGTCTGGACCGTCTTGATCTGCGGAGCAGGACGTTCGATCCGCACGGCCGGAGGCGGCGCAACCGGCGGCGGCGGAGCCTGCGGCGGCGGTTCGTCCGGCGGTGGCGGCGGAGGAGGCGGCGGTGGCGGCGGATCCTCGATATTTACCGCGGTGACCGTTTCCTTGACCTTTTCAATAGCCTCGTAAGCGAGACCAGTGACCAAGGCATAGATGGCCGCGATATGCAGAAGCGCAACAATGACGATCGCAGCGATCTTGTTGCCGCTCATCTGTTGGTCAGCATAAGCCATTCAAATAACCCACTCCATTAAGTGCACGCGCAAACAGGCCTGCAAAAGCCTGCCCTCAACAAATGGAACTGTCCATGGTGTGCATACACCATTTCGATCCCACGTTTCCTGCCCTGCCGGTAGAACCGGGCGCAAGCTGCCGGCCGGATTAGCCCATCAGGCATACCGACCGTTGAACATGCGCAAGTTTATTGCGGCCCGATCTGACGCCGAGCCGTTCGAAACGGGGGTTTAACGCCGAACATTGGGGTGCGCAAATGCTTTGTCGATTAAGGCGCGATTCACTACCTGTGTCGTTTGAAGGGGTTGATGCGTCCTTCGCGCACGCGTTTATGCGCGTGAGATTCTATATATACACCACCCGAAGGGGGGCTTCGAATTGCGTATACAAAATCGCCTGAACCGCCGCGTTTTATCCACGGTTACCTCTGCCGCCATTGGTGTTTCGCTGGTCGTGGCGGCGCCTTTGGCGGCCCAGCAGGGCGGCGGCGAATCGCCCGTGACCTATGCCGATCTGGCCGATCTGGCGCTTCCCGCGCCGCTGACCATCACGGCCGAGATTCGCAAGATGAGCCAGATCGATCCGTCGCGCACCGGTCCGATCAAGCAGGGCTGGGCACGCGTTTACGTAGAGGCCGAGACGAAAAGCCTGCTGGCAGGCAGCAGCACGATCGGCGAAAAGTTGAAATATCTGGCCGATGTAAAGCTTACGTCGAAAGGCAAGCTGCCCAAGATGAAGGGGCAGCAGGTCGTGATCTTCGCCCGCCCCGTGCCGGGCCGCAGCGACGAGATCCAGCTGGTCGCCCCCGACGCGCAAATGCCCGCAGCCTGGGTCGATACGACCAGCCTGCGCGGGCTTTTGTCGGAAAAATTGTCGCCCGACGCCCCGCCCGAGATAACTGGTGTGCGAGATGCTTTGCATACGCCGGGCAATCTGGCGGGCGAGGGTGAGACGCAGATTTTCCTCAAGACCAAGACCGGATCGCCCGCGTCGATCGCGGTGGTGAGAACGCCGGGCCAACCGCCCGTCTGGGGCCTTTCGACGGGCGAGCTGGTGCAGATCGATGCCCGCCCGCCGCGTCCCGGAACGCTGGAATGGTATCGTCTCGCATGTTCGCTGCCCGCAACCCTGCCGGTCGAGGCGCAATTGTCCACCGATCCGCGCCTGCGACAGCAGGCATCGGCGGATTACGCGGTGGTGATGCAACAATTGGGCACCTGCCAACGCAAGCGGGAATTCTAGGCCAGCGTCGGCGGGCGCGCCCAGATTGCTGGCAGCGCGCCGATGGCGCAAAATTCGTTCGGGCCAGAGGCGTTTTTTGTAACGCGCCTCTGGCCAAGCGCGCGCTACTCGCCTAACCGCCACGCTCCTTTGCAATATGGAGCTTTTTCGCGTGTCCGATCAGTCTCGCAGTCAGCCTGCCCCCCTTCGCATTGCCCTTGCCGGTCTTGGCACGGTTGGCGCAGGTGTGATCCGGCTGATTGAGACGAACCGCGAATTGCTGGCCCGGCGTGCCGGTCGCGAGATCGAGATCGTTGCCGTTTCGGCGCGCGACCGGTCGAAAGATCGTGGCGTCGACATTTCGCGTTACGACTGGGAAGATGACATGGGCGCGATGGCGACGCGGCCCGATGTCGACGTGGTGGTCGAACTGGTCGGCGGGTCAGACGGACCGGCACTGACTCTGGCGCGCAACGCCATCGCCAATGGCAAGAGCTTTGTCACCGCGAACAAGGCGATGATCGCGCATCACGGACTTGGCCTTGCGCGCGAGGCGGAGGCCGCGGGTCACGCGCTGAAATTCGAAGCGGCGGTCGCGGGCGGCATCCCCATCGTCAAGGGCCTGCGCGAGGGTGCGGCAGCCAATGCGATCGAGCGTGTGTACGGCATCCTCAACGGCACTTCGAACTATATCCTGTCCACCATGGAGGACACGGGCGCCGATTTCGCCGACGTTCTGGGAGAGGCGCAGGCCAAGGGCTATGCCGAAGCCGACCCGACCTTCGACATCGACGGGATCGATGCGGCGCACAAGCTGTCGATCCTTGCCAGCATCGCATTCGGCACCGAGCTGGATTTTGCCAGCGTCAGCGCCGATGGCATCCGCCGCATTCTGGCCGCCGATATCGCGCAGGCCGATTCGCTGGGCTATGTGATCCGCTTGCTGGGCATGGCCAATGTCGAGGAAGGCGAGGACGGCAAGACCCGCCTGTTCCAGCGCGTCCATCCCTATCTGGTGCCGAAAAACCATCCGCTTGCCCATGTCGACGGCCCGACCAATGCCGTGGTGGCCGAGGGTAATTTTTCGGGCATGCTGCTGTTTCAGGGCGCGGGCGCGGGCGATGGCCCCACGGCCAGCGCGGTGGTGGCCGACATCATCGATATCGCGCGGTTCTGGGACAGCGAGGGAGAGATCGATCCGCCGTTCTCGATCCCCGTGGCAGAGCTGGACACCACGCTGCCCGCGCAGACCGGGCACCGCACGGGCAAGGCCTATCTTCGGTTCCTCGTCACCGACCGTCCCGGCGTGCTGGCCGAACTGACTGCCGCGATGCGCGATGCGGGCGTTTCGATCGAAAGCCTGATCCAGATGGGCGCCGAACATACCGGCGGCACCGACGGATCGGTGCTGGTATCGATGGTCACGCATGAGGGTGAGGAAGCTTCGGTCGAAAAGGCGCTGGCGCTGCTGTCCGGCCTCGACAGCATGACTGCGCCGCCGCTGGTCATGCATATTCTGAAACAATGATCGGGCAAAAAGGGGCAGTCGTAGCCCCTTAGCGGCAATCCCGATGCTCGCGCCGGTCGAACTCGACAAGATAGGGCCGCTCGGTTACCCCGCGTCTGGCCTGATATTCGAAAGGAATTGCCTCCGTGCCGAAACCAAGTGACGTCCTCGACCGCGTTCTCGTCCTTGAAATGGTCCGCGTGACCGAAGCTGCCGCGATTGCCGCATCCTATCTGGTCGGCCGCGGCGATGAGAAAGCCGCAGACGCCGCTGCCGTGGAAGCCATGCGCAAGGCGTTCGACGAGCTGTATATGGACGGCACCGTCGTCATCGGCGAAGGCGAGCGTGATGAGGCGCCGATGCTGTTCATCGGCGAAAAGGTCGGCGGCGCGCCGGGCAAGGGCCCCAAGATCGATATCGCGCTCGACCCGCTGGAAGGCACGACGATCACTGCCAAGGCCGGCCCCAATGCACTGGCCGTGCTGGCAGCCGCCGAAGAAGGCGGCCTGCTGAACGCCCCCGACGTTTACATGCAGAAGATCGCGGTCGGCCCCGGCTATCCCGAAGGGGTGATCGACCTGACGAAAAGCCCGACCGAGAACGTCAAGGCTGTCGCGGCAGCCAAGGGTGTGGAACCGGGCGAGATTATCGTCTGCGTGCTCGACCGACCCCGCCATGAAGCGATGATCGCCGAACTGCGCGAACTGGGTTGCGGCGTTGTGCTGATCGGCGACGGCGATGTCGCGGGCGTGATTGCGACGACCAATCCCGACACCACGATCGACATCTATATGGGTTCGGGCGGCGCGCCCGAGGGTGTGCTGGCCTGCGCTGCGCTACGCTGCGTGGGCGGCCAGTTTCAGGGCAAGCTGCTGTTCCGCAACGATGACGAACGCGCCCGCGCCCGCAAATGGGGTATCGAGGATCTCGACAAGATCTACAGCCTGCGCGATCTGGCGAAGGGCGACTGCATTTTCGCCGCCACCGGCGTGACCGACGGTTCGCTGCTGGCCGGTGTGAAGCATCTGAAGGACGGTCGGATGACCACCGATTCGGTCGTGATGCGCGCATCCTCGCGCACGGTGCGCTGGATCAAGGGCGAACATCACCGCGACCATGTCTGAGGCGGCCTAGTCCTCTTCGGAGATTTCCCCGCGATAGCCGAGGCCGCGCAGTTCGTCTGCGCGGCCTTGTTCGTATAAATCGGCTGCCGTGTCTGGCGTGCCATATTTCTGCAGCGCGTCGACGGTCCATAATTCGTCGTCCTGCGCGGCATCAGGCAGTGGCCCTGTCGGCGGCAGCGAATCGGCATGGCGCGTCGGCGACGGCCCCAGCCACAGCCGAAGCGCCAAAAGCAGCACCAATGCCCCGATCATGATCCAGAACAACACGCTACCCCCTATAATCCACTGCGAGCGGGCGCGCCATTGTTGCAATCGCGGGACTCCCCGCTAAGGCCGCGCATTGGGCGGTGCGCGCGCTGCGGTGTCCGCGCCCGCTCCTAGAAACCGAACTTGCCCCCGCAGCCGTTTCGAGGACCGACGCCATGAAGATCATGTCCGGCAATGCCAACCTGCCGCTTGCCCGCGCCATCGCGGCCTATCTGGAAGTGCCGCTGACCGATGCCAGCGTGCGCCGCTTTGCCGATGAAGAGATCTTTATCGAGATCCACGAGAACGTCCGCGGCGAGGATGTGTTTATCGTCCAGTCGACCAGCTTTCCCGCCAATGACAATCTGATGGAACTGCTGATCGGGATCGATGCGTTGAAACGCGCCTCGGCCAAGCGGATCACGGCGGTGATCCCCTATTTCGGCTATGCGCGTCAGGACCGGAAGCCCGGACCGCGCACCCCGATTTCGGCCAAGCTGGTCGCCAATCTGATCACCATGGCGGGCGCCGATCGCGTGCTGGCGGTCGATCTGCATGCAGGGCAGATTCAGGGCTTTTTCGATATCCCGACCGACAATCTCTATGCCGCGCCCGCGATGGCCGCGGATATTCAGGCGCGCTATGGCGATCAGGATCTGATGGTCGTGTCGCCCGACGTTGGCGGCGTGGTCCGCGCCCGCGCACTGGCCAAGCGGCTGGACAACGCGCCGCTGGCCATTGTCGACAAGCGCCGCGACCGTCCCGGCGAATCGGAAGTGATGAATATCATCGGCGAGGTGAAAGGGCGGCACTGCATCCTGATCGACGACATCATCGATTCGGGCGGTACGCTGTGCAACGCGGCGCAGGCGCTGTTGGATGAAGGCGCGACCAGTGTAACGGCCTATATCACGCACGGCGTATTGTCCGGCGCTGCGGTGGCCCGCGTAGAAAAATCGGCGCTGAAGGAGCTTGTCATCACCGACACGATCCAGGCGACCGAGGCGGCGCGCGATTGTTCGTCGATCCGTATCCTGTCCATCGCCACGCTGATTGGCGAGGCGATTCGCCGCATTGCCGACGAAAGCTCGGTCTCGTCGCTGTTCGACTGATGCGTCTCGACGCCGACATTGCCCTCGCCCAGCGCCTTGCCGAAGCGGCGGGCGCAGCGATCCGGCCGCATTTCCGCACCGCGATCGAACCGGACCGCAAGGGCGATGCGTCCCCAGTAACCATTGCCGACCGCGAGGCGGAAGAGGCGATGCGCGCCATTCTGGCGTCGGAACGCCCGGAAGACGGCATCATCGGCGAGGAATTCGGCAGCGAGCGTGCAGGCGCCAGCCGCCAATGGGTTCTCGATCCGATCGACGGCACGGCGGGGTTTCTGGCGGGCCGCCCGATCTTCGGCACGCTGATATCGCTGATGGTCGACGGCTGGCCCCTGGTTGGGGTGATCGACCAGCCGGTCGCGGGCGAACGCTGGGTCGGCGCATCGGGTCAGGCGACATTGCTGAACGGTTCGCCCGTCCGCAGCCGCCCCTGCCGCAAGCTGGAAGAAGCGACGCTGGCCACCACCGGCCCGCATTATTTCGACAACCATGATGGCGAGCATTTCATGGCGCTAGCTGCGCGCACCGATCACAAGCGCATGGTGATGGGCGGCGATTGCTATAATTACGCCATGTTGGCTAGCGGCCATCTGGATATCGTGGCCGAGGCGGGGCTGAAGCTGCACGATTATGCCGCGTTGATCCCCGTGGTCGAAGGCGCGGGCGGAATGATGACCGACTGGAACGGCGATCCGCTGAACGCTGCCAGCGACGGGCATGTGCTGGCACTGGGCGACAGTGCGCGTTTGGAAGATGCGATCGAGGCTCTGGCCTGCCATCACGATCATTAGGGAGAGCAGGGCCATCGTCCAGCGGTTGTTTGTCTATGGCACCCTGATGGCCGCGACCGATACGCCGATGGCCCGCTGGCTAGCGCCGAGACTGGGGCTTTGCCGTAATGCGACAGTCGCGGGGCGGCTGATCGCGGTTCCGGCGCGCAGCGGTTTCTATCCCGCCTTGCTGCCCGCCAGCGGTATTCGCCGCGTATACGGCGTGGTCTGCGAAGCGACGCTTGCGCCGCAGGACTGGCGCAAACTGGACCTTTATGAGGGCGGCGAATACCGGCGGGTGCCCGTGATCGTGCTTTCAGGTGGCATTTGGCTGCGCGCGCAAACCTATCGCTGGGCCGCGCCGGTGCCGCCAGCGGCCTGCAACATTGCGGGCGGCGATTTCCGCCAATGGCTGGGCGAGAATCAGCAGCCCGCCTATACCGGCGGCTGAAGCGCAGACCGCGCTGCGGCGATTAGCGAAAAATTTACCGCCGCATGCCAGTCTCGCACGCGATTGGATCGATGTATTGTGTGCCATGCCAGCGCGAGTGGGGATCGTTGCTCTCTTTCGTCAAAGCCATACCTTTCGGCATTTTCCTGAGCTGGATACTCTCGCTCTTCATGGGGAAGGGCGGGACGACGGGCGGTGTGCTGGCGGTGCACATGATGCACGTCTATGACGTGTCCTTCTATTGGAGCTGGCCTTTGTTCTTCGCAGGGCTGGCGCTGACATGGGCGCTGTTGTTGATGATGGACGCCTGAAAAGCGCAT